>JBHHYU010000001.1:0-110025 GCA_046757725.1 Binatia bacterium
CCTAGTGTATTGTGGGAACCTCTTTTAGCTTAATTCCCCGAGGACTGCGGTAACATACATCAACTGTGGGCTACGAGGATTGAAGAAGCGAGCTGGATTTAAGAACCTATCAGAAGTGGCAGGGAGCGATGCGAAATCGCAGTGAAAGGTAAGGTCTGATAAGAACAAATTTCAGCGCCTCAACCTCTCGTAGTCCTGCCAGTTATCCACGTCAAGAAACGGGCTCTCCTCAGCCCATTCAAGAAAAGCGGCCTTGTCTCGGTATTTCTCAATCAGACCTCTTGCCCCCTTGTCACCTGTCAGTTCCAGGAGATCGGGAAATAGGTTTTTATGAAACAGGACAGGGTTTCGGGTCAGACCTTGAAAAGTCGGAGCGGCAATGAGGGGAGCGCCTTTTTTAAAGAGTTGGATAAGCCCGTTGATTAGCGCGGTACTTATTAAGGGCTGATCTCCCACAAGGAAAAGAACCGCCTCGCAATCCGGGGAGACGGCCTTCAGACCGGCGATGATGGAGGTGCTCTGCCCTTCGGAGGCCCTTTCGTTGGTAATCCAGCGGAGCTTAACGTGTTCCAGGGAGACTCGTTGAGGCAACTGTTTCAACTCCCGAACCACGCAAATGACTTCGTCAAGCTCGGAAGAGAGGGCAGCCTCCAGACCCCACTGAAGAATGGGTTTTCCCCGTAGTTCAAGGAAAAGTTTTTGCTGCCCCATTCTTTTAGCTGAGCCGGCAGCCAGTACGATACCGGAAATCATATAGAAGCAGGTGCTAGGTTCTAGTCATCGGGCAACTGTCAGTAATAACCAAGAAACGGTAAGGCCTTCGTAACGCTATCCTTGACTGGCGCCGGTTACCTCTTGCCTGTTGCCCTTCACTGAGTAATCACATCCTTAACCGGATCGTCGTCAAGATAACTCGTAATAACCACTCTCTCGAACCCATGCCGAATCAGCGTGTGAGCGAGATCGCCGGCCTTTTTCACCTCGTCTTCGCTATCTGCTTGATTGATAAGCCCGACTTTCCGGCTTCCGGGCGAAACACCTTTGAGACACCCGCGAGGATTCTTTATGAGATTTACAATTATATCCTCTGTCACCGCCGTTTCCCGTTCCAACCCCAACAAGGCCAATGCCCTTTCCGGCCTATGCACCCACTCCACTGTGAGGGGATGTCCCAACACTTTAATGCCCACGACCCAGATCGTGGGAGAACTCCCCTCGGGGATTACCGGCTCGTGTTCTGCAGGTACTTTAAATGGGCGCGAAGCCGCGCCATCTGCCTCTACTAAAAGCCAGTCCATTGCGCCCTTTATCGCCAACGTGTCGAACCACTCCAGTGGTAAACCTATGAGCTTGCCGGCGTCATCTAGCTCCCGGCCGGTTCCTACAATCACGGGAGCTTTCATCTTTTGAAGTTCACTCAGGAGGGCATCCAGCGCCCGGGCTAGAAACAGTCTGTGTACATGGGGCTTCATGGGTTTGAAGATTTTTGTGGTGGTCGTGATGAGGACTTTACTGCCGTCTTGATAAAGTTCGTCAGCGAGACGAAAGAGAGTCGTAGTTTTGCCGCCGGCACCGATGAGGGAAAGCATGCCGTGATGTTTAAGTCCAAACGCATCCCTGAGGGTCATAAACATTCACGTAACCCGTCCGGCCGTCAGTTGCAAGCTTACACCGAAAAACCTGATCTTCTATCAAAAGAGATTTCCTACTCACCATCACTTGGCGAGAAGACTTTCCGCCGACGAATCACTGAAGGAACAACCTAGGGGTCTCAAGGAAAAAACATCACCTCTTGCAGGGGCCATGGCTTCGCTCTCCTGGAACCACCCTTGTGGCGGGAGAACCCTGTCCAGTTTGCAAGAATACACTGTTTTGGATAACGTCCTATCATGTCTCGCCGCTTTAGTATCAAAGTAGACAAAGACTACTTTAACTTTGATTCAGCGCACTTTCTTATCTTTGCTAGTTCCAAGCGGGAGGCCCTGCACGGTCATAATTATCAAGTCTCCGTTACCATTGAGGGCGATCTAGATGGAGCAGGGATGGTGCTCGACTTCATCACGTTCAAACCCTTGGTCAAAAGTGTCTGCGACCAGTTGGATCATCGCACTCTCATACAGAGCCACAGCGCCTTTCTGAAAATCCGGCCGAACCGGCAGGAAGTTCAAGTTCTTTATAAGAATCAACGCCTCATTCTGCCGAAGCGGGACGTCATCCTTCTTCCTATTGCAAACACCAGCACAGAGTTACTTGCAGAATATATCGCAGGGCAGATCCGGAGAAGGGTCCATCACCAGTTTCCCGGCGCCGAGCTCCGTTTTATTGAGGTCGGAGTGGAAGAAAGCAGAGGGCAGAGGGGGTTGTACCACGGAGGGTTTTGATGCCCGCCCTTTTTGTATACTCCGAGGACTACTATGCGGATCTTGGAGTCCATGTCTTTCCGATGGAGAAATACGGCCTGGTCTATCGGCAACTCTGCAGCCGTGGAGTCATTGGGACGAACCTGATTCGATCTGACCCGGTGTCTCAGGCTGATCTCCTCCTCGTACACGAGCCGGCCTACGTGGAAGACCTGATTTGTGCTCGTTCGACGCCGCGCACCGAATCATCCGAACTCCCCATCTCCGAGGCGATCATTCAAGCCTTTTGTCTGGGTGCCGGGGGAACCCTGCGTGCGTGTGAAGAGGCTCTCCAAACAGGCTGCGCCATCAACCTTGCTGGAGGATTCCATCACGCCTTTCCGGATCGCGCAGAGGGATTCTGCTACATTAATGATATGGCGGTGGCCGTGCGCAAGGTGCAACTGGAACGGAAGGGAATCAGGGTTGCCGTCATCGACTGCGATCTCCATCAAGGAAACGGCACTGCGTTTATCTTTAAGGACGATGCCAGTGTTTACACCTTTTCTATTCATCAGCGTGATCTCTACCCGGAGAAGGAGGACAGCAGTTGGGACATTCCTTTGAGAAACGGAGTCGATGACGAAGAATATATAAACCGGTTGGAAAAAGCGGTACCGGCGATTTTAGAGAAATTTGCACCCGACTTGGTCCTCTACCAGGCCGGGGCGGACCCCTTTGAAGGAGACCAGTTGGGCGATCTACGCCTTACGATAGGGGGACTCAGGAGACGCGACGAACTGGTTTTCGGGGAATGCAAAGAACACAAGGTGCCGATTGCGACGCTACTTGGCGGCGGGTATGCAGCAGATATCAATGATACAGTGACGATCCACGTCAACACCTGCCTCTCGGCAGTCAGATGTTTTCGCTAGCTACGGGAACCTTTATTTTTCTTTTCCCACCAAGCCACGGTTAGGAAGAGAACAAATAAAAACAAATAGCTTACCGTAAAATCGGGCGCTGCGAAAAGAGCGAAGCGTGTCGTGAGGCCCCCCGGGGTCAATTCATAGGAATGAATAATTCCAATGAAGGCAAAAAAAGCCGCTGCCAGGGACCAATGAGCGGCGTGCAGAAATTGCCGCTCGATGAGACAAACGCCAATGGCTGCAAGAATCATGGAGGTCAAGATGAACCCCCGCTCCAAGGAAATCATTCCATGGATGGCCAGACTTTGGGTAAAAGGCATGAGTCCAACGTCATAAAGGGATTTGCCTGTAGCCTTGATGCCCGTCTCCATCATCAAGAGCCCCCACGCGGCCAAGGCTGGAAAAAGTCCCAGGGCCACTGCAGGGGCATGCTCCTTCGGTGTTTCCTGAAACGCCTGGGCGACGATGATGATACCAATATAAAGGAGGATACCAATGCCGGCTTCAAGGGGGATGAAAGCGAGCACTCCCTGAATGGTTCCGGTAAGACACAAGAGGCTTATGAATATCCCATTCAACGCAGAATAACCACAACGGGCTCCGAGTTTCTTCCAGCCAGGGTGGCCAATGTAGATCGTGGTGGGGAAGGCACTGCCGAAGAGGGAGGCGATAATGGAGCCTATGCCATTTGCCATGAGTGAAGGAAAGGTGCGGTAGCGATCTCCTGCCGCTTCGGCGCTCTCAATATTTTGTAGTGATCCGATTACATTGAAGATCCCCATGGGAAGGATGACGGAAAAGTACTTCAAGAACTCGGGTTGCCAGAGTGCTTCCCATAAAAAACCTCCGGTAAAAACCGGAGGCTCAAAGGCAACTTCTACGTGCTGCGATCCTGCAACCATCCCTCCCAGGCCCCAGCCAAGAACAGTCCCGATCAGTACCGCCACTAACCCTCCAGGGAGTCCAAGGGGAAACCTGTAATGAGAGAAATAGGAGAGAAGAATCAAGGCCATGGGGACAACAGCAATTAGGGGTTTGTCAAATATCCTGAAGGTAAAATCCATGGATATAAAAGTGATTGCAATACCTGCCAGGGCGGAGAGCAGGGCGGCGCGAGGGGTTATTCTCCTCACGCCCTCGGCAATGAAAGACCCCAGAACTTCGATCACGCCGCTGAAAAAGCAAGCCGCCAACCCTACCTTCCAGGCCCATAGTGGATCCTTGGTCTCCTGATAGGCAGGCAACATTATAAAAAACACATAGGCAAAGAGGCTTACCGTGTTAATCCCGTACGGAAGGGCGGTTATATCATCCCTACCAGTCTCGCGGGCGAGTTGACGTGCTTGCCAAGAATAAAAAAAGTTCCCTATTAGGATCGAAATGGCAGCCCCGGGAAGGATGCGACTGAAGATAGTCGAGTTCGGAAGATGAATGAGCTCGTGACAAAGCGTGACGATAAGAATCAACTGGATAAGGTTATCGATCATGAGACCGAAAAAACCGTCCAGATCCTTCCGAACAAACCACGGAATGGTAAACGATGACTGCCACATAAAAGGTCGGGACTCCGCTTTTAAATTAAGAGAACATTACCTGTCCTAGCTGTTTGCTGTCAATCTTCTCTTTGGTTTTGTGACATAAGGCTTAAAGAACTTGAAAATTTATCAGAAGGGGCAATAATAGGGAGAAGGACAGAGGCCTTTTTTGATACAGTCCATTGTAGATGTGACGGTAAAGCATGGGCTGGGATTTTTCTTACCGGCGTAATCATCTTCTAGGAGATTCGGCATGGGTAAAATTGATCTTGCCATCGGAATAGGCGGTGCAGCCGGCCAGGGGATTGCTACCCCCGGTGATATTCTGGCGCGAATTTTTGTTCGCCACGGGCTTCACCTAAATGCATACAATGCCTATCAGTCTATCATTCGAGGCGGTCATATTTTTCTTACACTTCGGACCCGTGACCAACCCGTTCTCAGCATGGGCGACAAGCTGGACGTGCTGGTCCCCTTGAACCAGGACACGATGAATCGGCATCTGAAGCTGATGCAGGCTGGTTCCGCCGTCCTATACAACAGCGACAAGATCAAGCCAGGGACGACCAGTGATGGTGTCCAGCTTTGCCCCTTTTCGGTTAGAGAGCTGGCGCCTGGCATCAAGGGTGATCTGGTTCAAAACACCATTGCCCTGGCTGCGGTCCTTCGTTTGATGGGCGTTGAGTTCCGGACGCTTGAGGAGATCTTGGCGGTCCAGTTCAAAAAGAAAGGCGAGGCGGTGATTGCCGAGAATGTTGGTGTGGCTCGGTCGGGTTACCAATATGCGGATGCCCATTTCAAGCCGTTTCCCTTTTCTCTGCCCGACACCGGTAACAAACTGGCATTTTTCGAGGGCAACCAGGCACTTGCGATGGGTGGCGCCGCTGCAGGCGTGCGCTTTTACTGCGCCTATCCCATGAGCCCTGCAACCGGTGTACTTCACTGGATGGCACGTCATGCTCGTGAGTTGGGGATCATGGTCCGTCAGGTGGAAGACGAGATCGGTGTGATCAACATGGCTATTGGGGCCGCGCAGACCGGTTGTCGCGCCATGTGCGCTACCTCGGGGGGTGGCTTTGCCCTCATGAGCGAAGCCCTTGGGTCGGCAGCCATGATGGAAATTCCCGTCGTTTGCATCGATGTCCAGCGAGCCGGGCCCGCGACCGGTGTACCCACTAAGACCGAGCAGGGTGATCTTTGGCAGGTGATGGGAGCCGGCCAGGGAGATTACCCTCGAATCATCGTCGCGCCAACGAATATCCCCGACTGCTTTAAAACCGTGCCGCAGCTTTTCAATCTCGTGGATAAATTCCAGTGCCCGGGCATTATAATGTCTGATCTGCTGCTTTCTGAAGGCCGTTCCAGTGTGGATCCGGCGGAGTTGGACTTCAATATCTCAATTGACCGTGGTGAGGTTATTGGACTCAACGGTGATACGCCGCCGGACAACAAGGAATACAAACGCTTTGACATCACTCAAAGCGGTATCTCGCCACGTGCCCTCCCAGGTACGCCAGGGTATGTGCACGTCGTCGCTACCGATGAACACGATGAGGACGGTGTGCTCATCAGCGATGAGCTCACTAATACCAACAAGCGCCGAGCCATGCATGAGAAGCGCATGCGCAAGATGGACGGTATTCTACCGCTGCTCGAACCGCCGAAACTGTTCGGACCTGCGAATGCGCAGGTCACGCTGGTCGGCTGGGGTTCGACCGAGGGTGTCATCCGCGAGGCTATCGAGAAGCTTGTCGCCGAAGAAGGAATCGCGGCTAACAATTTGCAGATCAAGTGGATTGTGCCGCTTCATGCCCAGGCAATTATTTCTATCCTTTCGGAGTGCAAAAAAACCATCATTGTGGAAAACAATTATAGTGGCCAATTCGCTCGGTATCTACGGTCAGAAACCAGCATCGTGGCCGATGGCTACATCCGCAAATACGACGGAGAACCATTCATGCCCCATCACATCGTGGAGGGTGTGAAAAAGGTTTTAGCTGGGGGTACTGAGAAATACGTACCTGTCCATGAAATTACGGTTTGAGGAGAAAACCATGAGCCTACTAAAGGTCGAAGCAGAGACTAAAAATCCCGATGCCGTTAAGGCCAGACCCGAACACGGAAAACTGGCCGTCAAAGACTGGAAAGGCAGAGTTGACCCTGATTGGTGCCCTGGTTGCGGCGATTTTGGTGTCCTGAACGCGCTGAAGCAGGCAATTGTAGCGTTGGGCCTCTCTCCACATGAGGTTATGACCATTAGCGGTATCGGTTGCTCTTCGAACTTGCCGGGGTATATTCATGCCTACGGCATGCACACGTTGCATGGCCGCGCTTTGGCAGTAGCTACAGGGGCCCAGCTCGCCAATCACGAGCTAAAGATCATAGCTACCGGGGGCGATGGCGATGGCTTCGGCATCGGAGGAAACCATTTCCTTCACACCATGCGCCGTAATGTCGACCTGACGTACATCGTCATGGACAACCAGATCTACGGACTGACGACCGGCCAGATTTCGCCTACCAGCATCAAGGGGATGAAGACCAAAAGCACGCCTCAGGGAAGCGTGGAGAACCCGATTAATCCGATCCCCCTCGCCATTGCGGCTGGGGCCACCTATGTGGCCAGAGGATACACCGGTCAGGTAAAACATCTGGTCGAACTCATCAAGGGCGGTATCCAGCACAAAGGCTTTGCCCTCATTGATGCCTTTAGCCCGTGCGTGACCTACAACCATGATAATAGCCATGACTTTTTCAAACAACGTACCCGGAAACTGGAAGATATGGGTCACGATCCAACTGATTTTAACTCGGCTATGGAAAGGGCCTATATGTGGGGTGACGTCATCCCCATCGGCCTTTTCTGGAAGCGAGACGATCTTCCCACGCTGCACGAGTTGGAACCGGTCCTGGCCGAAGGTGGTCCCCTCGCCCATCGGCCCTTGGGCATTGCTCCTGAAACCGCCAAAGCCCTAATCCAAGACTTGATGTAAAAATATCTGATGCTCGCTACGATTCGATGATCATTTAGGCGGGAAAGTATTCTATCACCATCCGCTAACCATGAATACGCTGCTCTATAGAGACTTGGGTCAGCTTGATTATCTCAGTGCACTGTCCATTCAACAGAAGCTGTTGGAGATGAAACAGAGAAATCAGTTCCCAGACAGCCTTCTTTTGGTCGAGCATCCCCATGTCTTCACGATCGGGAGGGGTGGAAAAGAGTCCAACCTCCTGTGTGCCGGGGAGGTGCCCGTTTACCGCACTAGCCGTGGTGGAGATATTACCTATCATGGCCCGGGTCAGTTGGTGGCTTATCCCTTACTGGATCTTAGATCCAAGCTTAGAAAGGATGTACACCGCTACCTGAGAAATCTGGAGTTTATAGCGATCCACACACTTAAGGACTTCGGACTGACCGGCACAAGCACGCCGCCCTGGACAGGTGTGTGGATTGAAAAGCGAAAGATCGTCTCCATGGGAGTCGCCGTGAGGAGGGGCATCACGTATCACGGCCTGGCGATGAACGTGAACACGAATCTCGCCTATTTCAACCGGATCATTCCCTGTGGTTTGTGGTGGGCGGGGGTGACCTCGATCCAACAGGAACTTGGGCGAGAGATTTCTATGGTGGAGGTCAAGACGCAGTTTGTCGAACATTTTGTAAAAAGATTTGGTTATTCGGAGCTAACGGAGATATGCCGCGAAGACATCCAGATTGGATCAGAGTTAGAGCCCCAGGTAGCCTCAATTATCTCCGCCTCAAGCGGATTCTGAGGGATCATCACCTTCACAGCGTTTGCGAGGAGGCACGCTGCCCGAATATTGGGGAGTGTTGGGGACATAACACGGCCACATTCTTAATCCTAGGCGATATCTGTACCCGGGGCTGTCGCTTCTGTGCCATCAGTAAAGGTAAACCGACACTTGTAGACCCAGAAGAACCGCGCAATGTAGGTCTAGTCGTGAAGGACCTTGGGCTGGATCACATTGTGGTAACCTCTGTAGATAGAGATGATCTCCCCGATGGTGGATCAAGCCATTTTGCCAAGACTGTATTTTGGATCAAGGCCCTGAATCCCGCGATCCGCGTGGAAGTACTGATCCCTGACTTCAAGGGAAATCGTAGGGCACTGGAAACCGTGGTCTGCTCCGGGATCAATATTTTGAACCATAACATAGAAACCGTACCGCGCCTTTACAAACAAGTAAGACCGGGTGCTGTTTATTCCCGCTCGTTGGAACTATTGCATGCTGCCAAGAAGATGCGCAAAGAGATCCTCAGCAAATCGGGATTAATGCTTGGGGTGGGGGAAACCTTTAAAGAGGTCAGGGCTACCTTAGAGGATTTGAGAGAAAACAACTGTGATATCGTTACCTTGGGACAGTACCTTCAGCCTTCTAGTGGCCAGCTTCCGGTTGAGCGTTACGTCTCCCCCGAGGAATTTCAAGAGCTCCAGGTAGAGGCGGAAAAAATCGGCTTTCGGCATGTGGAAGCCGGGCCGTTGGTGCGCAGCTCTTATCACGCGTGGAGCCACGTGAATTGATCGATACCCTCGCGCCCTAGCCGAGCTTATCTGGCAATCCCGAAGTGAATAAACCCGAATGCTGAAGCCGACTGAGACCTAAAGAAGACGGATCACCCAATCTTCTATCAGACTATCCAATCCAAAGCCGGTGCAACCACGAACGACAAAAAAAAGATTCGCGGCTAATAGTACCACGTTGGTTTGCCATCCTATCTCATGGGAATGGGTGGCCTGACGCTCTATGACCCGGAATCGAGTTTTTGCCTCGTCTTCTGTGAGATTAGCTTTAATGACTTCTACAATATCCGGCATATCCTGGAGATGGCGGCGGTGTACCTGAAAGGTTGGGATGAGAAAAATGATTAGCATCAGGGCTGCGATAGGGGTTTGAAAACCTACCGCAAGCCCGCTTCCTCCCGTGACCATTAAAGTGGTAGCCACGAAGCCAAAAAAAGTTGTGCCTCGAGAAAATACGAGGCCGGCAGTACGAGTTGCATTGGGCCACCGACGAATGTTACTAACGCCGCTGCTGAGAAAACGGAGGCCTAAAAGAACACGAAAAACAGCTTCAACCGCGGGTAAAAACGCTTGTTCCATAACAACACCCTTTTCAGAATGGGTAAAACCAATGGGGAGAAATATAGTGGATGCCCACCGGAGCGTCAATAGATTTGAGATAAATCCAGTACTGATCGATCCCGATACCGTTTTTTCATTCTGGCCGAGAGTCTATTACGAAAGGAGGAAGTTCGATCCAGTTTTATTTTGTCTTTGTGTCAAGCCGACCTATTCAATGTGGAGAGCAACAGGGGTGGGGTAACCGTTCTGCAGGAGAAAAATGGACAACGTAGAACCGGCCGATTTTGCTTATTGCCGGGAGACTGTGCCGGCTTAAAGAACAATGAAGTTTCATGTCTTGAAGATCCGGTGGTCCAATACCCCATAAGATGTGAAGCTGCTTTTCATGGTTAGCCAGATAGCCATGGCCACCGTGATGGCGGTTCCGGAAAAGATAGCGATCATGATGGCGATTTGGTACTTAATGGCCGTCATAGGGTTAGCACCGCCCAGTATTACCCCCGTCATCATGCCGGGCAAAGATACCAGCCCGATTGTTGCCATGGTCGCTATCGTGGGAGCCAGGGCGGCCTGGCCGGCGTCGCGCAGAAAGGGTCGAGCCGCTTCCACTAAGCGCGCTCCTTGCGCCAGAGTATTAAAAAACGCCTTTTCACTTTTATTGATAGTCTTGTAGAAGTTGCTGATGCCGATAATATCGGCTCGCAGGCAGTTACCCAGAATCATTCCGCCGATCGGGATAGCATACTGGGCATCAAGCAAGTGGGGGCGCCCCAGGATAGGGCCAACGAAGAAAAGCAAGGGCACAGCCGTACCCATGAGCAATGCGAAGAACAGCGGGCCGCTAAATCGACTAAGCCGCAGGCCGCAACCGCGCGCGATAGAGGCGTCGGCCACACCGATCATGATCACAAGCCAAAGGCCGTTGAGCCAAAAGTTGTTTAAATTGAAAACTACTTGCAGGTAGAGCCCAACGAAAAGAAGCTGGACAGTCATGCGCACCACTGCGAGTGCAGTGTCGCGGATCATAGGGATGCGGTACCATAGCATGATAGCCAGTGGAAAAAGGAACAGACAATAACCGCTAGCAAGGCTCAAGAAACTGATGTCTACAATGTTCAACTTTTATTCCTATCCGAGCCGCCAGGCAATTCGATAATCTTATCGAAGAACGAGAACCCCTCCGGATCGTGTGCCACAGAAAGCACTGTCAGACTATCTAGAGATCTAAAATAGTCCCCTATAGCCTGCGTGCTGGCCTTGTCAAGGGCCGAAGAGGCTTCATCGAGCACGAAAATGTTCCGAGCAAGTAAAACGGCCGAAATCACTGCTACGCGTTGTTTCTCACCTCCCGAAAGCGTGGCGATATCCTTGTCCATCAGATCAGTTGGCAGCAGAAAAACCCGGAATAGCTCCGCCGCCTGCGACAAGTTATACCTTAGGTGAGCATTGGCACGATAGGTAAACGGCCGTTCCAGAATTTCCCGGACTCGACCCGCTCCCAGGTCTGGTTCTTGGGCCACATAGGCAAGGCGAGTTCTCAGTTTCCAGATTGATGCGCCGGTGACTTGCTGTCCTTGTATGCGGATGGATCCTTTGTCGGGAACCGTGAATCCCAATATACAGCGCAGGATGGTCGATTTTCCTGAGCCCGATCGGCCTGTCAAGGTGGCTTTCTCTCCGGAGGCTAATCTCATGGAAAATCCGTCGATGACGGTTGTTCCATCGAACCGCACTGTCAGATTATCGACTTGAATTGCGGGTTCTTGTTTCATAATTTTATAAATTGCCAACTACCTGCTGGAGAACTTAGGGCATCCGGTAGTTGTGACGGATGAGACCTTCCTTTACGAGGTTCCACGATAGTGTGATATTAGATTTCACGGGCCGGTGGGTCAACCCGGGAGGGTGAAGACGTTTTGATTTCGTAACAGTCTTAAAGGAGAAAGTTTTAGGTTTATGGAGTTGGAGATGAGGACTAGCTTTTTAAAGCGTTTGCTTGTGTCACATTGAGCTGGAATGACAAAAATCATTCATAGCAACATTATGGTTTCAGACCTCTCCTGAATAACGAGATGAAGCAGAGGAGGGTGAGGCGTGGGAGATGCCTTCCTTACTTCCTCAGCAGAAATAGGCTGGTTCAGACCACGGATCTCCAGAGCCTCTCTTGTTAACGAGCTTTCCCTTTTGTCTGGCCAACTAACTGACCCAGGGATAGGTCTCTTGCAGCCGACTATCTTTAGAAACATTAGAAACATTCGCCTCGTTTTCATTTACAAGGATCAGCGGGTTCGCTCTGAGCTGATTCACCTTTTCGGAGATCTTCATGGTCCGAAACGGCGTGCCCCCCACAAGCAAAGTAAAGATTAAAACCGCGGCTCCTAGAACACCAAGGATTTTTAAGCGTCGGTTTTCCCTTTCTAGACGATCCAGTCGTATTAGCATGTCAAACATGGCTCGGTCATTCATTGTTTCCTCCATTCCACTAGAAAGTGGAACTGTTTATATCGCGAGTTTGATTCAGATACAAGTAAAACTTTGGTTGATGTGTGTTCACAAACTTAACACACAGAAATCATCAACTCACCTTACGAAGATGGGGCCAAACCGCTGCTATTTAAGCCCAGTCAGTTGTTCAGCCAGTACGCAGGTAAGATTTGGGGTGGATTTCTGGAAGGATCATCTAGTATAAACAAACCTTCAACGGGCCCGAGATTCTTATGGGAGCCCCGGAGCTGAAAAGATTGATCAAGAGATACTTCAACCTATTGCGACTCTATTGATCTGGTTGGGCAAACTCCCGGGCGAAACTTGCGTCAGGTTACGTTGCCATGAAGGCGGTGCCGAATCATATCTCCGTTTATAGGGTGCGCGCCAGCTTCTGGAAGGGATCGAGTCGGAGATCCGAAATGCATAGACCGGAGCCTTGTTACAAAGGACATCTGACGGTGTCCTCCAAAAAGAAAGGATAAAAACAACCCCATGACTAAAATGATGAACTCGGGTACAGGTAGAAACACAGAGAGGATCACGCCCCACGCATCATCCAACATCAATCATCTTTGCCGCCTAGATCTTGCTGGCGCAGGGCAGGTGACGGTTGACGGGCATTACGCCTACCTTGGCTATATGGTTGGGCGCCAGGGAACATCAATTCTCGACATCTCGGACCCCCGAAAGCCAAAGCTGCTTTCCACCATTATGCTGGAGGATGAGCAATCCCATTCCCACAAAGTTCGTGTTTTCGGCGATATCATGATCGTCAACAGCGAACAGAGATGGCACGGGAATGAGAAATACCATGATGGTGGATTCCGTATCTACGATATTTCGGACAAAGAGAGCCCACGGCTGATTACGTTCCGCAAAACTTATGGCAAAGGTGTGCATCGTTTCGATTGCGATGAGAATTACGCTTACCTGTCCACCGAAATAGAGGGCTTTGTCGGGAACATCCTCGTGATCTACGATATCCGAAACCCGGAAAAACCAGAGGAGGTTTCACGCTGGTGGCTGCCCGGCCAAAATATCGCGGCAGGCGAAGAGCCACACCCCAAGGAGAAAGAACACCGCCTTCACCATGCATTGCGATATAAAGACCAGTTCTATGCCGGCTGCTGGATGTCAGGCTTCACTATCATCGATGTTGCCGATATCACCAATCCCCGTACCTTGGGGCGGTACGAAGTTCAACCACCCTCCACGGAACCCAGCCACACGTTTTTCCGTGTTCCCTTCCCTGTGGCGGGCCGTGAGATTGCCCTTGCTACCGATGAGGAACGCCGCAACCGTGGCAAGGATATACACCAACCCCACGCCCCCCTGTATGTGTTCGACGTTTCGGACCCAGCGTGTCCCCGAGTGATTTCCACCTATGCAGTGAAGGAATGTGAATCCCCCTATCACGGTGAAAAGGTACGCTTCGGGGCACACCAGTTCCGGGAGAAAATGACCGACACCCTAGTTTATATCACCTGGTTCGCTGCTGGGCTTCGCATCCTCGACGTGGCGAACCCGGAACAGCCAAAGGAGATGGGCTACTTCATTCCAAAACCGGGCCGGGGCCTGGAGGCGCCCCAGACCAATGACGTGGACATGGACGACCGAGGGCTGCTCTATATCGTTGACAAGGCCCGTGGCTTCGACGTCATCGAGTTCACTGGCTGATAACATCCGGTTTTTCACTGAATGGCTGAAGGCCATGAAGAATCTTAAGGTGCAGATGGCACCCTTTAAAAAGAAAAGGGGAGGAGGACGCCATGGTACTAAAGGGAAAGGTCGCGCTAATAACGGGATTTGGATCAGGTCTTGGGCGCGCCATAGGTGGACTTTACGCGGCGGCGGGTGCTGCAGTGATGGGAACGTCGATGACGGAGAAAAAAGGAAAAGAGGCTCTTGAGCTGATCCAAAGAGAAGGGGGAAAGGCACGCTTTCGCCCTGGGGATGTTAGCAAGGCAGATCAGATGAGGGTCGTGGTTGAAGAGGCGGTAAAAGAGTTTGGTGGTCTGGATATTGTTGTCAACAGTGCCGGAGTAAGAACCAACGGGGACGTTACTACTCTTTCCGAGGACGATTGGGATCGCACTCTGAATGCTAATCTGAAAGGTGTTTTTATCGTTTCTCGCCTTGGAATACCTGAGATGGTTAAAAGAGGGGGAGGCGTTATTATCAACATCTCTGCTCGCTCAGGAATGGCCGGACAAGCCGGGCGAGCGGCTTATTGTGCTTCAAAAGGCGGCGTGATCACGTTGACAGAGGCCATGGCCATGGATCATGCACCGCAGAGGATCCGTGTCAATTGTATTTGTCCAGGCCCAACAAGGACTCCGATGGTAGACACGTCGACTCCAAAAAGATTGGCCCGTTATGCCCAACGTGTTCCAATGGGGCGTATCGGTGAGCCAGAAGATGTTGCGCAAGCGGCGCTCTATCTGGCCTCAGACGAGGCCTCTCATGTAACCGCAGCGATACTCCCGGTGGACGGGGGTATGCGCCTTACGGGCACGTGAGACCCGGCCGGTATAAGTCGGGAATGGGGGAATCGGGGTTCTACTACCCTTATGCTCAATAATCCGGCGACGTTGCAGAAGATCAAGGAGCCATCGAGTGGCGTTGTAATGTGCCCATTGATACGACCGATAGGGAATTGGGGTGTTTGCGTCCGGGCTTACGTCGACCTTTAGGGACGAGTGATTAAAAAGAGTAAAAAGAGACAAACCTGCTTCTCGCTCAGTTTATGTTCGCCGCCGATTACCGTAGAGATCGATCTGGAAGCGTGGGGTGTAGCGGAAGCCGTAAGCCTTACAGAGTTCGACGATCCAGGGAGCTTTTGCACGAAGTTCCTTCTTGGTTCTTCCCTGGGCCATGATAAGAACGCAGGCAGGGTCAACTTTTTTAAGCCTTTTTAGGATTCCTTTGATCTCGGTAAAATCCCGTTTATCCTCTACCACAAACTTCAGCTGATATTCGTATTTATCTAGAAACCGCTGAATGACCGGGAGGTTGAGTCTCCGATCCTCGTGCATACGGGCAAACCTACCTTTTTCGCGTCTCCACGGAGTGGAATTTGAGAGCTTAGGGCTTATAGAGATGAGGTCACACACCACCGGTTTAAAGATCGTTGCCGCAGTCTCTATGGTGATGTGATACTTTTTTTGCTTAAGCCGTCTTGTTAGCTCCTCCAAGTTAGGTGCTAGGAGTGGCTCACCTCCGGTAATCACCACCTGCCGGGATAAATACCTCTTCACCTCGTCCAGGATTTCTTTCAGCTTCCATTCTTTGCCCTCCGGCTTCCACGACGTGTAGGGTGTATCGCACCATACGCAACGCAGGTTACAACCTGAAGTTCGGATGAAGACGGAAGGAACACCCGCCAGTTGTCCCTCCCCCTGAATGGAATAAAAGATCTCGGCGGTACGCATAAAATCAGCTTACCAAAGCGCTACCACGGAGGAAAGCTACCCTGAATCGACTACCGATATCATATAGCTGGTTGCAGTATGCTGTGTACTGGAGATTTGAATCATCAATGAGGCGACAGGGAACAGGGGGAGAATCGTGTGATCCAAATCCGGCAGGCAGATCAAAGATGCTTGTTATCCTAGCTCTCATAAAATCCCTCCCTTCCTTCCATTCAGAATAGGTGGGAATTAAGAACAGGATTACACAAGCATTCTCTTGGGCGAGAACAAACTTTTCAGGGATGATTCGCTGCTGTTTCCATCTTGACTCGTCGGAAGGGTGTGATAAAAATTTAAGATTGACTGATGGAGAAAAGTAAAGAAGCACTCTTAGCTGAGGAAAGAAAGCTTAAAAAACTTCGGCGACTCGTAGACCTCGTTTCAGCTCTCCTCTGGCAGTCTAATTTTACCTTGGGCGAAGCACAGGAACTTGTTACGCATGCAAGGGAAATCGTTTTGGAACTTTTCCCGGACAAAGGAGAAACCTTCGATCTCATTTATGCTACTCGTTTTCGGCGCATTTTAGCTGAAAAATACCACCTGCAATGAAAGACTCGTTATTCGTGACTCGTGTTCGTAAGCGAGCACGTTAACCGAGCACGAGATATGACGGTAGTTATGAATCAGGAATGGATTCACATCCAAGGCGCCAGGCAGAATAACCTAAAAAACGTCGATCTGGATATCCCCTTAAATGCCCTCACGGTGGTGACCGGTGTCAGCGGCTCGGGAAAATCGACACTTGCCTTCGACATCCTGTATGCGGAAGGACAGAGAAGGTACGTTGAGAGCTTTTCGGCCTATGCGCGTCAATTCCTCGATCGCATGGACAAACCTGATGTAGAGACCATCGAGGGAATCCCTCCTACTATCGCTATTGACCAAAGCCGGTCAGTCAAAACCTCCCGCTCCACTGTCGGGACCATGACCGAGTTGCACGATCACCTCAAGCTCCTCTTCGCCAAGATTGGTATTCTCCATTGTAAGGGCTGTGACAGGGTTGTGGAGCGAGAGACCACAGCATCGGTCTTTAAAAAACTTTCTTGCGTACCTGAGGGTCAACCAGTCATCTTAACCTTTCCCTTAGTTCTTTCCCCATCTCTCACCTGGAGCGAAATAAAATCTGGGCTTTTACACGCTGGGTTCCACCGCCTGTTGCAGCACCGGGCTATTCGGGACCTGGAGGAAGTCCAAGACCTGCCTTGGAAAAGCAAAAGGTTCGAAGTCGTGGTAGATCGTTTCACCTATCGGCCAGGGACACGAAAGCGCATTATGGACTCTCTGGAACAGGCCTTCCATTTTGGCAAAGGAAGACTGAATCTGTACTTTCCAGAGGAGGCATGGCGTTGCGAACCCTTCAGTAACTACTTCCATTGTCCCTGGTGTGACCTCGCCTACCACGACCCGGTTCCAAGCCTTTTTTCCTTCAACAGCCCGTTGGGCGCGTGTGAGACTTGCCGTGGATTTGGGCGGGTGATTGACATTGATATGGACCTGGTGATTCCGGATCCTTCCAAATCATTGGGTGAGGGAGCGATCAAGCCGTGGAGGACCAAGCCACGGAGAGTCCAGAGACTTCTAGAGTATTGCAAGCGCAGCCGGATCCCGGTCAAAAAGCCTTTTCGAGAGTTGACCAAAAGGCAAAAAAACCTCGTTCTTGAGGGAAACGGAAAATTTCGTGGGGTTCGCGGGTGGTTTCGCCGGATGGAGCGCAAAAGCTACAGGATGCATATACGGGTCTTTCTTTCACGCTACCGTACCTATCTCCTTTGCCCGCAGTGTCAGGGGACGCGCCTCAAACCCGAGGCACTGGTTTTCAGGATCCACGGGAAACATATCGCCGAAATCAATAGGATGAGCGTTGGGGAAGCCCACCGCTTCTTTTGCAATACTAAGCTTTCTGGGCACATGGATCAGGTGACTAGCTTGATCATCGGTGAAATCCGTCGAAGGCTCGATTATCTGGTGGGAGTCGGGCTTGAGTATCTCACGTTGGATCGCCAGTCTCGGACTCTATCCGGAGGTGAGTTGGCACGAGTCGATCTTACCACGGCCATTGGATCGTCACTAGTCAATACCCTCTATGTGCTCGATGAACCCTCAATAGGTTTACATCCGCGGGATAGCCATCGTCTTGTAGAGGTTCTCCATCATCTTAGATCCAACGGCAATACGATCGTCGTGGTGGAACATGATCCCGAAATCATTAAGGAGAGTGACTTCATCATTGACCTCGGCCCAAAAGCGGGAGAGGAAGGGGGTCGGATAGTGTTTGCCGGTCCTTATAAGGCCCTTCTAAGGAACCGAGATTCCTTGACTGCAGCGTACCTTACCCGGCGTAAGACTATACCTTTCCCTTCCCGCCACCGTCGCAAGATCCCGCGACGGGTCATCAAAATTTCTGGCGCGTGCGCCAACAACCTCAGAAACGTCGATGTGGAAATCCCTCTTGGACTGTTCGTATGTATTACTGGCGTTTCCGGTTCCGGGAAGTCAACCTTGGTGGATGAGGTCCTCTACCGCAATTTGAAAAAGCTCAAGGAGTCGCCAGGGGCCACGATAGTCCATTGCGATGACCTGCAAGGGGCGAATAAGGTCTCTGAGGTTATCCTAGTTGACCAATCTCCGGTGGGGACGACTCCGCGTTCTAACCCGGCTACCTACATGAAGGCCTTTGATCCTATCCGTCGTCGGTTTGCCACCACGGATCTGTCTCGGTTACGAGGCTATACGGCTTCCACTTTCTCGTTCAATCTAGAAGGGGGACGATGCGAGACCTGCCGCGGCGAAGGATTCGAAAAGATTGAGATGCAGTTTCTTTCGGATGTCTTCATTGCTTGTGCCGAGTGTCACGGCAGCCGTTTCCGTGAAGAGATCCTTGAGGTTAAATATCGCGGGCGCAACATCCGTGAGGTTCTGGATCTGACGGTTGCTGAGGCAGTCGAGTTCTTCAAAGATTCTCTGGAGATTCGCTATGGGTTAAGTCCCCTGTGCGCTGTGGGGCTGAGTTACATACGCTTGGGACAACCGCTTACGACTCTTTCCGGAGGTGAGTCGCAACGGCTTAAGCTTGCGGCCCACATGGCCAAGGCAAAAAAGTCAGGTACGCTTTTCATCTTCGATGAGCCCACCACGGGCCTGCATTTTCACGATATCGAACGACTGCTTTGGGCGTTTCATGAGTTGATTGATCAGGGTCACTCCATCATCGTTATCGAACACAACATGGAGGTTGTAAAGTGTGCTGATCACATTATCGATCTAGGACCGGAGGGCGGTAATGCCGGCGGCAGGATGATCGCTGCAGGAACCCCTGAAGAGATCGCCCAAGCAAAAGGCTCCCACACCGGTCGTTATCTCAGGCCCTACTTGGAATTGGCTGGTGCTTCACCTTTCATGCCCCTCTTGGAAAAAAGTTTAACGGGGGAATTGATTGAAGTCTCCAAGGATGGGGAAAAGGCAATCGCGGTTGTCGGCGCCAAAGAGCATAACTTAAAAAATGTTAGTTTGAATATTCCCCGGGACCGGTTTGTCGTGATTACGGGCTTAAGCGGCTCGGGGAAATCCTCCCTGGCTTTTGATATCCTCTATGCCGAAGGACAACGCCGCTATATCGACAGCCTCTCCGCCTATGCTCGACAGTTTCTCAAGGTTATGGCGCGTCCCAATGTGGATCTTCTCACAGGCATCCCCCCAACCGTAGCCATAGAGCAGCGACTTAGCCAAGGAGGGAAAAAATCCACCGTGGCCACGGTAACGGAAATTTATCATTACCTCAGGCTTCTTTACTCTAAAGTAGGCAAACAGCACTGCGTGCAGTGCGGTCACCTAATCACCTCGCTTACGAAGAGCCAGATCCTGGATCGGATCTCCCGCACTTACAGAGGAAAGGAGGCGGTCATTCTTAGTCCCATCGTGAGGGGCCGGAAAGGGTATCATAAAGAAGTCGTTACCAGCGCGAGAAGACTCGGTTATCGTAGAGCACGCATTGACAAGGAAATCGTCGATCTTCAATCCGCCAAGCTCCTTAACGGGTTGGAACGGTATCAGGAACATGACATTGACATTGTGGTGGGCAAGGTCAGGGTGGGGGGACGACAAGCGGAGGCGATGGTGGAGCAGGGTTTACGTTTAGGAAACGGTGTGGTCCACCTCCTCTCGCGAGAAGGAGAGCAGATCTATAATCAGCGTCTCTTTTGCCGCCATTGCGGGTTGGGTTATGAGCCTTTAGACCCAAGACTTTTTTCTTTTAATAGTCGTCAGGGAGCCTGTTCCCATTGCAGCGGGCTGGGGTTCACCCTGGAGTTTGATCCACAACTGATCGTTATGGACCCCCGGCGGCCCTTATCCGAAATTCTTTTGTCCTTCTCATCGTCATCATCGGGGAACCCGACGACTCTGAAACGCGGCTTGTCGCGTCTACTGGGTAATCTGAAGGAAGATCACCGAATTGCTGTGGACAAGCCTTTTTCACGCCTGACAAAAACCAAGCGAGACCTAGTGTTTTACGGTGGAGGTGGCCGACTTCCTTTTATAGGCTTAGTTCCCTACCTGAGACGGCTCCGGGATGAAGGTAATAAGGGATTGGAAGAACATCTATCACGGTTTATAGCCGAGTCTTCATGCTCTGCCTGTCATGGAAGAAGGCTCAATGCACGCGCCCAGGCAGTCGAGGTCAGTGGCCGGGCGATTTGGCAAGTCACGTCACTTTCCGTTAAGGAGGGACGCGAATATTTTCGGTCCCTCCATTTCGATAAGGAGAGGAATGAAAAATCTGATCGGGACCGTACGATTACAAAAAAAATCCTTGCTGAAATTCACCAACGGCTGAGTTTTCTTTCGGAGGTAGGATTGCCCTACTTAACCCTGGATCGCCGCGCGGACACCCTCTCCGGCGGTGAGGCCCAGCGTATCCGTTTGGCCGCCCAGCTCGGATCGAATCTGCGCGGTGTTTGTTACATACTTGACGAGCCTACCATCGGCCTGCACCCGCGAGACAACGGGATGTTGCTTCGAGCCCTGAGACGACTCCAGGAAGTGGGCAACTCGGTCCTCGTGGTGGAGCATGATGAGGCCACGATCCAATCCGCCGATTTCATCGTAGACCTGGGCCCAGGTGCAGGTGTCCACGGGGGGAATATAGTGGCCCTCGGTTCACCTAAGGAGATCAAGGAAAATCCAGGCTCGCTCACCGGAGCTTTTCTCAGGACCAGAAGGAAGAGGGTCTGGCCCAAACGTTTCTTTAATGATGTCCCCTGGCTTACAATTCAAGGTGCCAAAGCAAACAATCTTAAGAACATCGATGTTTGTTTTCCTCTTGGGGCCTGGAGCTGTGTTACAGGGATTTCCGGCTCCGGCAAGAGCACCTTGGTGAAAGAGGTGCTTTACAGAGGACTCAAGATGAGGCTTGGCCAGTTTGTTGGTCGACCTGGAAAGTGCAAGGAGATAATCGGGTGGGAGCGAATCCTGCGTGCGGTGGAGGTGGATCAAAGCCCCATTGGGAAGACACCGCGTTCCATCCCTGCATCCTACGTCGGTTTTCTTGACGAGATCCGGAGAATGTTTTCTCTTACTCCGGAGGCTCGGCTGCGCGGCTTTGCACCGGCTCGGTTTTCGTTCAATGTTCGCGGGGGTAGATGTGAGGAGTGTGCCGGGCAAGGAAAGATCAGAAAGGAGATGAGTTTTCTTCCGGATGTCTTTGTCCAATGCGATTCCTGTGGGGGAGGTCGCTTCAACGAAGAGACTCTTGCAATCCGATACAACAATAAGAGTATGGCCGATGTACTCGGTATGACCGTTGAGGAAGCCGTTACCTTTTTCCGTCCGTTCCCGAAGATAATGCGGCCGGTCAAGATCCTCTCCGATATTGGTATGGGTTATCTAACCCTCGGTCAGGCAAGTAATACGCTTTCCGGGGGGGAGGCCCAGCGGATAAAGCTCGCCTATGAGCTGGGAAAGGAATCCCACGGAAAGACCCTTTATGTTTTAGATGAACCGACCACAGGCCTTCACTTTGCCGATGTGGAAAAGCTTATCGATATCCTCCACCGCCTCGTGGCGATGGGTAACACTGTCATCACCGTCGAGCACAACCTGGAGATAGTGAAGGAGGCGGATTATTTGGTGGATCTTGGCCCTGAGGGTGGGGAAATAGGTGGCCAGGTGGTTGCATGTGGAACTGTGTCGGAAGTGACCAAGGATGGTAAGCAATCCACGACAATCCGCTATTTAAGGGATTATCTCAACGGGAACGCCGAAGGAGCCAGTGGAGCTATGGAAGAAAGAGTCTCAGAGCAGTGATGTGGAGGGTTGTGTGTACTCTGTAATTGGAGCCTCATCGCACTACAGACTGAAAACCTTAGGGCTTCAACCTGCTGGGGAATAACCGTCGTCCGTGATTCTACAATGCCCCCCCTCTGCAACTTCGTTTGACATGATACCCCATTCTCGAATAACTTTCCCTCAAAAGAAGAGTCGATTAGGGCCCCTTTCTCTCTATCGCACAGCCGCCGTAATCCGGCAGAGATGAGAAACATAAGGCGTCCGGATGCTCAAGCATGGTACCCTATTCGCTCCATGAAAAGGTTTTTGACGTTTATCATTCACGTGGGGGCTACCGCACGGAGCAAGGAGGATCAGAGAATATGCCAAAGATAACGCTTCAAAACGTGACCGTCTCCGACGCTTACATGGCATTGCTCGCGGATCGCGGGGTAGATTATTTGTTTGCTAACGCCGGTACGGATTTCGCCCCTGTGGTGGAGACGCTGGCGAAGGCGCAGGTGCTGGAAACCAAAACTCCGAAGCCCGTGACCTGTCCGCACGAAAATACCGCGATGCACATGGCAATTGGCTACTTCCTGGTCACGGGGCGACCCCAGGCAGTCATGGTGCATGTTAACGTCGGAACCGCCAACGGGATGAACGGATTGTTGAACGCCGCTCGAGGAAACGTGCCGGTCCTTTTTACTGCTGGGCGCACTCCAACCAACGAGGAAAGTCTAGTAGGACATCGCAGCCTCGACATCCATTGGACCCAGGAAATGTTCGACCAAGCGGGGATGGTACGTGAATCAGTCAAATGGGACTACGAACTGCGTAATGGGCAGCAGCTCGAGACCATCGTTGACCGTGCCCTCACCGTAGCCATGAGCGAGCCCAAGGGGCCAGTGTACCTTTCCCTTCCACGGGAGGTACTGGCCGACACCATGGACGATTTCACCTATGATTCGCCAACGCGTCACCAGGCAGCCGCTCCGCCATTTCCCAATGGTGATGCCGTGGACCAAGTAGCAGCTCTGCTTGCCGGTGCAGAGAATCCTCTGATCATCACTAGCTGGGCCGGCAGAAACCTGAGTGTGTGGCAGACCCTCGGCGACTTCGCTGAACGGTACGTCATTCCGGTGGTACAGTACCGCAACCGGTATATGTCGATCCCGAGCAACCACCCTATGAATCTGGGGTACGATCCCAAGGCGCTGCTCGAGATCGCCGACGTCGTCATGGCGATCGACATAGCCGTGCCTTGGCTACCCGCTGATCATAAGGTGCGTGATGACGCGAAGGTTATCCATATGGGCGCTGACCCTCTGCACGGCTATGTGCCGGTTCGTGGGCACCCATGCGACATCGCCCTTGCCTGTGCGACCGATGCAGGGTTGCGCGTGCTCAGCGAAGCAATGGCCGGTTACGAAAGCGCCGCAGAGGGGCGGATGGACAAGCGCCGGGCGGCGCTAGCGCAAAGATGGAAGAAGATACGCGACGGTTGGCATAAGAGACTAGAGGCGGTCAACCACGAAATGCCGATCCATCCGGCATGGCTCACCCATTGCATCAACGAGATCAAGGACGATGACACGATTGTAATCAAGGAATCGCCGCTCATGCCGCCGTTCATCAATTTTTCCAGACCCGGGACTATGATCAATGCGGGTGCCGCGTCCGGGCTTGGCCACGGGCTCGGCTGCGCGCTGGGCGCCAAACTTGCCGCCCGGGACCGGCTGGTGATTGGTACGCACGGTGATGGCTCCTACATGTTCGGTAACCCGATCTCTGCGCACTACGTTGCAGCCGAGCAGAATCTGCCGGTGCTGTCGGTGATTTTCAACAATCGGCGCTGGCAGGCGGTGCGGCGGGCGACGGTGGGGCTCAATCCCGAAGGCTATGCGGCCAAGAGCAATCGGCAGCCCATTACCTTCCTGGACAGTATCGTGAACTATGAAAAGGCGGTAGAGGTTGCTGATGGCTACGGTGAAAAGGTAACCGATCCTGCCAAGGTGCTGCCGGCCCTTGAGCGCGGCCTTCGGGCGGTGACGGTGGAGAAACGACAAGCCGTAATCAATGTCATCTGCTCCGCCCCCTGACAAGTTCGTGTGGTAGTCAGGCACCGCCCCAGAGTATAATCTGCCCTCTGCTTAAGATCTGAAAGGCGCAGGTATTCCGGCCACGGCGATTAGAATCCAGCCGGTGGGCGGATGCGACTACGGTAGTCCCCAAAGCTACCCTTTGGAACTCGCAACTGTTGAGTGACATTCAGAAAAGGCTTCCCGCAGCTCTGTTCTTCCGTTTCCTTCTCATGGATTATTCACGTCTGGTTGTCAGTTCAATCTTGTACCCGTTGGGATCTTCGATGAAGGCAATGACACCTCCACCATGTTTCATGGGACCCGGCTCGCGTACGATCCGAACCCCTTTGCCACGCAGTTTTTCGCAGGTTTGATAAACATCCGGAACACCGAGCGCGATGTGGCCAAAAGCGTTGCCAAGATCGTATTCGTGGGTATCCCAGTTGTACGTGAGTTCGATAACGGCCTCTTTATCTTCTGCGCCGAAGCCCACAAAGACGTTGGTAAAGCGGCCCGAAGGAAACTCCTTCTTTCGCAGCAATCTCATCCCTAGCGCATCACAGTAGAATTGAAGACTTTGGTCTAAATCATTAACTCGAATCATCGTATGAACAATTCTCATTTGATCACTCCTTTTCCAAGAACCGCCAATGTGCTCGGAATTCTCAGAGCGGTTACTGTCTACCTAGCCTTCGAGAATTGCACCTTCTCCCGGCAGGGTCAAGATCCGCTCCCGGCAATCACATGGCTTGCTACGAGCCGGTGGTGGTTAGGCTTCTGCGTGTTGAAGACAGGCACGCCGGATGTTCTCTGAACTCGAAAAAGAAACCGTGTTGTGATCGGTTTAGAAAAAGACTAGCCTTAAGGTGACCTTATTGAGGAGATTTTGTCTGGAACGAGGTTCTTAAAATGAAGAGGGGGCGTATCCCGAGAATTCTTAAAAACGGTCTTTGGCTAAAATGTCCGAGATGCGGGCGGGCCCCTCTGTTTTATGGAACTTTCTATATGCACTCGCAATGCTCCCATTGTTTGCTAAACTTTGAACGCGAGCAGGGTTACTTTGTGGGGGCAATGTATGTCAATTACGCCGTGACTGTTATCATTGCCGTGCCCGGTTACTTCATACTGGACTACTTTCTAAACATTTCCCTCCTTCAGCAACTCATTCTGTGGGTTCCATTCGCCCTGTTTTTCCCGCTGCTGTTTTTCCGCCATTCCAGAAGCCTGTGGCTGAGCCTCGACCATATCTTGAACCCCATAGAATCCACTGAGAACCCTGAGAAGGTAAGACCTCTGTCTAATACTCAGAATCGGCGGGTGAGCTAGAGAGTTAGCTCTGTTAGGACGATTTGCAATGCAAGCCATATACAAAGCCCTCACCATTGCCGGTTCGGACTCGGGTGCTGGGGCCGGCATTCAGGCGGATCTCAAGACCTTTGCTGCCTTTGGGGTCTATGGAACATCTGTCGTCACGGCCGTCACGGCCCAGAACACCGAGAGGGTAACTCAAATTCTGGAGTTGAATCCGAGTCTGGTTGCGGCCCAGTTCGATGCCGTGATCCAGGACATAGGAGCCCATGCTCTCAAGACCGGTATGCTTGCCAATTCGGCCATTATCGAGCTCGTTGCAGAAAAGATCCATGAGCACCGTTTGCCAAATCTCGTCGTGGATCCGGTCATGGTAGCTAAAGGAGGGGATGTTCTTCTGCGGAAAGACGCCATCGAGACCCTACGTCTTCGGCTCATACCGCTGGCCACGATTGTAACTCCTAATCTTCCCGAGGCTGAACAATTGACAGGCATTCGGGGGAACCGGCTCAAGGATGTAAAGGAAGCAGCGCGGCGGATCATGGCCATGGGGGCGAGAAGCGTTGTTATTAAGGGGGGTCACCGAAGAGGCGCGGCTAGGGATCTATTTTACGACGGAAAACAATTCCGTGAGCTCACTGCCCCTCGGATTCGCACAGCAAACACCCATGGCACAGGATGCACGTTTTCCGCGGCTATTGCAGCGAACCTAGCTAGGGGCGAGAGGTTGCAAAAGGCAGTTGCCCATGCGAAACGGTATATTACGCAGGCAATCCGTAAGGGCTTCACCGTTGGTTCCGGTCACAGTCCCGTGCATCACTTTTACTGTTATTGGGAAAAGGGTCGACCCTAATGGGAAGAGGTTGCCCTTGGCATGACTAACCGAAGCAGGGCCTATCACGGTGATCACCGTGGGGTGCGTTTGCTGCGGGTGGTGCCGGCACCGCTGACCTGTCTGCCGACTTGGGCTGCATTGAGTTGGTCCCGTGTAATCCGTTTGGAATGGGTATTGGATCTCAAGCCAATCCTAGAGGTCGAGAGCTGCAGGAAAAAACAGGCTCTCTATGTTCGGTCGCTTGTCCAAAATCCCCTGTTGGACCTGATATTCTATAAGCGTTGCCAGAGATCTGCGCGCGCAACCTTTTCTTAGGCTGTAAGAAAAATCTTCGCCCATCACCGTCCTCTCCCACTTTGCCTCGGCTCTATCCTCATCTTTGCGGTATCGGTTGGCCGATGACTCTGCCTGACGGAAAGCTGTGAGCAAGCTTTCCACTACCCAGGGATTGGCTTCTGCGATCTCCTCGCGGAGGACCACGACATGGTTGATGGGAAAGGCTCCAGTACGGCGAAAAAATTCTTGCTCGGCTTGACGGAAATTGGGAATAAGATGGCGCAGTCTGCGGTTCGCGAAAAGCCCCTGGTATGGCTCGAAGGCTGCATCCAGTCTCCCATCCTCCACCAGTTCTATAGCATGTGCACGAGTTAAGGGGGGAGGAATCAATCGAATAGAAAACCGGGGGGGAGGGGGATGCAAAGACTCCTCTGAGATGTCCGGCTCTGCCACGAACCACTCCACTGTCTCAAGGTTTACCCCATAATGATTTTGTAAAATGCCCTTCAGCCACACCGGCGTCGTTGCATTATAGCGATGTACGGTTACTCTCTTTCCACCTAGTTCGGAAGGATGCCGGAGGGGCGAGCCCGCAGAACAATAGAAACAGCGATGGCGGAACCGGCGCGAGAGAAAGACCGGTAGTCCCCGAAGCGGTACTCCTCGTAAGCGTGCCAGGATAAAAGACGATAACGAGAGTTCACCCCCGTCGATCTTCTCGTCAATAATCCAACGGTGCCTTGCGCCGATGTTATCAAATCCCTCACTGAAGTGGGTTCGAACGTGAAGTTTTACCCCCTTCGGTTGCACCGATCTGTCAATAAGGGCTTGAGTATTCGGTGCTCGACCAAGTCCTAAAACAAGGGGTAGCTTCGTCATATCTCTAGGAGGTCAGTAACCTGCCGTATTCCATTTCAGAGACCATTGCTTGTGCGGCCCTAAGGGGGTCCTTGGCCTCCAAGATTGAGCGCCCGACGACTATATAATCGACCCCTGCCCGTATTGCCTCCCTTGGGGTCATCACGCGCTTCTGATCGTCGCGCTTTTTCTTCGAGGGCCGGATTCCAGGCGAAACAATGATAAAACGATGACCGCAGGAAGCGCGAATACCAGCGACCTCATGGGGAGCAGCTACAACCCCATCCATGCCTGCTTCCCGGCTTAGAGTAGCCAGACGGGCAACCTGATCGGCCACCTCTCGATCGACACCCACTTTTTCAAGGTCGCTTTTGTTAAGACTGGTCAAAACAGTGACCGCCAACATGATGGGCCGCCTCAGTGCCTCTTGGCGACAGACTCGGCGTACCTCTCTAACAGTCAGTCGCATCATCTCCAGACTACCGGAGGCATGTACATTGAACATCTTTACTCCCAGACGTGTTGCCTCAATAGCAGCTTTTGCTACCGTCGTTGGTATATCGTGAAATTTGAGGTCTAAAAACACCTCACCTCCCATGTCTTGGATCAGGCGCACAGCAGATGGACCGGCGCATGTAAAGAGCTGCTTCCCAACCTTGAACATGCCAACCTTTCCTGCCAGGCGTGAAACCAGACTTTTCATTCTCTCGAGATCATCCAGGTCAAGAGCAAGGATCAACCTCTCTCGCATGGAAGAGGGGGACCGAACCAACTGGAGATTCGACGCCATTTTTAGAGACTCATTGCGTCTGTAACCAACGCTTGTATCTTCTGCCGCGCCTCACCCACTGAAAACTCTTCAACACTGCCGCCACGCCGCCAACGCACTTCCACGCAGTCCCTTTTCAGTCCCTTGGCACCAATGGTAACCCGTAACGGAACCCCGATGAGATCCGCATCCTTAAACTTGACACCGGGCCGTTCATCCCGATCATCCAAGAGGACCTCAATCCCGTGCCTTAAGAGATCCCCGTAGAGTACATCGGTTACGGCTCCAATTTGTTCATCTTTGTAGTTGATCGGTAAGATCAGAACATGAAAAGGGGCCAATAAAAAAGGCCAGATAATTCCACTGTCATCGTGGTTTTGCTCAACAGCGGCGGCGAGCAAACGAGTGATACCGATTCCATAGCAACCCATTTCAATTGGCCGCTCCCGGCCTTCGGCATCGAGGTAGGTCGCACCCATGGATTCACTGTATTTCTTTCCTAGATAGAAGACCTGCCCAACCTCAATTCCACGATGGTACTCTAGGGCCCCGGTATCACACCGAGGACAGGGGTCTCCTGCCAATGCCGTTCGAAGATCGGCAAAATTGGAAGGTGTAAAATCCCGCTCCTGATCCACCTCTATCAAATGGGCATTGACTTCGTTGGCACCTGTCACCGCCCTGCGTATTCCCTGTATAGCCTGGTCTGCAACGATACGGAGATTGAGCCCCATAGGTCCCAGAAAACCAGGCGGAATATTGGTGGCTTCCTCGAGCTCCGCGTCGTTCGCCAGGGCTACCTCCTGACAGTTTAAGACCGACCTCAGCTTTGATTCATTGACCTCATGATCCCCACGGACCAAAACAGCCACTAACTCTGTTTGGTCAACCTTGTAGACTAGCGTCTTGACGAACCTCGCCGGAGGCAGGGAAAGAAAATTAGCCACCTCAGCCACGCTTTTCTTCCCTGGGGTGGCGACTTTTTTTGAGGGTGGGGAGGGTTCTTTGAGGTCGCGCGCTGATGGCCGCTGCGTCTTGACCTCCGCCTTCTGGACGTTGGCCGTGTAGTCACAACGATTACAGCTTACGAGAGCATCCTCTCCCGAATCGGCGAGCACCTGAAATTCATGGGAGAGGGAGCCCCCTATGGTACCTGTATCCGCCTCTACTGGACGAAACTTCAGACCACAGCGGGTAAAGATTTTTTTGTAGGCTTGAAACATGTTTTCATATTCTCGCCGGCAGTCTTCTTGAGTGGCGTGGAAGCTGTACGCATCCTTCATGATGAACTCTCGACCCCGCATCAAGCCAAACCGGGGACGCACTTCATCGCGGAACTTGGTTTGGATCTGGTACAGGTTCAACGGAAGCTCGCGATAGGACCGAACCACATGCCGGACTAAGTCTGTAATCACTTCCTCATGCGTAGGACCAAGGCAGAAATCTCTCTCGTGACGGTCCTTGAAGCGTAAAAGTTCCTTCCCGTAGACTTCCCAACGGCCACTTTCCTGCCACAGCTCGGCGGGGGAAACAATGGGTAGTAAAAGCTCCTGTGCCCCGGCCCGATTCATTTCCTCTCTCACCGTGGTCTCTATCTTGCGGATAATCCTGACTGCTAAGGGGAGGAAATCGTAAATGCCTCGACTCACTTGGCGGATAATCCCCGCGCGGACCAGGAGTTTGTGACTGACTACCTCTGCGTCAGCAGGGTCCTCTTTTAGCGTCGGTATGAACGTTGTGCTCCAGCGCATGGTCTTCTCTTTCTTTGAGGCAGAGAACGCAATGGGTAAACAGCACCCCTAATCGTCCCGGGCAGCACCTTTTTCTGCCGCCTTCTCCACCACGAGCTTTTCCACCTCCTCCATGAGGGTGCTTACGATCTGTGCCTCAGGAACCTTACGGATCACTTCCCCCTTTTTAAAGATGAGGCCGATACCCTTGCCTCCCGCGACACCGATGTCAGCAGCACGTGCCTCACCCGGACCGTTTACTTCACAACCCATGACAGCCACATGGATATCCTGTTTGCTGAATGGAATCATACGTTGTTCCACTTCCTTGGCTAAACTGACCAGGTCGATATCCGCGCGGCCGCAGGAAGGGCAAGCAACGAACGTTAGCCCTCCCCCGCGCAATTTAAGGGATTTCAATATCTCAATTCCTACCCGCACCTCTTCCACTGGATCAGCCGAGAGCGAAACGCGGATGGTATCTCCGATCCCCTCCGCCAAAAGCGTGCCGATACCCACTGATGACTTAATAGTTCCCACAGAGGGGGTCCCCGCCTCAGTGACCCCTAAGTGCAATGGATAGTCTACTTTCTGGGCCAGGAGGCGGTAGGCCTCGATCATCATGAGAGGATCTGAGGATTTAAGGGAGACCTTGATCTGATTATAGCCGAGATCTTCCAATATATGGATATGGCGCAGCGCGCTCTGGACCATTCCGCCTGCGGTGGGACCACCAAACTGCTTCAAAAGATCTTTTTCCAAGGAACCTGCATTCACCCCGATCCGGATCGGGATCTTGCGTTCTGAGGCGGCTTTGATCACCTCCTGAATGTATCGACGAGCACCTATGTTACCTGGATTGAGGCGCAGTCCGTCGACTCCCTGCTCCAAGGCCATGAGGGCTAGCTTGTAATTAAAATGGATATCGGCAATGAGCGGTACTCTGATCTGTTTTCTGATCTCTCTGAGTCGCTCGGCCGCCTCCCGCACGGGGACCGCTACTCGTACAATGTCACACCCAGCCACCTCTAGGGCCCATATCTGGTCCACCGTCGCGTTCACATCGCGGGTATCCGTTTTGGTCATGGATTGAACCGCAATCGGGGCATTGCCCCCCACTTTGAGGCTGCCGATCTGGATCTGTCTCGTGTTACGTCGCTTCATGGTTAGCTTTCTAACTCTAATAGAGTACTGGAAAGGTTGTCAATAAACAGTTTACTCTTCCGCAAAAGGTGTGAACATCCGGAGGGTCAACATATTGATTCTGCAGGGATTTACGCCGGTTTACAAGGGCCCTTCACGCGTGTTTTTTAACTGCTGGCCAGCCACACGGGTCATGGATCCTTACTAGAGCACCGGATGCGTCGATTCTGGGTTGCTAGAGGTAGAGGCGAACTCTTTGCGGGTAGGGATTCCGAGGAGGCGTTTAAATGCTGTACCCATGTCATCCACCATAGCGTACAGACATGGGATGAAGACCAAGGTGAGGCAGGTGGCAAACGAGAGACCCCAAACCACGGAGATTGCCATGGGGGAGAGAAACTTCGCTTGTCCAGTGGCGAAGAACGCCAAAGGAACAAGGCCACCGACGGTCGTGACCGTCGTAAGTAAAACCGGCCGAAGTCGCGCCACCCCGGAAGCCAAGAGCGCTTCATCTCGAGGTACCCCTTGATCCCGGGCTCGGTTAATGAAATCTACCAGAATCAAAGAGTCATTGACGACTATCCCGGCAAGCGCGATGAGTCCCATGACGGAGAGGAAGCTCAACGGTTCCCCCATGATTAAGTGTCCAATAACCACGCCAACCATACCGAAGGGGATAGCTGTCATGACGATGAGGGGCTGAATAAACGATTTAAAGAGTGAGCCCAAGACAAAATAGATGAGTAGAAACGCGATCAGGGAGATCTGCGGTAACGCAGTTACAGCCTCCTGGAACTCTTGCCGTTCTCCCTTGAGAATGACCCGATATCCGGGGAATTGGCGATCCACATCAGCAAACTTTCGCTTTAGCCGTTCAGTGATTTGGAAAACATTTGCCCGTTGGGTCTCCACATCAGCTAAAACAGTAATAGCTCGTTTCTGGTCATATCGCCGGATCTTACTTGCACCAACAGCGGTGTCCAGATGGGCAATGTCCTGGAGGAATACCCGTTGGCCGGTTGGCAGTGCCAGTTTCATATTGGCCACTGTGTCGAGCCTTTCGCGAACCGCTTGAGGAAATCGAATCACGATGGGAACATCCTCATCACGTCGTTGGATGGTTGAGGCCTCGACGCCCCGAAATCCCTGCTGGATTTGCCGGGCAATCTGTCCCAGATCCAATCCGAGGGCTCGAGCCTCCGGTCGCAAGGTAATCTGAAACTCCTCTTTTCCTTCCGTGAAATCGTCCCGGACATCCTTCACACCGGGTATGGTATCCAGGAACCCCTTCACCTCGTTTGCTAGTTTGCGTAAAAGTTGAATCTGGTCACCAACGATGCGGGCTTCGATAGCGGGTCCGCCGGGACCGGCTTGCAGCCTTAGAAACTGGACCTTCGCCATCCCCGGGATACCGGCAATCCCGGCGCGGATTTCTGCAATCACATCGTTAACGCTACGCCGGCGGTCTTCCTTGAGTTCTACCATCAATTGTCCTAGATTCGGTCCGCTCTCGGCCCGGTGCACGTCCAGGAAAGTGACCCCGACATTGGTGGCGAGCGACTTGAGTTCTTCCGGAGGTAGGTTTTTAACGACCTGCTCAGCCTTTTTAGCCACCTCGAGCGTGTCTTCGAGCTTGGATGCCGGAGAGGTTTCAAAGTTTACGAAGAACTGAGAGGACTCGAATTGCCGAAACAAAACAAAGGGAATCCGATAATAGGCGAAGGCTCCAAGCACTAGGGTCACGCAGAGAAGGGAGGTGACGAACAAATAGCGCCATCTCAGGACCAATGTGAGCAGATTCCCATAGGTTTTACGCGCGCGTAACAACCAGGGTGACTCCCGAAGACGAACTTGCTGGGCGTAGGCCGGTGTAATTAGATCCGTTAGGTGGGAGGGGAGCACCAAAAGCGCCTCTACAAGTGATGCAAGCAGAGCAAAACTGACCACCAGCGGGATAGGTGCTAAAAAAACTCCCATGGTTCCTGGGAGCATCAAGAGGGGGACGAATGCGGCCACGGTAGTGACCACCGTAGCCACCACGGGCCACGCTACCTCTGCTGCCCCTTGTATGGCTGCCCGAGTTGCATCTAGGCCCTCCTCCACGTAACGATAAATGTTTTCTGTGACAATGACAGCGTCATCGACCAAAAGCCCTAGGACTAGGATAAGGCCGAAGACCGAGACCATGTTGAGACTAATCCCATACACCGACATAAGGACAAGGGCTCCAAGCACCGCGAATGGAATTCCTAAACCCGTGAGCAGGGCAATGCGGGTTCGCACGAAAAGCCAAAGGGTAATCAGGACAAGGATTAAACCAACGATTCCACTCAAGCGCAGCGTGTTCAGGCGGTTTCGTATAAAAACGGAAAAGTCGTTGTACACTCCGATGGTCACCGTCTCCGGCAACTCCGCCCGGACGTTTTCTATGAGTTTGCGGACACGTCTTGCGACATCAATAGAATCACCCTGACGTTCCTTAGATATCACCAGATTAATCGCCGGACGCCCGTCGAAGCGCCCCATGATGGTGGCATCCTTGAAGGTCTCCCGCACCGTTGCGATATCACCCACAGTCAAGGGATGCCCAACTTTTTTTGAGCGTACAATGATTCGCTCAACGTCACGGACTCCTTGGGCCTCGCCCAGAGTGCGCAAGAGGATCTCTCCGCGAGCCGTCTTCAGCGTTCCCCCGGGAACGTTTCGATTATGGCTGGCAATAACCGCTCTGAGATCATCCAGGCTCAGACCGTAACCCTCGAGCTTTTCCGCGTCCACCTCAACCCAGATCTGCTTCTCACGGATCCCTAACACGCGAACGGTTGCAACACCTCTGATGCGGCGCAGGTCGTCCCTAAGATCTTTGGCCATCTCTCTAAGGGTTGCTTCATCGATATTTCCTGCTAGAGACACCGTGATTACGGGAAACGAGGATTTTACTTCTTGAACCTGAGGTTCATCCGCCTCATCCGGCAGGTCTGTGACACGGTCGAGTGCGGCTCGGGCATCACTCAGGGCTCTACTCATGTCGGTGTCAGGCTGGAACTTAATCAGGATCTCCGAGCGGCCTTCTTGGGATATTGATTGGAGCTCTTCCACGTCGTCAATGTCCGTCACTTCATCCTCGATCTTTGCCGTGATGAGCTTTTCCACCTCTTCGGGGGACGCCGCGAAGTATTCTGTAGTAATTCGGATTGCCTGCCGCGAAAATTCCGGAAACATTTCCCGATGCATCCTGGAGTAGGTTATCAACCCGGCCCCTAGGATAAGAAGGGTAAGCAGATTTACCAAAACTCGGTTCCGAACGGAGAACTCGACTAATTTCCTCACGTTTTGAGCTCCCGTTTTCCCACGACCTGGATGGCAGCTCCTTCCTGAAGCAACTGTTGGCCGGTTACCACTAGAAGATCGCCTGGCCTGAGTCCTTCTCGTATGAGATGTTGAGATCCAAAGGTTCGAGCAATCGTAACGGGCCGGCGGTGGGCGACTCTACGGTTTTCATCGGCAACGAACACCGCGGGGGCACCGTTCCCCCTAACAATGCTCGAACGTGGGATCAGAATAGCCCTTGGGTAGGTGCGGACCGGTATAAACGCGCGGGCAAACATTCCTGGGAGGAGCTGCCTTGGAGCCTCGTTTTTTACGATAACCTCCACCGGAAAACTTCGGGTCTCGTCATCTGCACGAGGGCCAATGTATTCGACCTTGCCGAGGAAGGATTCCGACTGGTCTTTAAGCCTGACCTCGGCTATGATTCCGGGTCGGAGAAAGCTGATGTCATCCGGCGCGATCCGTACCAATAATCTCACTTTTGTGATGTCGGCTAGGTGGAAAAGAACAGAAGTCGGAGAAACCTGTTCACCGAGAGTTACCTTCTTTTCGGATATGATTCCCGAAAAAGGGGCTTGAACCCTGGTATCGGCCAAGGCCTTGCGGGCCCTTGCTAATTCCGCCTGTGCCGACGCCAACTCAGCTTCCGCCACTAAGCGCTGGACCTCGGCTTCCTGCAACCCGCTTTCGGCCCGCTCAAACTCCTCCTCACTTTGGCGAACGGCCAACTCCGCGCGCTCTACGTCTTGTTTGGCGATTAGCTTTTTCTCCAGTAAGCTGAGTAATCGGTTATGTTCAGATTGGGATAATCGTAGCTTTTCTTTGCTGAGGCGAATGAGCGTTTTTTGTCGTACTATGTCAACTTCCTTGGCACGAACCTCTGCCAGACCACGGGCTACCAGTGCAGTCTGGTGATTTACCTCGATTCGAAAAGATGTTGGGTCAATCTTGGCCAGTAGCGCATTCTGTTTTACGTTTGCGCCCAGCTCTATTTTTGAGGGGATCATCGTTACCGGGCCCGAAACCTTAGCTCCTACCGACGCCTCCCGAATGGCATTTACGGTTCCCAGCGCCTCTAAACGGTATATAAAACGATGTGGTTTGATACTGGCTACTTCCACCGGCACAGGGACTCGCTCCAGCTCAGCCTGGGTAGGTTTTTTGACTGCGCGGATCAGGTAAAAACTTAATGCGGTCAAGCAAACCATAACCAGTATTGAAATCGTTGTGATTCTTTGGTGACTCATGAGCGTAAACTCCGTAATGTAGACTGGGTAAAATGCTCACATATAGCATCTAGTTTGAACGCGTTCCGGTCGCAAAGCCACTGCAGAACTAACCCGTCCAGAGATGCTAAGATTGCAGAAGCCGCCAGCAAAGGATTATCACAGCAGAACGATCCATCTTCCACTCCGGCAGCGATGATGGCAGCCATATCGTTGCGTGACGCTGCGTAAGCCTCACTCAAGCGTGTCTGTATTAGAGCGTGATGCTCTCCGCGACCTCCTTCCGCCCAGAAATCAAAAAATACCAAAAAAAACGGCTCCCATAGACGAAATGTTTGAAAAGCCACCGAGATGAGACGGTCCAGGAGGATGGCAGGCTTATCAATCCCTGCCAATTCTTGCATGTAAAAATTTTTCAGCTCAGAGATCATGTGATCATACAGCGCAAGAAAAAGGTCCGTCTTACTCCCGAAGTATTCGTAAATGGTGCCTTTCCCAATACCGGCCTCCGCTGCCACCGCGCCCATCTTTGCTCGATGGTAACCCTGACGGGCAAAGACCTTCATAGCTGCCTCAAGGATCATTCTTCGTTTTTTATCTTTATCTACAATTATAGGCACTTACCACCCATTTTGAATATGACCGACTAGCCGGTCAATTTTATTTTCCGCTTAAACTGGCTTGATGTCAATGCGCCTCCACGGTTTTTTTCTTGGCTGAGAGCGTGGTGTAAAAAACGTTATCGGGCCTGTGAGCGGTTCTCGAATCTATGTTAAAAGGTGTGGGGACCTCATACCCACTGCACTTACCCCAAGGCGAAGGATACAACCACCTGTGAGATGAAATACAATATCTTTAAAAGCAGCGGAATCTTTCTGTGCCGAACCAAAGTTTGGTACGGGGGCCACCAAGGTGTTTAAAAAGTCAGGAAAAACAGCATCGAGTAATTGAGCCCAAGTTGTATACAAACCGGTGAGATTTCAATGCTGTGTGAAGCGCACGGTATAAGCGTTTCTATCACACGACGCTGACACGAAGAGAATTGCGTTTTTCCGTAAAATCAGGTCACTTCCACGCCACACTTGCGGCCGGACAACGGCGGAGGTCTCACCGTTGATTAAAAGATGGCAGTACTTTACAATGCCTTCTCCTGGGGCGTGAAGACAAAACTAGCCGTATGAATAAGCGTAGCGTGGATCTACTTCCGGCCCTTGGATTCCTGCCGACCCGAAAGAGGACCTTTCTCTTGCCCCCTTTTTTTTCGGTCTCCCTCAGGAATGATAAGCAGACGACGGTAAGCACCCGTGCCTAGGCTTCGGGTTGTTAGCCACGGGTCATCTTGGAGGGCAACATGAATTATCCGGCGGTCGGCCGCAGTTAAAGCATTTACGGTAACAGTCTTTCTTTGCCTCTTGGCCTTTTCTCCAAAACGCAAGGCCATGTCCTCCAGGTTTTTTCGTTTGCGCGCGCGATAATTTCCCGTATCAATAACCAACTGCGGCCCTTCTCTCCCTTGCCCTTCACCTGTAATGCGCATCACGAGGTATTGCAAGGCCTCAAGGGTTTGCCCTTTACGCCCAATTAGAAGGCTACCACAGTCTCCGTGAATATCCAGACTAACCTCCTCCGCTGTTTCTCCCGGCTTAACGTTGACGGTAGATGGAACACCCATAAGCCTGAGAATCTCTGCCAGGACCTCTCTTCCCTTTTGGCCCAACGCGGCTGCCTCCTCATCCGTTATCCGCTTCTCCTCGGGGAGTTGCTTCCCCACAGGTTCTTCATCCGCCAATAATGACCTTCTGAGAGATGCTCGGATGCGTGCCTTCTGGGACCCGAATCCCAAAATGCCCTTCCTTCCCTCGGTCAGGATATCCACAGTCACTTTATCACGCTCGACGCCTAACACCTTGAGAGCGTTGTCTATCGCTTTATCGATGGTTTCACTCTCGGTTTCCACAGATTCCATTTCCATGGATCAAACACCTCCAGAAGAATCCGTCCTACTGCTCTTTCCGATTGATCAGATATTGTTGCGCAATACTGAGGATGTTATTCATCAGCCAGTAGATGGTCAAACCAGCCGGGAATGTGACGAACATGGCTGTAAAAATCACCGGCATCATAAGCATCATACGCCTCTGGTTGGGGTCCCCGGCGCTGGGCGTCATCCATTGCTGGACGAACATGCTGACCCCCATAAGAATAACGAGGATGGGAATGCCCACGTGATAACCGAAAAGGTTTAATGGTAAAGACTCCCAATCGGGGCGGGAGAGGTCTTGAATCCACATGAAAGGGGCATGGCGGAGCTCAATGGGCGTAAGCAGTGCTTTATAAAGACCGAGGAAGACCGGGAACTGAAATAGCATCGGTAGGCATCCCCCTAATGGATTGACCTTGTTGCGCCGATAGAGCTCCATGATCTCTTTATTCAATTTTTCTTTGTCGTCTTTGAACCTTTCCTTTATCCGCTCCATTTGAGGTTGCAGCTTCTGCATTCGTTTCATCGAGACATAGCTCTTACGTGTCAAAGGTGCGGTGAGAAGCTTGATAATCAAGGTGAGAAGAATTATGTCGATACCATAGCTGCTTGTGAACTGATGGGAAAAACGCAGCACATAGAGGAACGGAATCGAGATAAAGGCAAACCAGCCGAAATTAATGGACTGATCCAATCCCTTGTCCATAGCCTTCAGGACATCCAGGTCCTTTGGGCCAATGAAGAGTATGTAGCGAGCTTTATCCGCAGCAATCTCTTCAGATTGGCTCTCGAGGGCCAGAAGCAAGGCGGGTCCTTTTTGTTTAACCGTAACCTTCTTGCCTGGCCGGTTCTCGGGTAAGAGGGCAAAGAGAAAATAGGTATAACCAAACCCGGCCCAGGAAATAGGGCCATTTAGCTCTTTGCCCTCCTTAAGGGCTTTTGGAGCTTCGCGGTGTATTTCACTGTCAATGAGGGCTAGGAATCCCTCAAACGGTGCTCCCTTTGTGGACCCTTTGTCGTTTGCCTCGGAAGTCAACAGTAGGCTTGGAGGTTGTCCTTTAGTTCCTTCGGCGGAAACCTCCAGACCAATAGAGTAACCTGAACCGACAAATGTAAACTTCTTGGTGAGTGTCACTCCGAAGGGAGATCGGGCGTGAAACAGCAGAGTCCCTTTCGCATTTCCAGTAAGCCTTAGTGGACCCCCTTGAATTTTATACATCAGACCATTGTCATTGAACGGCTTGGGACGCTGTATCTGTAAACCTAAGGGATAGGGTACCCCGGGTGCAGTAGAGATCATTTCAAAGGCGGGGCTCTCCCTGTCCACAGAGCGTCGGTAATGCTTAAGAATGAAACTCTTAAGGCGCCCCCCCCGATTGGTCAAGACCGCTATGTATTGGTCTGTCTCCACTTTGACCTCTTCTTCTAGCTGTTCCTGAAGAGTAGGGGCGGTCGCAAGTTCCTTGTCAGGTTCCCTGTACGGGGCAGGCTTCGGTTTCAATGGAGGCGCGACGGCCTTCTTAATTGTTTTTTGCTTCTCTCGCCTCGGTTGGGGAGCGGTACCGTAATGACGTCCCACCCACGCTTGGTAGACGATTAGAATCAGAAGAGAAAGAATGACGGCCATCAGTGTACGTTTTTCCATAGATCAAAAGTCTTCTAATACCTTATTTTCGTAATGCGTGGAAAATGTGCCAAATTCGAGGTCTGCGGGAACCCCCTGACCAGAGCCGGGCTCGCCTAGTCTGTTGGATCAAAGGTAGGGAGCCAATCTTTCTTTTTGAGGGTAGGTCTATGGTGGAGAGGGGCTTTTCAATCGCCTGAGGAACCGGATCATAGCCCCCGGGATTCGCCGGGTGACATTGAATGATCCGATGGAAGCCGAGCTGTATTCCTCTCTTGATCCCGTGTTGTTCTATGGCCTCCAGGGCGTAAGCCGAGCAGCTAGGAAAAAAGCGGCAGGACCGGGGCAGGCAAGGAGACAAGAAGCGACGGTATCCTACAAGCGTGAAAATAATGACTCTCTGGCACAACCCAACCACTAACCTTGCCGACTCCCTCGATTGGCCAAGACTTTCCTGAGTTCCCCTGTCAATTCCTCGAAGGAGAGCGCTCCTGACCCTTTTTTTGCGATTATCACGAAATCTCGTCGCGGAGACAACTCGCAACGATAGCGACGAAAGAACTCCCTCAAAAACCTCTTGAGACGGTTGCGAACAACGGCCCGCCCCACCCTTGCGCTAACCGTGACTCCCAGTCGATTTTCTCCCTTGTCATTGGTTTTGCTGAGGACAACAAAATGCGAAGTATACGCCTTTTTCCCTCCTCGTGACAGGTTCAAAAACTCAGAGCGGCGCGTAAGACGGGCTTGCTTTGCAAACCTTTCCCCGTCTACAGTCAATGGACCACCATTCTAGTCTAGGAGCGAGCTCGTTTCGGCGGCACTGTGACGGTCAACTTTTTACGACCCTTCGCTCGTCTCCGTCTAATGACATTGCGGCCCCCCGGTGTTTCCATCCTGGTGAGGAAACCATGGGTCCTTTTTCGTTTTATATTACTTGGCTGATAAGTTCTTTTCATAAAAGCAAAATCGCCCCCTCACCTTGTATTTCAACCACAGAGCGGTGCTCTTGTCAATTTACAGAATTTCAGCCTTTAGAGACCGCTGCATCAGATGACGCGCGGCTTCTAACGGTTCCTTGCCTTCATGGAGAACAAGATACATCTGCTCTACGATAGGCATTTCTACCCCAAGCCGGAGAGCAAGGAGATGCACGGACCTAGTATTTCTTATTCCCTCTGCTACCATGTGCATCCCGTCCAGAACCTCGTCGATGTTTTTCCCCTGTGCGATCTGTAGGCCGACTTGACGGTTCCGGCTCAATTCTCCCGTACAGGTCAGAATCAAATCTCCCAAACCGGGCAATCCGGAAAGGGTAAGTGGATTTCCTCCCATCCTGACTGCTAGACGCGTCATCTCAGCGAGTCCACGAGTGATCAATCCTGCGCGAGCATTGTAACCTAAACCCAACCCATCGGTGATACCCGCAGTAATGGCAATCACGTTTTTGACTACGCCGCCCATCTGTACCCCAATCACGTCCTTGGAAGTATAGACTCTAAGAGTCTCCGTGCTAAGGGTCTTCTGGATATCCTGCCCCACCTGCTCACAGGGAGCTGCCACGGTAATAGCGGCCGGCAAACCTTGTGCTACTTCGAAGGCAAAGGTCGGACCGGATAAAAAGGCGGTTCTCTCTTTCTGCGAATCACCAAAGATATCGCCCAGTACCTCCCCCATGGTCATCAAGCTTCCCTCTTCGATGCCCTTTGTTCCACACACTATGATAACGTGAGAGGCCAGGTAAGAAAGGGTCTTTTGTAAAACTTCGCGTACCCCATGAGACGGCACGGCGCAAAAGAGGAGTTCTTTGCCGGAAACGGCTTCTTTTAACGCACAGGTAACCTTAAGTGAGTGAGGGAGAGGGATACCAGGAAGATAGGAGGAATTTATCCCTTTCTCTTGAATCTGCCGACAGCACTCTGCTCCACGACACCAGAGAGTTACCTGGTGGCCCTTTTCACATAGCAGCTTGGCCAGGGCGGTTCCCCATCCCCCGGCTCCTATAACTGCTATTGCTTTTCCCATGGTCTTTGTGATTGGCTAAGTCCCACTCGATATTTTTGTTGCTCATCAACCGATCGGTGACAGGCGCATTTATTCCTCCTCTTCCTTTTCCGCCAATCGTGCCAAGGAAACCACTTTCTCCCCGTCTTCGAGGTCAATGAGACGGACTCCCTGCGTATTACGTCCAATAATCCGAATATCCTTGACTCTCAAGCGAATAATCTTGCCCCTATTGGTTACCAGCATCAGTTGGTCATCTTCAGTCGCTTGCCGGACACCGACTACCGGCCCGGTCCTTTCGGTGGTTTTCATGGTAATGATTCCTTTACCGCCACGGGATTGAAGACGATACTCTTCCATGTCGGTGCGTTTGCCATAGCCGTTTTCCGCTACCGTTAGAATATTGGCGCTCGGGCTTAAGATCTCCATGCTTACCACTGCATCGCCCTGGTCCAGTCGCATCCCCACGACTCCGTGCGTCCCTCGCCCCGTAGCCCGAACCTGCCCCTCCTTGAAATGGACGGACTGGCCATTCAGGCTGGAGAGAATAATCTCCTGATTTCCATCCGTCAGACGAACACCGATCACCTCGTCTCCTGCCTCAAGTCCTATAGCACGCGTCCCGGCTGAGCGGGGATTGGCATGGGCCATAAGTTCGGTTTTCTTGATAGCCCCATGTTTCGTAGCGAAGATCACAAAACGCCCTGCCAGGAACTCACGGACAGAGAGAAAGGCAGAGACCTTTTCTCCGTCATCCAAGTGCAGGAGGTTGACGATGGGTTTTCCCCTGGCCGCTCTGCCCGCCTGGGGAAGTTCATGGACCTTGAGCCAGTAGACTTTGCCTGTCGTGGTAAAAAAGAGGATGTAAGAGTGAGTGGAAGCGACAAAGAGATATTCAACAAAATCCTCGTCCCGTGTTGTGGCCCCAATCTTCCCCTTTCCACCTCGCCGCTGTGCGCGGTAGAGTGTTACCGGATTACGCTTAATATATCCCTCGTGGGAGATGGTAACGACCATATCTTCTTCGACGATGAGATCCTCAATGGATATCTCTTCAGAGCGATTCTTGATCACGGTTCGTCTTGGGTCACCGTAGCGCTCCTTAATCTCCTTCAGCTCTTGGACTATGAGTCCGTAGATTTCCTTCTCATCGGCGAGAATCCCGCGCAGTTTCACAATGAGTTGAGAAACCTCTTTGTGCTCCTGTAGGACCTTGTTACGCTCCAGTCCCGTCAACCTCTGCAATCGCATCTCCAAGATCGCTTGGGCCTGGGCCTCCGACAAACCGAGGCTCTCCATTAGCCCATCTTTGGCCATTTTGGGGTCCTTGGAGCTGCGAATGAGGGCAATCACTGCGTCCAGATGGTCGAGGGCGATCCTCAACCCTTCGAGAATATGCAGGCGCGCCTCGGCTTTGCGTAGCTCATAGGCGGTACGGCGCGTGACGACCTCTTTACGATGGTCTAGAAATGCTTTAAGGGCCACCCTCAGGTTGAGAAGCTTGGGCCGGCCTTCCACGATGGCAAGCATATTGACACCGAAGGATTCCTGTAGGGAAGTATGCTTATAGAGCTGGTTGATCACCACCTCAGCCGCCGCATCCCGTTTGAGCTCGATGACGATACGCATCCCTTCCCGGTCGGATTCATCACGCAGATCACCTACACCATCAATTTTTTTTTCTTGAACCAGCCTGGCAATTTGCTCAATGAGGCGAACTTTGTTCACCAGATAGGGGATCTCACTAATAATAATTTGTTCTCTACCGGTACGTTTAACAGTTTCGGTGTACGCCTTACCCCTCATTTGGATGATGCCACGGCCTTCTGCATAGGCCTGGCCGATGGTCTCTTTACCGTGGATAAAACCGCCCGTGGGAAAGTCGGGGCCAGGAATATATTTCATTAGTTCTTTGACAGAGATATCCGGCTTTTTCACCATGGCTGCCAATCCGTCTATCACTTCTCCCAGGTTATGCGGGGGGATATTAGTAGCCATTCCCACAGCAATACCGGAGGTGCCGTTGATTAATAAATTGGGTATGCGGGAAGGGAGGACGGTGGGCTCTTTCAGAGAATCATCATAGTTGGGAACAAAATCAACAGTTTCCTTTTCTATGTCTGCCAAGATCTCGCCGGACAGTTGCGTCATGCGGATCTCCGTGTACCTCATGGCGGCGGGCGGATCACCATCAACGGAGCCGAAGTTCCCCTGTCCATCCACAAGGGGGTGCCGCATGGAAAAATCTTGGGCCATACGTACGATGGTGTCGTAAGCCGCTACGTCACCATGTGGATGATATTTACCTATGACGTCACCGACCACCCGGGCAGACTTTTTATAGGGGCTGTTCCAGACGTTTCCCATATCGTACATAGCATAAAGAACGCGCCGGTGAACCGGCTTTAATCCATCACGTACATCCGGGAGCGCCCGACCAATGATCACGCTCATTGCGTAGTCCATATAGGACTGACGCATCTCGTCTTCTATGTAAACTGGGACTTTTTGCTGTTTCAGCGTGGCTTCCATGAATCGTTAAATCCGTTCAACCCGCTCAGACTATTCTGAACGCGTTGAATTTTTTGAGCTTTTAATCTTAGGTTAGATGTCCAGGTTTTTTACCGTGAGGGCATGATCTTCAATAAATTTGCGACGGGGCTCTACCTCATCCCCCATTAAGGTGGAAAATATGTCGTTGGCCTCTACCCCGTCCTCGATCCGGACCTGCAGCAGGACTCGACTCTCAGGGTTCATGGTGGTTTCCCAGAGCTGCTCCGGGTTCATCTCTCCGAGGCCCTTGTACCGCTGAATATATTGACCTTTCTTGCCACTCTCCATGATATTTTCCAGGAGATCCTTTAGAGAACGGAGACTTTCCTTATGTTCTCCATTCTCGACGACATAAGGCGGATCGCCTAGCCCGGCTAAATCCGCGAATAGGCGCTTAAGCTCTAGATACTCAGCGCTCACCAGAAAATCACGGTCGATGACCGTTCGAATGCGCGTCCCGTTACTTCTGGTGGAACATACCAGTTTAAAACAGTTGTGCTCCGTGTCTTCCTCGAGAACCGAGGAGAAAGGTAACTGATCCGGTGCCATGAGGTTGACATAGGAAGCTACCTGCGCTTGGATTTTCTTGAGCTCCTTCGTTTCTTTTAACGTTGCCTCAGTGAAATCGTCCTCGAGCAGGAGAGCCTCTAGGATAGGGCGGCATCTCTTCTTGCGGACCGCCACCGCCATCAACTTCTCCCAGCGCAGGACCTTCTTAATAAATCCTTGTAAGGGTTGACCCGTAAGGCTGCTGCCGTTGCCGTTTAAATGGATTCGAATATTTTCCGTGCCGTGCTCGATGAGATAATCTTCGAGGGTGTTTTCATCCTTCAGGTATCGTTCCTGTTTCCCCCGCTTGACTTTGTAAAGGGGAGGCTGTGCGATGAAGAGGTGACCTTTTTCCACCAGGTCGGGCATTTGGCGGTAAAAGAAGGTGAGGAGTAAAGTTCGAATGTGCGAACCATCCACATCTGCGTCGGTCATGATGACAATGGAATGGTAACGAAGCTTTCCCTGATCATAATCTTCTTTGATTCCCGCTCCCAACGCAGTAATGACCAAGCGGATCTCTTGAGAAGAGAGCATCTTATCGAACCGGGCTTTTTCCACGTTGAGTATTTTCCCCTTTAAAGGCAGTATAGCTTGGTAGCGGCGATCACGCCCCTGCTTGGCCGATCCTCCAGCAGAATCTCCCTCAACTAAAAAAAGTTCGCTCAGAGCCGGGTCCCGCTCCTGACAGTCTGCCAACTTCCCAGGCAAAGAACCCGAGTCCAAGGCTCCCTTTCGCCGGGCTAAATCCTTGGCCTTGCGGGTTGCCTCGCGCACTCTGGCCGCCTCAACACCCTTCATCACGATTTTCTTGGCATCGCTCGGATGTTCCGCAAGGTGGGTTGCAAGTTTGTCGTTGATCAATGCCTCTACGATCCCTTTGACCTCGCTATTTCCGAGGCGAGTCTTGGTCTGACCTTCAAACTGGGGCTCAGGAACCTTCACGCTGATCACTGCCGTTAACCCTTCCCGGATGTCCTCCCCTTGGAGATTTTGCTCGTCTTTCTTCAAAAGGCCTCTTTCACTTGCGTAACTGTTGATGGTCCGGGTCAGAGCAGACCTGAAACCGATGAGATGAGAGCCTCCCTCAATCGTGTTGATGTTGTTGGCAAACGAGAAGATATTTTCTGCATAACCGTTGTTCCACTGGAGGGCGATCTCACTGTCTAGGCCCTCTTTTTCGCCTTGTATGTAAATGACATGGGTGTGAATAGGACTCTTGGCCCTGTTCAGATGCTCGACAAACGAGACAATGCCCCCCTTATAGACGAACTCATGTTTTTTTTGATTTCTCTCGTCCTCCAGAGTAATCCGAACACCACGATTCAAGAAGGCCAATTCTCTAAGCCGTTGAGAGAGGATATCAAAGCTGAACTCAAGGCTCTCAAATACCTTCGGATCGGGACGAAAGGTGATACGTGTTCCTCTCTCTCGGGATTTTCCTACTTCTTTGAGTGTCCCTTGCGGAACCCCGCGCTTATAACTCTGCTGAAACACCTTCCTGTCACGCTTGATCTCTAGTTCCAGAGATTCCGCCAAGGCATTGACCACCGATAACCCTACACCGTGAAGCCCTCCGGAAACCTTGTAGGACGCTTTGTCAAACTTGCCGCCGGCATGAAGCTTGGTCAGCACCACTTCTGCGGCTGATTTTTTTTCCGTTGGGTGAAGGTCAACTGGAATACCTCTACCGTTGTCAATAACCGTAACGCTATTGTCGATATGGATCGTGACAGCAATCTGGTCGCACTGACCGGCCAAGCATTCATCAATTGAGTTATCCACAACCTCATAGATTAAATGATGCAAACCCCTCTGACTGGTATCGCCGATATACATACCAGGTCTTTTTCTTACCGCCTCCAGTCCCTCAAGTACTTTAATTTTATCGGCTTTATAGTCAGACTGGGGGGAAGATTTTATTTTGGTCATTTTTTATACACGGTTCAGGTTTAGATTTGCTTGGAAAGTCTAGGGGTTAGATCCGTTTACAAGCATAATAAACTCTACCGAAAAAGGGGTCAAAAGTAAAGCAAAAAGTGACCTTGAAAGCGGTTAAATTTGGGCTTAATTCAATAGTTTTTTGACAAACGCTTCCGTCTCCTTATACTGGACATGGATCCTCCAAAAAACCTTACGTAAGCAGAGCGCAGATAAAGCTTTTCCCAACGCTCTGGAACTTTAGCCACTGATCGAAAAGAAGATGGTTTTACACACGGAGCCAGATTTGGGTGGTTGAAGGGAACTGACGCATGAAGTTACAAAGTACCTATGCATAGGATTGGACCTCTTTCTCCGGTAATCCCCGTTTTTCTTCTGATTGCGATCGGGTTTTTCTTTGCCCGGTGGAAAAAGATCAGCCTGGTCCCCGTCACAGAGATTATTGTTTACCTCGGGGCTCCCTGCCTGGTCTTTACCTCGCTGACCACCAGGCCGATCCTCGGTGCAGATATCGCAGTCATTCTGCTCGGTGCCCTTGGGATCATCGCAGGGGTTGGGTTGCTGATTCGGCTTTATTCCTTGGTCTTTCATTTTTCTTCTAGGGGCTTTGCCCTCCCTTTACTCTTTATGAATGCCGGCAATATGGGGATCCCTTTAGCCCTTTTCGCCTTTGGCGAGGCCGGGTTGCAGAGGGCCTCTCTTTTTTTTGTAATCATGTCAACCCTACACTATTCCCTTGGAATTTATGTCCTTAGCGGAAAGGGCAGTTGGAAAGAGATCTTTCGTTTACCACTCATTTACGCAACCGTTTTTGGCCTACTGGTTAACCTTGCCGGACTCAGCGTTCCTGACCCGGTCTTTAAAGCACTCTGGCTCCTTGGCTATTCCACTATTCCTCTAATGCTGATCAGCCTGGGTTATCGTCTTCAAAGTATTCAGTCAGTCATGTGGGCCCATTCCGTTGGCGGCGCGCTCATCCGCATCGTTGGCGGATTCGCGTCCGCCTATGGAACGGTAACCCTGCTTGGAATTCACGGAATCAACCGCCAAGTTATTCTTCTTTATGGCTGCCTCCCCTCGGCTGTGGTCAACTTCGTGCTCACCGAGAAATATGGTCAGGACCCTGAGCTCGCCGCGTCTATTATCCTCCTTACTACCCTTTTCTCATTTGCGACAGTCCCCCTGGTCTTCTGGTTCATCTTATGAGGCAATTATACCCAGGCCGGGTGAAAGATCCTCCAACCATAAAAAGGTGAAATAATGAATAATATATTGTAGCAGGTCGGAAAAAATACCGGCGCGGTTAGGTGGCACGCAAGGTTATTCTCGTTCTGGGAAAAAGAGAATGGTGATCTATGTTCGGCTCCAGCGCCAAAAAAAACCTAACCCGAGACCGAGAAAGCACAGAAGCGGCAACAGGCTGATCAGCCTGCCCGACCATAAGAATTCTCCCAGGTTAAAAGAGTTCCAGTGGTCCGGAATGGTGCCTCCCGGCTGATAAACGCGGCGAAATGGCGATTCATAAATACCAATCGGATTCGCTGACACCGGCCCTTCAAGAAGTTCCTCACCGATGTGTTCTCCAGACGGGTGGGAAAGAATCAATCGTATCGTCTGCCCTCGAAGCAAGGGTAAAAGGTATTGGCCCATCGGATTTGGAATCCCTTGCGGAAAGCGCGGATCGACGGCCGTCGCTAGAAGCATGGTCAATGCTGAAAACATGGCCAAGACGAGTGTGGCGCGGAAGCACTTCTGAAAAACAGGCGTCAGCGAGAGACATAGAAACGGTAAAGCGGGAATTAAAAAGCGCGGGCCCATGGCCCACCCGCCATCCCACGAGTTATACGAGGAATTCGTAAACAGGAATCCGAGGAAGATTGCGATCCACAGCACAATCTCCGCCCGCTTCTGCTGCTCGCTTGCCGTTAGCCAAATACCTAAACCCGAGAGGAAAAGCACTGGAGAAGTGAAAAACAAACCGCGGTAGCCGGAAAAGAGCAAAGCAACCATAATTTCAAATCGGGGCCGACCAAACATACCTAAACTGAGCCCTTGATGCAGCATCCATTCGCCTTGGTAAGCGTAAGAAATCGTCACCGGGCTGCCGAAACACAATAAATTATACCATCCGAGCACGGCTACAGGCGGTATCGCCCCCGCAATAAAAGAAAGGACCTTCCAGCGAGGTCGAGTTGCCCAGAAGACGTAAAGCGTAAAGCAGGCTACAGTGATAATGGAGGTATATTGCATGAGTAAGATAGTCCCACTGACGACACCCGCGACAAAAAGGATAAGTGCGGGACGAACGGATGCGATCCCACTGTTTTTGTTAACCAAAAGGAGTAAATAAACAAAAAGAGATAGTACGGCGACAAGATCATGCTCAATTAGCATCGTGGAATACGGCAGCATGAGTGTTCCCAAGCCAAACGTTAATGTTGAGGCAATATGAGCCCAGGCGGGAGATGAAGGAAAAAGCTGAAGCGAGGTCCGGTAAAAGATAACACCTCCAAGGGCCGCGATGAGGGATACCGAGAAGACGGTCGTGAAGTAGACATTCATAGTCATTGGCCACCAGTGATCCGGATGGATACCCAGGAGACGGTCAACGTTATAGACGATAAAATAAGCCGGCACTGCGCTAAGAACGGCTCCGGGAGGTTTATTTGGGTAAATATGGCTGCCAAATCGCGATACATCTCCAGTATTCCAAGCCGTGCTGATCTGCTCAAGCGGAAGATCTGCGAGCGCAGATGGAGGGAACGTTAGCCGGCGGAGCGCCAGCCTCCCTTCCCGGTCGGGGCCAGCGGTGTAAAGCGAAAAATTCTCAATTTCTAACGTACCCTCTTCAACAATGGAGCGAACTTGGTCAAATCTGCCGTTTACGCCCCACCCTCCGCCTTGATAGAAATAGGCATAGGTGAGGAGAAGCATGAAGAAGATCGTCAGATCTATGCGTATTTTCCTCACCTCTTTTAAATGATGAAACTTTTTGCCGGGACAGGTAGAGGTCGAAACTACTTTCGAACGACCTGGCGGCAGTTCACCTACGTTGGAAACTACAATCCCAGGGCCTTTGTTTTGCAAAGAAAGTATCCGATATGACGAATGATGTCAAAATAATGGAGACACTTTGGCAAACGGCTCCGACCGGGTAGTTTAGGGTGCTGGTGACGGATTCGGGACTGCGGAAGGCGGGCTGATCGGTGACCGCCGTAGAAACCCTGAATTTCTGATACTCAACCTCACAAACCATTTGCTGCTATCATTTAACTCGGCTCTACCGTAAAAAGAGTGCTGTTCCAGTTAAACACAGGGGGCCCGCTCCTCAGTGAGAGCCGATAGACCTGTACTTCTCTGCCCCCTAAGCTGTTAACCCATTAGGCCCATTTCCCTCAAGTCTCTTTAGGGTCGGCCGTCTCCCTCTCCTCGGAGCCTACCCCCTGCGCCGTGCACCCATGTATCCGGTTCCGAGGGAGGAGACCTGGAGGCCTGGGGCACGGGGAGGTGGAGGTTTAAGGCAGGCCCAGGCCGTTGGAGAGCTCAGCCGAAGGGGACGGGAGGGTGGCCGTCGAGGCACAGGACTTATTGACTCAGGCCGGAAGGTTTTTTCCTGAGGAACCACACTAATTAACGGTGAGCCATTTAACTCTTGACAAGCATTTTACCTCGTTATAGTTTCTTTTCACTTTGATTCAGTGCTCTAAGGCGTCATAGGGAAGTCCGGTGCAATTCCGGCGCGGTCCCGCCACTGTAATTGGGTAAGTTCTCCTGCGCTTCAAAGCCACTGTCCTGAGATGAGTTAAAAGGATGGGAAGGCCGCAGGAAGTTGGAGGGTTGAATTAAACTCCTTCCAGACCCATAAGCCAGGAGACCTGCCTAGAGCCAAATAACCCGACTTTCCGAAGGAGAGAGAAAGGTTCACCTTGTCCGCTCGGTCCTCAAATCCAATCCCTTGTTATTACGGTGAGGTCGAAACTTCCGGGATTTGGTGTTTGCAATTTTGACCCCTTCCCTCTCGTTTTCGGCATAGTCCTGAACCCTTTTTGAGTGTTGCTAGAAAAGCCTGGTGGCGCCGGGGCGATTTTTTTTGGTACAGGGAGCCGCACACATGAGATTGTCTCCATTCCTTGGCATCTCCGTTTTACTGCACGCTTTAATTCTTACGTTGCCATCCTGGTCTTCTCAGTCAGGGCAAGGGCATGAGATCATCCCTGTGGCTTTGTTCATGACAGAGCATGCTGGAGATCATGGGCTGATCCCGGTGGGCAACAAAATCGGTTTGGATGTATCTGAACCACTGTTACCGGGCAGGCCAGAGCAAACTGTACGCGAAGAGCCGCGAAAACTTAAAAAGGCACGATCGACTATGAGCGACACGCTTAAGTTCCAGAATCGCCCGGTTAAACAGCAGACGCCCGTGAAGAGACGAGTGAAAAAATATCAAACCACAAGGGTTTTGGCGGGTCGGAGTTTTGATAGACTCGGCCCCGCCGCAAGCATCGCGACGAAAAGTCGGGCCCTTGGCCAAGAGAAGGACATTCAGAGGCCAAAAGTCCCTGCGGAGGTTGTAAGCCGGCGGGGCTTATCTGAGTGGTACATCAACGAAGCTGGTACGGAAGATCCGCTGTTAGGGGAGTTGACTAAAGGTGAGACTGTGGCGCCCAAAGATGGCGGCCGGGAAGGGGTGGAATCCGGGAAAAACAACCTACCCTTGGCAGATCAAGCTCAGTCGGCGATGGATCCTATCTCGGAAAGTCGGCAGAAAGGAGGTCTTACACAGGCGGGTTATGAGTATTGGTTCAATCCGGAATATCCTAAAAAGGCAAGAAAAGAAGGTTGGGAGGGAACTACCGTGCTCAGGGTCTTAGTCGATGAACAGGGAAACTCTAGAAGGATTCAGATAACGCGAAGCTCCGGTTTCGAATCTCTCGATCAGGTGGCAGTGAAAGCAGTCAAGCGCTGGCATTTTCATCCGGCCCAACGAGGGGCCAAACCGGTGCCGAGCTGGGTCAAAATCCCGATCGTCTTTCGTCTCAACGGTGGCAACATGTAAATAGGCAAGACTCATATCTATTGGCTGCAGATCGGATTCGAGGGAAAGGGGTGAAATTCCCCTGCTGCCCCGCAACTGTGATGGCCACGAAAGCCGCAGGTATCAGCCACTGTCCTGAGCCAAGTCAAAGGATGGGAAGGCGCGGCGAGTAGGTTAAAGCCTAAGCCAGGAGACCTGTCCATTCTGCCTTAACGATCCCCCTTCGTGGGAGAGGAGGTTCTCATGAAACGATCCATATTTTTTGTCTTTCTTCTCTTCGTCAGTTTTCTCACGAGCATATCCTCTGGAGTGGAACCTGAGGAAAAAACTCTCGAGCCTGTCGTGGTGACGGCGACCCGGATTGAAACTCCCGTAAAAGAGGTTACAACCTCGATCACCGTGATCACGGAAAAGGAAATTAGGGAACAGCAGGCGGAAACGGTTTTGGATGTTTTACGTGACGTGCCGGGGGTAGATGTGATTCAAACCGGTTCTCGGGGAGCAGTTGCCTCGGTGTTTATTCGTGGCTCCAATTCGAACCAAGTTTTAGTGCTCGTGGATGGCATGGAGGTTAACAGCGTTACGGCAGGACTGTTTGATTTCGCCCATCTGCTTACAGATAACGTTGAGCGAATTGAAATCTTGAGGGGAGCCGGTGGCACTCTCCACGGCTCAAAGGCGGTCGGCGGTGTTATCAACATCTTGACTAAAAAAGGGAAGGCTGGGCCCGAACTGATTACCTCCCTGGAAGGAGGAAACGGTTCCACTCATCGGGAAACGGTTAATTTTTCAGGCGGGTCAGACAGGTGGAACTACTCCGTGACGGGAAGTTTCTTAAAAACAGACGGGTTTCGCAGGGTCAATGACGATTATAAAAACATCTCCGGCTCAGCAAAGCTTGGCCTTAAGCCGATGGATCATGCCTCTCTGACCGCGACTTTCTGGACGACTGAAACGAGACTCGGGCTTTCGAACAGCAACAACTTTCTTTCCGTTCCGGATCCCAATGACCGTCAAGAAGACCAATTCTGGGCCGGTCGCATACAGTGGAAACACGAGCCGGTGAAAAGTTTGGACTATCGTTTTGGCTTGGGAATGACGCAGGGTCATCAGCGGAACGTTACAAGGATCGACTCAATAGATACGACAAACAGAATCAGTCGTATTCGGCCTCAAATTATCAATCCGGAGTTCCAGATCCATTACCGCTTGAATCGGCTCGCTGAACTCACCTTCGGTGTAGATTGGGATATCAGAGAGGCAAAATTCAGTGGGATTCAACCCAAGCAGAATAACCAGGCCCTCTACGTTCAAAACCGTTTCCACATGCTGGACGAGAATTTTATCGTAGTAGGGGGGATCCGTTGGGACCATAATGAAGACTTCGGTCAAGAGTGGAGCCCCTCCGGCTCGTTTGCCTATCTCGTTCCAAAGCTGGGTACGAAACTTAAGGCCAATTATGTGCAGAGTTTCCGCGCCCCAACCTTTAATGACCTCTTTTTTCCCGGTTTTAGTGATCCTAATCTGAGCCCGGAGACGGCCTGGGAAACCGATATTGGAATTGAGCAGCCTTTATTTAAGGATCGATTACACTTGGAGGCGATTTACTTTCATAGGGAGGTTAAGGACCTCATCGTCTTCCGGGGATTTAGTCCCGAGAACGTGGGCCAGGCGATCTTCGATGGTGTGGAATTTATCGCAGCGCTCAAGTTGCCTTGGGGGCTTTCGTGGCGGGGAAACTACACTTTCCTAAACATCAGCGATCGCATCATCCGCCGGCCCAAACATAAAGGAAACTTGACGCTTAATTACAAGAATGGTCCCCTTAACTTCAACCTGAATACCCACATTACGGGGCGGCGTCTGGATATTGATGCCAATACCTTCCGTACGATCGACAAGGGAGGATACACGCGTTTTGATCTTGCTGCCTCATACGTGCTTCCCTGGCGAGCTCCTGGAGTCAAATCGGTCAGCCTTTACGGTAAAATTGAAAATCTCTTTGACAGGGGATATGAGGAGGCCGACGGCTTCCGTGCGCGACCTATCAATTTCCTGATCGGGATTCGAGGAGCATTCGGGAGGAATTAGACCATTGATGTTCTCACGCGCCAATGTTCTGTTCGCCCTTTTCTTGTCTCTTCTGTTTTTCACAGGCTGCAAAATGCGGTCGCCGGAAGGAGATAGACGGGTCGTGGACGACCTGGGAAATCAGGTAACGATCAAAGGACAAGTGGAAAGGATTGTCTCACTGGTGCCCACTAACTCGGAAATGGTCTGCCTCCTGGATTGCGCACGTTTGAAAGGAGGGACCCGCTACGATCGTTTTCCGCCAGAGTTAGTCAGAAGGATCCGGGAAAGGCAAGTCGAGATCATTGGAGGTGGGTTCGACGCCAGCCTGGAGAAAATCGTCCAGATTGCACCCGACCTGATTTTAGCGAACGGCCCCAGTCAGCAAAGAGTTGTGACGTCGCTGAAAAGACTGGGTTATTCGGTCTTGAGGATCTGGCCACAAGATCTTGAAAGCCTCAAAAGAGACTTTTTGGTCCTGGGAGAGATTCTGGATCGGGAGGTCAAAGCGAAAGAGATTTTGAAGGAGGTCGAACGGGGCTTCGCGGCAATTCAGATTAAGACCAAACGGAAAAGACGCAAGACAGTTTACCTTCAAATGTGGTCTGACCCCATGATCACTGTGGGAAAAAAATCCTTTCCTCATTGGCTCCTCTCCGCAGCGGGAGGGATCAATATCTTCGAGGATCTGGCTTTCGACTCTGGCCAGGTCGGCCTAGAATGGATCCTCGGGCGGGATCCGGAGGTGCTGATCTTCCTAACGGGGCAGGAGGCTTTTGTGAAGCGAGCCGTCACGCGCACTGAGTGGAAATCGATCCGGGCCGTTCAAAATGGTCATATCTGCTTTGTAGATGCGGCTGATATCCGACGCGGCGTTCGGTTCCTCGATGGATTGGTAAAACTCCACCGATGTCTATTTGGAACCGCGCAAGCCGGTCAGGGCGATCCGAGGGGCAAACCATGAGCCGGCGCGTTTGGGGTTGGATGATCATTTTTGTTTCTTTGTTATTTACCTTTCTGTTGACTCTCAGCGTCGGTCCGGTGACACTCTCTCTTCCGGAAATGTCTGCGACGGAGAAAATAATTTTGTTCAACCTGCGTCTTCCCCGTAGCCTCTCAGCCTTTTTCGTCGGCGGCGGGTTGGCGCTTTCAGGTGCTATCTTTCAGGGGATCTTTCGTAATCCGCTGGCCGATAGCTACCTCCTGGGGGTCTCGTCGGGAGCGTCACTCGGCGCTGCGGCGGCCCTGGTGCTTGGGTTAACCTCTCCCCTGGCTGCCTTCACCGCCGTCAGCATCTTTTCCTTTGCGGGTTCGCTGCTTGCTTTGGCCTTGGTCTTTTACTTCGCTACCCGGAACGGACAGATCTCGATCTTTCGCCTACTGCTGGCAGGATTGGGAGTGAGCCTTTTCATCTCCTCTCTGGTCGCCGTGCTCATGCTTCTGGCCGAAGAACAGCTCAAAGCGTTGATCTTCTTCTTTCTCGGGGGATTTTCTACCTCGGGATGGGATAGCGCATGGCTGTCGCTCACCTGCGTGCCTTTGGGGGTCTTCACGGCCTGCTTCTTCGCGCGCGAGCTGAATGTTCTCTTACTGGGAGACGAGACGGCTAAGAGTAGTGGGATTCATACCGGCCGTATACAACTGCTCTATGCCATCCTGGCTGCGTTTTTAACTTCGGTTTCGGTGTCGATCGCCGGTCTCATCGGCTTTGTCGGGCTGATTGTTCCACATATGATCCGGATCATGTTTGGTGCCGACCACCGGACTCTCTTCCCGCTGACTTTCTTTGTCGGCGGTCTGTTTCTCGTTCTCTGCGATACCGTCGCAAAGACCGCGATTGCCCCGGCCGAGCTGCCGGTGGGCATCGTGACCTCGCTGGTCGGAGTGCCCTTCTTTCTCTATCTGCTTCGGAAAGAGACGGGTGGATATGGGCTCTAAAAAGGAATGGCAAACCGTTCTCGAGGCCCAAAACCTGTCCTTTGGCTACGGTGAAAAACCCGTGCTTCAGGATATCTTTCTTTCCGTCCGAGAGGGCGACCTTTTGGCCCTCATGGGTCCCAACGGCTCCGGCAAAACCACGCTCCTGAAGGTGCTTCTCGGTATCCTTGCTCCCGAACAGGGAACCGTGTTGCTGTACAACCAGACTCTAGACTCTTATCCGCCGAAAGAGAGGGCGAAAAAGGTTGCTTATGTTCCGCAGCAACCGGAGTTGAGTTTTCCGCTGACGGTGTTCGAGCTGGTCTCGTTGGGAAGGTACCCACACATCGTCCGCTTCGCGCGCAAACCCGAAGAGACGACGGCGATTGAAGAGGCGCTGGCGCTGACGGATTCCGCCCACCTGAAGGATCGAAAATTCGCCACCCTCAGCGGTGGCGAAAAGCAGAAGGTATTGATATCGAGGTCGTTGGCCCAGTCAACGGGCATCCTGCTGCTGGACGAGCCGACGGTCCACCTGGATCTTCGCTATCAGCTGCAGATCTTGAAGATGTTAAAAAAACTATCCATCGAGCGGCGCGCGACGGTCGTTGCGGTTTTGCATGACGTCAATCTTGTCTCCCTTTTTGCAGATAGGGTTGTCATGCTGCACTCCGGAAAGATCTACCGCTGCGGAACTGTCCGGGAAGTGATGACCGAAGAAAACATCAAAGAGGTGTTCGGCGTAGATATGACAGGACAAGACCACAGCGGAGCGGTTGGCCGCTATTTTCTCCCGCGTGATCCGCTTAGTACGAAGTGAGGTCGAAGCATGGAAGGATTCTTGATTGCCGGGAGTGGCAGTGGGGTGGGAATGCCCACCGTTGTGACGGGACTTATGGCCGCACTGCCGATCTCACGGGTAAATAACCCAAAGACAGTCAGTAAGCTTTTATTTCCTGAGCGGAGGAGACCTCACAGCGGCCTGTTTGCTTTCCTGTAGCCAAGGGCGTCTTGAGCAATGATGAGTTTTTGGATATTAGATGAGCCTTCGACGATCTGGTAAGACTTGGCATCCCGCAAATGACGCTCCGCGGGAAATTCCGTTGAATAGCCGTAGGCCCCTAGGATCCTGAGGGAGACATCCGCGGCAAACGCTGCGGCTTCGGCGGCGGTGTATTTAGCTATGGAGACTGCGAGATTATTGGGCCGTTTTTGATCTGCAAGCCATGCCGCACGATAGACCAACAGGCGTGCTCCCTCTTCACGCACCACCATTTGGGCAATCAGGTCCTGGTTCATCTGAAAGCGACCGATCTTTTGTCCGAACTGTTCCCTCTGGTTAGCGTAGCGTACAGCCTCCTCCCGAGCCGCCCGTGCCAAACCCAACGCCCCGGCGGCGCAACTCAGCCGGGTCTGATTAAGTTGCCACATACAGACCTTGAAACCTTCACCTTCCTCCCCGATGAGGTTCTTTACCGGAACACGGAAATCTTCCAAGTTAATTTCACCTACGGGTGAGGCATGGACGCCAAGTGTCTCCAGAGATCGGCGGGTTACCCCGTGCTGATGCAAATCCGCGTAAAAGGCCGAGATTCCCCGGTGTTTCTTGGAGGGATCCGTGGAGGCATAGATAAGGGCCCTATCCGCGACCGTTGCGTTGGAAATCCAAATTTTAGATCCCGTCAGAACATAGCTGTCCCCCTCTCGGACCGCTGTAGTTCTGATGGCCGCCACGTCCGAACCGGCATCTGCTTCGGTGATGGCAAAACAGCCGACAAGCTCTCCACGGATCAAGGGTGGAATCCAAATTTTCTTTTGTTCCTCCGTGCCGAAATGGAGTAAGGCTAGTGCTGGGCCGACCTGCATGTTGATCAGGACACGCATGGCGCTATGAACCCGGGCGATTTCTTCCGTTATGAGTACTAAAGCTAGAAAACCTAGACCGTTTCCTCCATAGTTCTCTGGGATAATGGAGCCGTAAAAACCCAGTTCCCCCATTTTAGAAACCAAGTCTCTGCGAAATGTGTGCTCCCTATCATCCTTGGCAGCGGTAGGGGCAATCTCTTTTGCGGCGAAATCCCGAGCCAGCTCGCGAACCGCCACTAGTTCTTCTGATAAATCAAATTCCATTTCTTCTCCCTATCAGAGGCGGCAGGCAATAGATGCTAGGCAGCAAAAGCGACGGTTATAAAGACTAGGTTGGATAGGAATTTCGCCTATTGCCTGTTTCTGCTTTGCCTAAGCAGGCTCCGTGCTATGACGAGTTTTTGGATCTCTGAGGTCCCTTCATAGATTCTCAATGCGCGGACTTCGCGGTAAAGTCGTTCCACGACGGTTCCAGCCACTACGCCCATCCCGCCATGGATTTGCAGCGCCTGGTCCACGATTCTCTGGGCGGCCTCAGTGGCAAAGAGCTTGGCCATTGAGGACTTCTGTGTCAGACCCTGTCGGCCACAATCATTCATCGAGGCGGCCTGGTAGACGAGGAGGCGAGATGCCTCCAGCTCTGTGGCCATGTCGGCGAGTTTGAACTGAATCCCCTGGAACCGAGCCAACTCCTGTCCAAACTGACGGCGGCTTTGGCTGTACCGGATCCCTTCCTCCAGAGCCCTTTGAGCCAACCCAACGGCTGCAGCCCCGACACTGGCACGGAGGGTGTCCAGAGTTTTCAGTGCTATTTTGAGCCCTTCCCCTTCTTTACCTAAAAGATTCGTTTCTGAAACACGGCATTCCTCGAAGGCAATAACGCCGATGGGATGGGGAGCGATAAGCGGAATCTTCTCTTTAAGAACCAATCCCGGGGTGTCACCCGCCACCACAAAGGCACTGATTCCCTTTGCTCTTTTATCGGGATCCGTCAAGGCAAAGACCACATAGGTGTCGGCCAGTCCCGCATTGGAAATGAAGCGCTTAACTCCTTTGAGATAATATTCCGTGCCGCGCTTGACTGCCAGGGTTGCCATAGAGGAAACATCCGACCCCGCCTCTGGCTCCGTAAGGGCGAAGGCAGCAATAGCCTCTCCCATGGCGATGGCCGGGAGATAACGGGCCTTCTGCTCCTCGTTTCCTGCGATAGTGATGGGATAGCTCCCGAGGCCTTGCATGGCGAACATCGCATCTGCCAGGGAGGAGCCCCGAGCCAATTCCTCCCGAAGCAAACACAAGTCGCGGGCCTGAACCTTAGCGTGGACACCACCGAATCTTTTGGGCGCCACATAGGCAATAAATCCATCACGGCCGAGCCGCCTTACGAGCTGCACAGCTTTTTTCTCGATATCTGTTTCGTCTTCGGAAACCCCGAATAGGTTCTTTTCCACCCAGGAACGGATGTGCTCGCGCAGGGATAATTGCTCTTGGTCAAGAAAGAGATCCATTATGAATCCACATCTTACGTTCGGTTGAATATCGGCTTCCTTTTTTCCATAAAGGCCCTGTACCCTTCTTGAAAATCCGGCATCTCCATGCATTTGGCCTGGGCAGTAGCCTCCACTTCCAAAGCGGCCTCCAAGTCCATATCTGCCTCGAGCTTGAGTAGCTCCTTGGTCACCCCCAGAGCATGAAGCGGTCCCTCTTTCAGCCGGCGTGCAAGTGCGTACGCCTCCTCCATTAATTTTTCCTGCGGTAACACTCGATTGGCTAAACCGATCCGATAGGCTTCCTGGGCATCTACAGAGTTCCCTAGAAAGAGAAGTTCTGTTGCTTTGGCCTGACCCACTATTTTTGGCAACAAGTACAGGGCCCCCATATCGGCTCCGGCCAGACCTACCTTTACAAAGAGAAAGGCAAACCTCGCTTTGTCCGAAACGAGCCGAAAATCGCTCGCCAATGCCAACATGGCTCCTGCACCGGCAGAGATTCCATTGACCGCCGCTATGATCGGCTGCTTGAGGTTGCGTATGTTTTTCACCACGTTGCACGTCATGCGGGTAAACTTGTATAGTTCATCCCCTTTCATCCGAATCAGTTTTCCGATAATGCCGTCGACGCTTCCACCGGAGCAGAAACCCTTTCCGTTTCCAGTGATGACCAAGACCTTGACTGTCCTATTCTCGGCTAGCTCTCTCGTTAGGCTCTCCAGTTCTTCGTAAGTCTGGAAGGTCAAGGCGTTCAGCTTATCCGGATCATTCAGACGGACGGTTGCAATGCCGTCTTCGACTTCGTAGATAAAACTCTGATAGGTCATTTTCCGACTCCTCTCGTAAGTTATAAACTAAAAATGGTAACCCAACCCCCGAAGAACTCAAACTTGGAAGCCATAGGGCAAAACTCACATCATAACCGCTCCACCATCCACGTTAATCGCTTGTCCCGTAATCCCCTTTGCCGACTCGGCGGCCAAGGTCAGGGTCAGGTCCGCAACTTCCTCAGGTGAGATCAACCGCTTCTGAGGTGAGGTACCCTTAAAAAAGTTGAGCACTTTTTCTGGATCCTTACCTGTTTTTTCGGCCATCGACTTCGCGTTATTCAGTGTTAAGGGAGTATCAACATAGCCCGGGCACACGGCATTGACCGTAACACCGGATCTTGCCATCTCGATGGCCAGGGCACGTGTCAGCCCCAAGACGGCGTGCTTTGATGTCGTATATGCGGAGATATGGGAGTAAGCAACTTTGGCGACCGTTGAAGCGATGTTAATAATCCTTCCCCAACCCGATGCGATCATTGCTGGAAGAAAGGCTCTGCAGCAGTAGTAAGTCCCCGTTAGATTGACCTTCAAAACTTCTTCCCAAAGTCGATCATCCATCTGCAAGAAGGCTACAGCCGGAGCAATTCCGGCATTATTGATTAAAACCTGGACAGGTCCAAGACGGGCTTTGATCTCATGCTCCAGTTTTTCGACCTGGTTTTTTTTGGTAACATCGCAGGGCAAGGCAAGGGCGTCAGACCCAACATTGCGGATCTCCTCAACTACCGCCTCAAGGCTCTCCTGAGTTCGTCCCGTAACGACCACGCGGGAACCCTGAGCAGCAAAAGCAAGGGCAATGGAACGCCCGATGCCTCGGCTGCCTCCTGTCACCAAGACGATCTTGCCATTACGCTCTTTCATGATGTTCCCGTTTCCTCAAGCTTCCGATAGATAAATCAAAGAATATGGCCGCTATGCAGCCGCGTCAAGTCCTGGGAGGCTCTCCGTTAAAGAGAGTGGTTCCTCAGGAGAAAACCTTCCGGCCTGAGTCGATAAGTCTGTGCCTCGACGGCCACCCTCCCGTCCCCTTTGGGTGAGCTCTCTGACAGCTTGGGCCTACCTCCAACCTCCACGTCCCCGTGCCCCAGTCCTGCAGGTTTCCTCCCTCGGAACCGGATGCATGGGTGCACGGTGCGGGGGTAGGCTCCGAAGAAAGGGAGACGTCAAACTGTGATCGTGCTCGGTGTCGAACACGAAACACGAACACGAGCCACGAAATGGGCTCCCACTGAGGAGCGGGCTCCCTGCGCCTCTGGAGCACCACATTTGTTAACGGTAGAGCCGTCCTGGGATGCCTGTTGATCGCTTTCGCAACTCTCTTTATAATTCTCCGTAGGAGGATTGTGCCTTTGGTACGTTGCCGACTCAAGGGGTCCCTCAGTGTTTTTTTGTTGTTTATGTTGGGGGCATGTGGTTCTCATCTTCCGAATCTTCCATCCGAGATGCCATTCATGCATCGGATCACCCAAGCGGATGAGATAAAAGCCGGTCGACAATTCCGCCGCGAGGCAAAGGACAAGCTCAAGTTTGTACACCGACCGGAAATTGAGCGATATGTCAACGAGGTAGGGCAGAGAATCCTCTCCGTTATGGGACCTCAACCCTTTGAATATCGTTTTTTTGTGGTAGAAGACTCCCAGGTAAATGCCTTTGCTATTCCTGGCGGATCCATTTATGTATTTAGCGGCCTTATTGAACGGGTAACTAGCACGGACGAGTTAGCTAGTGTTTTAGGTCATGAAATCATACACGTAAAGGCACACCATATGGCCCGCATGTCAGGGCCAAACGTTACGAGCCTGTTAGGGATTCTAGGTTTTTTTCTGACTGCCAGCGGTTCCCAGGCCGCAGGGGTATTGAGCCAAGCCGTGGCTGCGACGAACCAACTCTCGTACACTCGCAAATTGGAGCAGGAAGCCGATGCTGGTGGTGTCAAAAATATGTCGGCGGCGGGTTATGACCCAAACGCAGCTCTGGGGTTTCTTAACATCATAGATCAGGAGCGGACCTTAAACCCAGTTGATGTCCCTCCTTTTTTGCTAACTCACCCTCTAAGCCAGGAGCGGCTCAACAGGATGGAAGCGGTGATACGCTCCTTTAGACTGGAGAGGCCACACTTGGGGCGTCCCGACGGGATCAAGAGAATCCAGACGATGCTGGTTTTGGAAAAACAGGATCCGGAGGCCGTGTTAGAAAAACTAAAAAAATCATATGGCCAGTCTCCAAAGAGTGCCGAGTCAATGCACCTTTTCGGTCTTGCCCGTTATCGCAAAGGAGATTGGGGTCCGGCTAGGAACTATTACGAGCAGGCAAGGCGGATTAACCCCAAGTGTCCAGGGATTGATCGGGATTTAGGCCGTCTCTATACCAAAACAGGAGAGTTCCGTTTGGCCCATGCAGCATTTGAGCGTTCGGTAAAGGCCAGCCCCAATAACTCTCTGAACTATTTATACCTGGGCGAGTTATTTGAGAAGGAATCCAATCTTCCACAAGCGGTCGGTGCATACCTCAGAGCCCACAACCTCTCCCCCTTGTGGCCTGAACCGCCGCGTCGCATGGGAGTCATCTATGGTAAGATGGACCGCATGGCGGATGCCTTTTACTATTCGGCGAGATCCCATCTTTTGTCGGATGAAGATGAAAAGGCAAAGGCCGACCTGCGCCAGGCGTTGTCCCTCTATGGAAAAGCCTCTCCTCGCGGCCAAATGGTGAAAGAAGAGCTCGAGGTGATCAAAGCTCGGGACAACTAAACAAACCAAGGACCAATACTACCCTGACCGGACGGTCGGGGCAATTTACCCTTGGTTACAGATAGTCGAAAAAGAATAAGCCCTGCCGCCAGCGGATTTTATTAGTTCGCGCTCCCGTTTCAGCAGAAATTCTCGCATGTAATCAGGATCAAAGCCTAGGAAGTCGCAGATATTGGTGAAAGAGAAGAGCCAGTCCGTACTTTTATCACCAATCCACTGAATAGCATTCTGGTAGAGATCACTACACGAGCTACTATTGCTTACCCGATGTTTCTCAAGGCACTCCACGGCGTCCTTAAGAATAGCGATCATAAGCCTTTTCTCCCCCTCTAGTTGGCGAGATAACCCGCTATTCCCATAGAATTGGGAAGGCAAATAGGCGTCTGGTTCTAGAATCTTTGCTAGAAAATCATCGTACATAGGATCACCCTAACCAAACAAATCTGATAATGATCAATAAAATCAAATAGCACAAACTCCCTGAAATTACAAGGAAATTGTACTTTGGAAGGATCAAAGAGCTCACCACTGAGGCAAACTCTTTAGTGAAATTAGGGGGTTATGGTATCAAAGGTCATCCATGATCCTAGCCAGTTTAGCCTTGGCTAAGTAATGATCCCAGATCTTTTGGACCACTGGGGGACGCCGTCGACCTTTGGCCACCCTATGAACCTCATCCTCGGTGTAAAAGCGGACCGGTCCTAAAAGCGATGCAGAGTATAGTCTTTTAGCGCTTTCCTCCAAGTCGATGCAAGCCATAAACGTCCACTCGATTGACTGACCTGCGACAAGAGAACCGTGCCCGCGCAGGATCACGGCGTCGCCACCACCCAGGGTTCTGGCGACCTCGTCCCCCTGTTCGTTGGTGTGGATCAAAGCAGGGTCGAGGTGTACAGGAATTGAGCCAGGGCCAAACAAGGCTCCCGTGTTTGAGGCAGGGATAAGTGGTCGATCAGCCATGCTTAAGATCACCACCATGCGGTTATGAAGATGAGCTAAGCTCTCTACGTCTTTTCTGAAGTGGTAGGTGCGAGTATGCATGGGAAGCTCCGAGGGGAGATCCCACTTTCCTTCCACACGTCTCCCGTTCAAGTCAAATGTCAAGATGTCCTCTGGAGTTACCCGCGCCCGGCTTATAGGATGTGGGTTGATCAGAAATCGCTCCGTACCCGGTATTCTCACGCTGATATGGCCACTGTAATCAATCAGCTCTGCAAGAAAGAGCATGCGGCAGGCCATAGCGACCTTCCTTTTTAGGTCATCCATTTCCGCCATGGGAATTCTCCTTTTGTACGATCACTGACTTGTGCTATACCGCCCAATCTGCGAGGCTGTCAACGCTTACTTTCATCCTCGTTACAGACAAGAACTTTATTACCTAAAGTGATAGAAAGGATTTTGATGATGACCAATAGCGCCGAAGGTATCCGATGGGACTTGAGCGATCTCTTCTCCTCTTATGATGACCCACAGATTGACGCGACCTTGACCAACTGTCGTGTTCGTGCAGAGTCTTTCTCCCGCCAATACCGAAATACAATCAATCTCCCCGGAGGCCCTGCCCCAGAGCTTCTCCTTCAAAGGATTAAGGAATTAGAAGAGATCCAAGATGCATTGAGCCGGGTGGCCAGCTATGCAAGCCTTCTCTATTCGGCGGATTCCTTGAGGCCTGAGTACCGGGTTCTGGAGCAGAAAGTTGAGCAGCGAGTAACCGAGGTGAGAAATCTGCTCCTCTTTTTTGAACTAGAATGGCTGGAGCTTGGTGAAGAGACGGCAGAACGAATCATCCATGATCCAGCTTTGAAATCCTACAGTCATTATCTCAAGAGTCTCCGCCGTTTTCGGCCTCACCGACTTTCCGAGCCAGAGGAAAAAATTATCAATGAGAAGGATAATACGGGGCGAAACGCCTTCGGCCGCCTCTTCTCGGAGATCACCTCGGCGCTGACCTTTTCTCTGGAAAGGGAGGGAGTGAGAATAGAGTTAACTTTGAGCGAGATCTTGGCGCTTCTCCACGAGCCTGATCGGGAACTGAGACGCAAAGCTATGGAGGAGGTATTTCAGGAACTCTCTCATCATGGCCAGAACCTGACTTTCATCTACAATACGCTCATACAGGATCATCTAACGATGGACCGACTGCGGCATTATTCCGGCCCGATGGTAGAGCGCCATCTCACCAACGAGATCGATGCGGAGGCCGTGGGTCAGATGATGGAGGTGACTGAGGCGAATTACGGAATCGCTCAGGACTACTTCCGCCTCAAGGCGCGCCTGCTCAACCTTCCACGCCTCGCCCTTTACGACCAGTATGCGCCTGTAGTAGGAGAGCTGGCCCCTTTTACTTTTCTTCAAGCCCAGCAGATGATCCTCGAAGCCTTTGACGCCTTCGCACCGGCTTTTCGTTCCATTGCCGCCGAGTTTTTCAGCAAACGTTGGATTGATGCGGAGATCCGTAAGGGCAAACGGGGCGGAGCCTTCTGTGCCTCACCTTCGCCTCGCCTTCATCCCTATATTTTGTGCAACTACACTGACAACCTAAGGGACGTTATGACAGTGGCCCATGAGCTGGGCCATGGTCTGCACGGTTGCCTTAGTAGGAAGCAAAGCTTTTTTAACTACGAAACACCGCTGACGACGGCAGAGACGGCATCGGTGTTCGGGGAGATGCTGGTATTCGACTTTCTGGTGGAACACCAAACCGACTCTCAAGTGCGGATCGCCCTAATTGCCGGCAAAATTGAGGACGCTTTTGCCACCGTTTTTCGGCAGAATGTCCTGACCCGGTTCGAAGAGGCGGTATTCTCGAAGCGAGTCGCAGGAAGATTGACGCCCCAGCAAATCGGTGACCTTTGGATAGAAGCCAATAAGCCATACTACGGTGACGCAGTGGAGATGCCTGAAGGGTACCGCTGGGGATGGTCCTATATTCCTCACTTCATCCACAGTCGCTTTTATTGTTACAGCTACGTCTTTGGCCAGCTCTTGGTCCTTTCCCTCTACCAAATGTATCGGGAACAAGGAAAAAGTTTTGTCGCTAAATACCTGGCCCTTCTTGAGGCGGGGGGATCGGACAGTCCCCAGAACCTCTTAAAGGCCCTTGGAGTCGACCTTCATGATCCCGGGTTCTGGGGGAAAGGGTTTGATGAGATCCAGAGACTGGTCAAAAGGGTTGAGCAGCTAGCTGGACAAGTCGGCCAGTAATGGCAGTGTCTTCTTCGGATACTCTCTCCCCCATGAAAGGGGGGTGGGGCCAGTGGGCTTATTACAGTGGCTTCGGGAGATTCTCAAGTGCGGGCTGACACCGGGTCGTTCGGGTCATTTTGACTTCTCGGCTGCTGACCCTAAAAAGGTCAATCAACTCATTTTGAACGAGGGTGGTATAACTTCGTCTACACCTTTTCCTGCCCAGTGCCATTTGGGGACACTCGCCCACACCTCTTCTCCCTTGGCTTGAACCTTCTCCAGTAGTTCGTCTTCGTTTAGCCGAAGATATTTGCCGTTGTCGACTAGGGTTTCTCCATCAACAATAACCGTTCGCACGTCCCGGCTCACCGCGGTTTCCACTAAGGATCTGATTGGATCTCGGATCGCCCCGAAGGCAATGTCTTTGAGATTGATAATACTGATATCTGCCTTCGCCCCTTTTTGGAGTCTTCCTAAATCGGTTCGCCCGAGCATTTTTGCGCCACCCAAAGTCGCTGCGTTAAATACGTCTCTCGGGTGCCCCGCAGTAAAGGTCTTGTCGGCAACGCGTGAGGCAACTGCGGCGTAGCGCATATCCGAGACGATGTCTTTGGGGAATGTGTCGGTGCCTATGCCCATGTTAATACCGGCCTTCAAATACTTGTCGAAGGATTCCATGGTGATGCCGAGCTTGAGGTACTTCAGGGGACTGTAAGCAACCGAGGCGCCGGAGTCGGCTATGATCTTGAGGTCGTCTCCGTAGGGATAGGCAAGCCAACTATGGCCACTGATGAAGATACAGTGGGAGAGTGAAACTTCCGGGTCAAGAAAACCGATTTTTTTAAGTAGCTCGATCGGCGTGCAGCGGTGGAGGCGCATGACCGTGTGGAATTCAAACAAATTGATCGTCGCGTGGATCTGCACGCGCACGCCGACCTCCTTGGCGGCTTTTCGGGTTGCCTTTAATAGCTCCGGCGTGCAGGAATCAACATGGCCTGGAAACAGCATGGTGTTCATGCGCCCGTTGCACGCACAGTTAAATCTCTTGGCAAACTCGACAGCCTTTTTCAGACCCTCGCTTCCCCGCGCCTCGTCCCAATCATATTCCAACCGTCCTTCACGATCATGGAAGAAGCTCACATTCTTGTAGCTTGGCCCGGTGGTGCAGCGGATGCCGACCTGATCCACCATGTCGACATATCGCTCCGGCTCTCGCCCCGGTCCACCGACCTCATAGGTCGTCGTCACACCGCTTTTTAATACATGGATCAGGGAAAAACGTTGCCCGATGTCAACGTCCTTTAAATGAGCATGCTTTGCCCCTTCGCGAGTCGGCCCTCCATGAGCCAGGTAGTTGGAAGCAAAAAAATCATTCTTTGTTGAATCACTGAGAAGATAGTCGCCGGCATTGATGCCGGAGTGAAAATGGGTATCGATGAAGCCGGGCGACACGAGGCAACCTCGGGCGTCAATTTTCTTGTCCACCGGATCGGAGAAGGCTTTGCCCACAAAAAGGATCCGATCTTTTTCGAAGACGACCACACCATTCCTGAATACTTCATGCTCCTTGCCGTTAAATCCGACGACATAGCTGCCTTGAATGAGAGTTTTCATAGCGGGTCCTCTCCTTTTTCCGTTTTCTTCTTAGTAGATGCCATGCCGTGCCCAGTTTATGTAATGTTCCACCCCGCGGTAGGCATCGTATTCCGGCACAAAACCCGTCTCTTCCCGAATCCGGGAAATATCCAGAGAGGCATTGATATCCATGGGGGTTTTAGTCGAGGTCAACGGTCCTGATTTGTCACCTAGTTGGATTGCTGCCTCAGGCAGGATTCTTCCGATTGCATCGGCAAACTGGCTAATGCTCACCAGACTGCCGAAACCGACGTTGTAAATTCGATGGTGCAACATCGGGGCCTTCAGCAGCAGGACAAGTCCCCGGGCTGCATCCTTGACATAGATAAAATCATGGGCTTCAGCCGGATCGTACTGCTCCAATGCCGTCGGGATTCCATTGACAGCATTGGCCAGCATGAGTCCCGGAAGGTTCCGGATGCCCTGATACAGTGGTCCGTAAAGACGGCTCAGCCGGACCGAGATGACTTCCAGGCCATGCTCTTTACCGTACATAAGGCAGATAATTTCCCCGGCTTTTTTGGTTCCAGGAATGAAACGGTCCGAGGTAATAAACAACTTTTCTTCTTCCTTAAAAGGCGTCGTGTCCGGCATTCCTTGATATACGGCTTCCGAACTGATGAAGATCACCCTTTTAATCGCGGCGCGGTGCGCGGCTTCCAGCACATTGATGGTTCCGGTGATATTCACTTCCATAGCCTGGAAAAGAGGCGTATTCCCCTTTTCGGAACGAATCGCCGCATGGACAATGCTCTTCACACCGAATTCCCGGATCGTTTGAGAAACGTTTTCTAGGGAGGTTATGTCGAGCGGGGTGACTTTAAGAGACTTGTTTACAAAGGGAACCAGGAGGGGAGGGACTTCACTTTTGCGATTGCTTGTCAGCAGAACACTTTCCCCGCGATCACAGAGGAGCTTCGCTAAATTAACTCCGAGAAACCCCAGACCGCCTGTGATCATGATCATAGCCCACCTCGTGAGATGCCGGGGAGCAATCTGGGCACGCAGAAGTCACAGGACAATCAACTCATCTCCCACTTGGTTTAACCTCAGATTGTTCTTCTCGGTGATCAAGTAAGTCTCGCCCCAGAGAAGTGAGCTTTTTCCTTTTCCAGGGCAGGGGTGAACGATAAAAACCATGCCAGGAACAATTTCGGTATCATTTTTTGGTGAAGGCCGATCCTCGACCATATCGATGCCTACGATGTGGCCGTAAATCGGGATGTAGTCCAGACCCGATCTCTTTATGGACTCTTCCATCACGGCCATAGGCTTGGAAACCTTGAAGCCGGGCTTCAAGTATTTGAGGGCTTCCTTGATTGCTCGGAGAGAGGCCTGATGCATTTTTACCAGCATTTTGTCGGGCTTCCCCAAGGAAACAGCTCTGGCTAATTGAGTCCAGTACCCTCCGTAGCAAGCTGTCAGTTCTATAAAAACCATCCCTTTGTTGCCTATCTTTCTTCCCGAGGGAGGGTAGGCATCGATCTTGGGCCCCTGTGAAATGATATTGAAGGTTTTTTCTACCCCACGGCTCTTGAGCAGGTAGTCCATGTGTGCGACAACTTCCCATTCCGTCTTCCCTGATTTTATGTGCTTTATGCCTTGTCTGAAGGCCAGATCTACGAGGCCAGCCGACCTCTTGACCAAGCGGACCTCCTCAGATGTCCTGTAGGCCCGCAACTGTTTTAAAAGCAGACCAAACTCAACCAACCGCAGCTCCGGGAAAGACTCTGCAATCTTCTCACCCCACAGGAATGGGAACCGATCCAGCCCATCGATTCCCACTGTCGAATGATCCAGATGCTTCTCTTCCAGGATTTCCAGCAGAGTTTGAAAAAAATTAGAACTCAGCCTCACGTCATCGACCCAGGAATATTTTTTCGCCCTCATGGTCTGGAATCTCGATTCCACGAGCATGATTGGTTGCTCCTGTGCGTTTCTAAAGAAGATGAGAACCAGAGGGATGTTTATATTGGGAAAATCGGTGAGAAAGCGAAAACCGGCTCCATCGCCTCGGATCGCACTGGAACCCCGTAGAAGCACAGCGTCCACGGATTGTTCCTTCATCCGTTGTCGCAGCGATTGATAGCGCCTCTCTTTCTCTCGGTTAGAAAGGAACATACCTCCCCCCTCTGACTTCTTATCGTGCCTCGCAGTTTTTTAGAGAACCGGTCTTAGACATCCCATGTAATCAATGGCTTCATGCCTTCGATAAAGCGCCCTTTCTGGTAGGTCATGCATCTTTCCTATAATCATGTACGGAACGGAATCAAAAGCGGCACTACGATTTCATCAGCCGAGAAAATACGGGTGAAAACTCAAGGTAAGCAACATCGCGTTATGGTTGGGGAGGCTGTGTAAAAGAATGGATTCCGAGCTTTACCGTTGAAAAAAACTAAGCTGCCGACTGAAACGGGCTCCTGTCTTTCGACCCGGAGTCACTGAATCGCCCACTGAGGAAAGGATTTTTAGGGCTCGCGGGCCTGCAGAACCTCTCCGGCAAAGTTGGTTACCCGATCCAACCGGATAACGACCGCCGCGCCTTTGCACTCCGGATCCTTCTCCATCTCCGGCTTGACCACCCTTGCCATGACCTGTTCTCTGATGGGCCCGCTCTGATGAACCGTGGCCGTGCCATGGAATCTCCAGGCGAGCCGGGCACCGGCGTTTCTAAAGAGCACAACAACATGCGGGTTCTCTGAGAGGTTTTTGGCATGTTGTCGACGTGTACGCTCCCAGTAGGCTAGAGATTGGTTGTCGAACACCATCATACTACCCTTGTATCCGATATCGGGTTCTCCGCCAGCTGAGCCCGTGGCGATAAGGCAAGGACACTTATTAGCCAGGGCGTTGTCGACCGCTTCGCGCATCTCGTCTGTTAGAGCAATCATGTGCGCGATACTATGAAAGGAAGGATATAAAGTCAAGCCCGGCTGACAGGATTCGGTGCATTCGCCTTTTATACCGGCCAGCTTTCCAGGCGGTAGGCTTGATCCCAGAAGAGAAGCTCATAACGGCTGCTGAGGATAAAATGGGAGAGCATAACCTGTTTCTCCGCGCGTCCGGCCATGCCCCCCAAATGATCCATTAATTGCATTTGCTCTCGCACCGGCCGCCAATAATCTTCGGTGGCGTACGTCTCGATCCATTCACGGTATATTTTTGGACTCCTAGGGCGTTGTTTGTAGAGTCTCTTTCCAACCTCCCCATAGATCCAATAGCAGGGGAGCACAGCTGCAACGATCTCCCCCAAGCTTCCGCCTCGGGCTACCGCTTGCAGATGCCCGGTATAGGCTTCAGTGATGGGCCCCTTGGGTATGCTGTCGAGTTGCTTTTGGGAAAGCCCTAACTTCTTTCCATATCCGGCATGAAAACTTCTTTCTACTTCGACAGCAATCAGGGCGTGGCGAGTAAAAATTTCTAAAGTCTTGAGATCCGGCGACTTGGCACCGCCCAGACACAGGACTTGGGCAAAGTCGAGGAGGTAGAGGTAGTCTTGGAGCATGAAATAGGAAAAACGGCTCATGGGGAGGGTCCCAGCCTGAAGCTCCACGAGAAAGGGATGGGTATGGATGACACACCAGATTTTATCTGCCCGATGCCTTAGCTCTTCGCTGAAACGTTTTCCCGCCTTATAAGCTGCCCTGCCCGAAACCCTGCCAGGCGCTTCGATTCTTGACCTTGGCTTTCCGATCGCAGAAGTTTTATTCATGCCTTGTTTCCTTCTTGCAGTTTACGCAAATTCTTTCTATAACATACCGTCGTTGGGTTTTCACTCCGTTAGAGCCCTTGAAAAAGCTCAAGCCGGTGACAGAAAGGAAAAGGAATGAAAAAGCAGATCCGCATGCGCGTCAACGGGAAACGAGTCGAATTAGAAGTACCGACCAACCGTCTTCTAGTGGACTGTCTACGCTACGACCTGGGACTGACCGGGACCAAAGAAGGTTGCAGCGTCGGCGTCTGCGGGGCCTGTACAGTGCTGATGGACGGAGAGATGGTAAGCTCTTGCCTCGCCCTCGCCGTGTTCGCCGACGGTCACAAGATCATAACCGTCGAAGGGTTGGCCAAGAATGAGGAACTACTTCCGGTTCAGAAGAGCTTCATACGATACGGAGGATTTCAGTGCGGGATCTGTACTCCTGGCCAGGTAGTAGCGGCGAAGGCGTTGCTAGACGAGATCCCCAAGCCCAGCGAAGAGCAGATCAAGGAATGGATGATGGGAAATCTTTGTCGCTGCACCGGCTATTACAAGATTATCGAGTCGATTAAAAAGGCGCACCAGTTCGCTAAATAAGGACAAGAGCATGATAGCTTTCGAATACCGTACCCCTAAAAGTCTCAAGGAAATTCACCAGAATCTAAAAGAGTTCGGCACCGAGGCTAAACTTATCGCCGGCGGTACAGCTCTCGTTATCATGATGAGACAGCGCCTCGTACGGCCTACCTGTTTGATCAGTTTGCGCTCCGTACGTGGGTTAAACGGCATCACCCAAAAAGACGGTAGCCTTCGAATCGGTAGTCGGGTAACCCACCGCGAGGTGGAGACTTCTCCGCTAGTGCGCCGTCGAGTGCCGCTGCTTGTTGAGACTTATCGGCATGTGGCCACGATCCGTGTGCGCAATATGGCTACGGTCGGGGGAGGGCTAGCGCATGCCGATCCCAATCAAGATCCACCTCCTACGTTGATCGTCTTGGGTGCAACCGTCAAAGTGAGTTCGATCAATGGCAGCAGGAACATCCCCATCGAGGACTTTTTTACCGACTATTATGAAACCCGGCTTGAGCCGGAGGAGATCATCTCTGAAGTGTCTATCCCCCGCTTGCCGGCCAACAGTGGAGGTGCGTTTCTGAAGTTTCTTCCCCGCACTGCGGATGACTATGCCACGGTTTCCGCCGCGGCCGCAGTCACCTTGGATCGCGCCAAGAAGAAATTTGTGGATGTGCGCATCGCTCTCGGAAGTGTCGGGACGACACCGATCCGCGCGGGAGAGGCTGAGGCAGTCTTGCGCGGGCAGCCGGTGAAACGCGAAGCGCTCCGTGAAGCTGCAGAGAAGGCCAAAGAGGCCGTGGATCCTCTCAGTGATTTTCGTGGCTCGGCGGCCTATAAAAAGGATATGGCCGGCGTGTTTGTTCGCCGTGCCCTAGAGAAGGCGCTGGATGACCTGCGTACAAAAAGCAAGGTCGGAAGAGGTGGCCTGAGACCAAAAAGGAGGAAAAGGTGAAGTTTAACCAAAGTGCGGTTATTCCAATGGCCCGCGAGCCGCTGTGGGATTTTCTCATGGATGTTCCCAAGGTAGCCACTTCACTCCCCGGAGTAGAGTCGGTTACCCGGATTGACGGTACCACCTATCAGGGACAATTGAAGGTGCGCGTGGGCCCCATTTCCCTTAATCTACAGGGAAAGATCATTGTGGAAGAGCAGGACCAAGAGAATTGGCGCGCCACGCTACGGGCTGAAGCAAACGACCGTAGGGCTGCGGGAGCGGTCAAAGGTAAAACCAGTATGGAACTCAAGGAAATCAACTCCAAGGAGACGGAACTCCTCGTCGAGACCGATGTCAGTATCTTGGGCAAGATCGGTGAGTTTGGTCAACCGATCATCCGCAGGAAGGCGGACGCTATGCTCAAAGAGTTTGTGGAAAACATAAAGAAACAGGTCGGTGGAAATTAAGACAACGTCCGTGCCTATTTTCCTTTCTCCAACGAAACGTATCGCGCTGGGCAGGGTCCGAGAAACCGACTATTCGCCTGATAGATCGGTTAAGGGTTCCTTGAGGCCTGGTTCGAGACCGGACATAACCTCAGTTTTTCCGTCTTGACTCTGCTCTGTGCTCAGCAGGTAGAGGATTGGGCAGCCGGCGCCAGGATTATTGACGTGATACAAGTAACCCGCCGGATAGGCACCGCCTGGCGCTGGGTAAGCTTGGATTCCTCTACCTTTCTAGCGGTGGTTCCAACGGGGCTTTCTCTTCTCTAAAAAAGCCAGTACGCCTTCCTCTACATCCTCTGTTCTTAGCAATTCATTGAGATAGATCTCCTCGGCTCTTTTCAGGTTTTCAGGGAAATTTTTCAAAGAGATCTCCCGTAACCCTTTGAGTGCGATCCGTAACACCACACCGCTTTTCCCTTTAAGCTCATCTAAAACATTCTCCAGGGCTTGGTCCAGCTCGCCCACGGGCACCATACGGTTGATCAGACCTATCGCTAGGGCCTCCTCGGCAGAGATCCTACGGCCTGTGAGAATCATCTCTGCGGCCCGGTGATAGCCGAGCTGAGACGGAAAACGAGCCATGGCAACCGGAGGATAACAGCCGACATCGATCTCCGGAGTAGCAAAGTGACTCTCCTCCGAGGCTAAAATGAAGTCGCAGGAGCTCGCCAGCTCGCAACCCCCGCCAAGACAGGCCCCTTGTACCAGGGCTATGGTGACTTGGGGGAGGCTCAAAAGTTTATGGATCACGCCGTGAACGACCTCGAGCATCTCTGGCACCTTCTGCTTGGTGTGATCCGTGATGTCCACCCCCGCAGAGAAGGCCCTTTCACCAGCTCCACGGACCACCAGAAAATCAACCGCATGGTCCCCGGCTATGGAGTCCAGAGTTTCCCTAAGCTCCCGTAACATGGAAAGATTCAGAACGTTGAGGGGTGCACGATTGAGTGTAACCGAAGCTACTCGGTCTCTCAGTTCCAGTGTTATATTCATAACAACAAGAGGGGCTCAACGGTTCTCTGCCTGAGTCGGTCAGCAGGGTTTCCAGGAAACACAGACTAAAACAACCCGTGGGTCGAACTAGTTTGGTTTTTACCGGAAAAGCTTTCTTCTATTAAAACAGCCCACCATTTTTTTACAAGTGCCTCCTTACTTCTCTTCGTTACTCTGTTTGACAAACCAAAATTAAAATTCTAGCTTATACTATGTCCTTTTTTCAAAATTCTAAGGAGGATCCTATGAAGCCATCCCGCCTTCTCATGGTTTTAATGGTCTTATGGCTAGCTCTATTTTCCCTACCAGATCGGGCTTTGGCCGATGAGTACGATGATAGTCAATCTCACCCACTTAGGATCATTGCCTATGTACTCCATCCCTTCGGTGTCCTAGCGGAATGGGTAGTAGCTAGACCGCTGCACTCTCTTGTGAGCGCCAATAAGGATCTTGAATACGTCTTCGGCCACAAACCCCATCCGCCGATGTTCGATGAGCACGGGACCTCCGCCGACTATGGTGTCACAAGGCAGACTTTAATGGGGCCGATGGCAACTGCAAGGGAGGCCGGATCCCAAGAATCGACTGCAGAAAAAATCGTCATCAAAGAGGTCCCGGTAGAGAAAATTGTCATCAAAGAGGTCCCAAAGATAGTCCACGTAGAAAAGACGATCGAAGTCGAAAAATTCGTTCTTCCAGAAGTTGCTTTTCGTTTTGATTCGACCGATCTGACTGATCTTGGCATAGGAAGAATCTACCTTGCAGCCCAAAAACTCAAAGAGAAATCAAACATCGTCGTTGTGCTGGAAGGGCATGCCGATTTCATTGGGAGTGAGGAATACAACCGCAGGCTTGGGCTCCGCCGAGCAGAGACAGTTATGCAACAGTTGGTGGAGATGGGTATAGACCCGGAGCGGATGTCGGTGGCTAGCCTGGGTGAGTCGAAACCGATGATTGGACAGAAAACCGATTGGGCACGAGCCATCAATCGCCGGGTCGAGATTAGAGTCAAGGCGCCTTGAATAGGAACACCCTGAATGTAGAAGGCCCAGCCGAAGCATTACGGTTGGGCCTTTTTTTTGCTGTCTCTCCCCTTTATTCTAACACGTGTTATGACTTACCGTCCTAAAGATCTCTTTTATCACAAGGCGAAAAAAGAGGGCTATCGCTCCCGTGCAGCCTACAAGCTTCTAGAGCTCAACCGCCGCTTTAATCTCATAAAGCCGGGAGATCGAGTGGTAGACCTTGGGGCTGCGCCTGGCGGCTGGCTTCAGATCGCATCCCAGCTCACAGGACCGAAAGGCAAGGTCGTGGGAATTGATATCCAATCCATTAAGGCCTTCAAAGACCGGAATATCTTTCTCCTGAGGGGGGATATTACCTCAGGAGAAAGTCAAATGAAAATACAGACGCTTTTGGGATCCTCGGCGGACTGTGTGCTCTCTGATCTCGCTCCCCGTTTGACCGGTATTCGCCATGCGGATGTCCATCGCTCTATAGAGCTCGCTCGCATCGGTTTTGAGATTGCCCGTCGTCTGCTCCGGCCTGGAGGAAACTTTCTCGTCAAGACGTTTATCGGAGAAGAAATGAAAATTTTTTCACTGGAGCTTGCAGCGTGTTTCCGATCTGTTCAGGGAACCCGCCCCGTAGCCACTCGTAAAGGCTCCTCCGAAATTTACTTCTGCGTAAAGGGGTTTAAAAAAGCGGCGGATAGCGATTAACAGGGCTTTCCGATCCACCAATGCTTCTTACTCCTTAAGGGCTCTTTCTGACATTTCTCGGAAACCCTGACCCGAGTTTTCTGGAGAGCAGGGGTGCTCCGACAGTTCATTGCATGGCTAGGGAAGCCGGCTATTTGATGGAGCTGGCAAGGAAGATTCTTCTTTCCCTTACGGGCCATCCTATATACTTCCATATTGCGCGGTTACTCTACCGTTACGCTCTTAGCGAGGTTCCGCGGTTGATCCACGTCAGTGCCCCGGTGAACAGCAATATAGTAGGCCATGAGTTGGAGTGGAATCGTAAGCACGATGGGGGTGAGAAAATAGGAGGCCTTGGGAAGCATCAAAACCCGCCAGGACGCTTCCTCGACTGGCCCGTTGGCTTGATCGGTTAGGACCACAATCTCTCCGCCTCTCGACTCCACCTCCTTGAGGTTTCCAAGAGTTTTTTCAAAATAGCGATCCTTGGGCAAAAGAACCACCACAGGCATATTCTCTTCGATCAGGGCAATCGGTCCATGTTTCATCTCACCCGCGGGATACCCTTCGGCATGGATGTAAGAGATCTCTTTCAACTTTAGGGCCCCTTCCAGGGCGATAGGATAATTGATCCCCCTCCCGACATAGAGAAAATCCGAAGCCCTGCTCAGCTTACGTGTCAGGTGCTTCAATTCACTCTCAAGCTTCAAGGCCTCTTCAACCCAGTGGGGGAGATGCAGGAGATCGGTCAGGAACCCTCGCGCCTTGGTTGGTTTTAACCGGTTACTGAGGCGTCCCAGGCCTATCGCCAAAAGATACAGGGCTGTGAGTTGGGTACTGAAGGCCTTCGTGCTTGCCACACTAATCTCCGGCCCGGCATGGGTGTAAAGTACGCCATCGGATTTGCGAGCCAGGGAAGAGTCTACAACGTTGCAGATGGAGAGGATCTTAGCCTTTTTTCTCCGGGCCATATTTACTGCGGCCAGGGTGTCAGCCGTCTCTCCCGACTGGCTGACAAGCAGGAGAAGGGAATGAGAGTCGATGAGAGGGGAGCGATAACGGAACTCGGATCCGTAGTCCACCTCGGCAGGGATTTGGGCGATCTCCTCCAGCATGAACTTCCCAACGAGGGCTGCGTGCCATGCGGTGCCGCAGGCGACCAGATGAATTTTCCGTATCTGTTTGATTTCACTTCTTTTAAGAGGAATTCCCTCTAGAGAAACTTCACCTTCCCTCAGGGAGATGCGTCCCCGGAAGGTATCGGAAAGAACCCGTGGCTGCTCATGAATTTCTTTGAGCATGAAATGGCGATATCCACTCTTTCGGGCAGCCACCGTATCCCACAGGATCTCTTTGGTAGGTCGTCTGACAGTGGCTCCTTTGCGGTCCAGAATCCGGAAGCCCTCAGCCTGCACCACGCTCATTTCACCGTCTTCTAAAAATGTCACCTTTCTGGTGTGGTCCAGCAGTGCGGGGATATCGGAGGCGACGAAGCACTCTCCCTCCCCCGACCCGATCACGATAGGAGTCGAATTCTTGGCCACAATCAGGCGGCGGGGATCTTTTTCATAGAGGAAAACCAAGGCATAGGAACCGCGAAGTTCCTTGAGGCTCTTTTGTACCGCAGTGAGAAAATCTGTTCCCTTTTGAATCTTCTCGTTGACCAGGTGGGCAACTACTTCGGTATCCGTTTCCGACTCGAACCGGGCGCCCTTTTTTACGAGACGTTCTTTGAGTTCCACATAGTTTTCGATGATGCCGTTATGAACCACTACCACCTCCCCGGCACGGTGGGGGTGGGCGTTGGTTTCAGAGGGGCGTCCGTGAGTTGCCCAGCGCGTGTGTCCAAGCCCGACCTTTCCGTTGATCGGGCTTTGTAGCATGAGTTGGTTGAGATTTTCTAGCTTCCCTTCACAACGGCGGATAGCCACGTGGTCATTTCCCAGAACGGCTATGCCCGCCGAATCGTATCCGCGGTACTCAAGCTTTCTAAGGCTTTCCAAAATAAGTGGGGCGGCCTCTCGGCCTCCTATGTACCCGACAATGCCGCACATTAGCTTTTGACGTCACCCATCTTTTGCCGCTTTTGCTCTGTCCATCCCTCTTTGATTTGTTCGTGACGTTCGTTATAAGCCAATGCCCCGGCTGGGATATCATGGCGTAGCGTGGACGCCGTGGCCACATACACGTCGTCGCCAAGAGTAATCGGGGCAACCAGCGTGGAGTCGCTTCCGACCTGCACCCGGTCACCAATGCTGGTCCGGTATTTTTCGAAACCGTCGTAATTGCAGGTAATCGTCCCAGCGCCAATGTTAGTCTCGCTGCCGATGGTGACGTCTCCCAGATATGTTAGGTGATTGGCCTTTGTTCCCGCGCCGATGATTGCCTCCTTAGTCTCGACAAAATTTCCAATGTGGACCCTGGATCCAAGCGAAGTCCCCGGCCGAAGGTGGGCAAAGGGCCCCACAATAGCGCCGTCCTCGATTCGGCAATCGGTCAGCACAACGGAAAACCTGAGATGTACCTCGCTACCCAAGTGGGCATTTGTCACATAGGCATTGCCATCGATTTGGCATCGTTCCCCTATGACCGTGTCACCCAGGAGATGGGTATTGGGTCCGATGATCGTATCTCTCCCGATTTCCACTTCGCCTTCGATATAGGTGGTCTGTGGGTCTTTGAGGGTTACACCCGCCTCCATCCATTTTCGGTTGATCTTCTCCTGCAAGGTCTTCTCCATCTCAGCAAGCTCCCTTCTAGTGTTGATGCCCCAGATCTCGCCCGGATCCGTTACCTGAAGCGTCGCGACATTTTTTCCACTCCTTAAGGCGGGGGCCACGATATCCGGGAGGTAGTATTCGCCCTGTTGGTTGTGGTTGGTCAATCTCTCTAAGGCAGGAAAGAGGAAAGCGGAAGAAACCGCATAGACCCCCGCGTTCACCTCTTTGATCTGTTTTTCTTGCTCGGTAGCATCACGCTCCTCAACGATGCCGATCACCTTGGCCTTATGGTTACGTAAGATCCTCCCATAACCAAAGGGTTGCCCTAACGAGGCAGACAGAAGCGTCAGGTCCGCATTTTGTCTTCGGTGATTTTCCAGGAGCTGTTGTAAAGTCTTTTGGGAAATCAAGGGGACGTCACCGCTGAGAATCAGGAGGTCTCCCTCGAAGTCTTGAAAGAATTCTTGAGTGCAGCGAACAGCATGGCCGGTGCCGAGTTGTTTCTCCTGGAACACCCAGCCGATCTCCTCAGAGTCACACGCCCGCCTCACTGCGTCCGCCCCATGTCCCACCACGATCGCTACTCTCTCCGGGTTGAGAGTACGTGCCGTCTGCAGGGCATACGAAAGGAGGGGTTTACCCGCCAGAGAGTGCAGAACCTTGGGCAGACTGGATCTCATCCGCTTACCTAAACCCGCCGCCAGCAAGACCACTCCAAGATCCTTCACTCTTAAACGCCTCCACGCAGAAGATGTTGCGAATTATAGCGTAACTCTGGTTCCAATCAAAGAGAGGCAGCGCATACCAGGATCTTGACAGATCCGAGATCGTGATTAGCTTTTTATCAGGATGTTGGCTGGCCAGACAGCAAAAAAAAGTACGGAGGTGATTAACATGAGAGAGTTGATACATTGGAATCCATTTCGGGAGTTAGCAAGTTGGCACACGGACATTGATGATCTCTTTAGCGGGGGTTTTCCGTCTCCCGTAACCAAAAGGGGGGCGGAGCCTCTGGGGGCAGAGTGGCTGCCTGCGGTGGAGACCTTCTCAAAGGATGGGAAACAAATCCTTCGGCTGGACCTGCCGGGCGTAGAGCCTAAAGATGTCGAGGTAGCTATGGTGGATGACACCCTTATCATAAAAGGGGAACGAAAAAGCTCCGACGAGGTGAAAGAAAAAGACTATCACTACAGGGAAACCTCATATGGGCGATTCGAGAGAAGGCTTGCGCTTCCCAACGGAGTCGATGGGAACAAGGTGCAGGCGGCTTACAAGAACGGAGTGCTTGAGATCTCAATTCGGCTCCCGGCGAAGTTAACTCGCCAGTCGATACCGATCCAGACGGATGAGAACCGGTCGGACAAATTATCGGCTGCCTGAGCACATGCCGTGCGCCTGTTACGACAAAGAGCCCTCCTATCTAAGGAGGGCTCTTTGTTTGTCCACCCGCCGGATAAGGCGGACGGGAGTGCCCATGGAGTTTGATTAACCCTCTTCGAGTCCGAATAGCTACTTCGAGTTTTTGTAATAAATCTTGCCTTTGTTTTCCTTATATAGTTCCAGTTCCTCTCTAACCTCGAGGGTCGGAAGATAAAACTGATCGTCTTTCCTTTCACGTCCGTGGGTATAGTCTTATGGTCTAGGCCGAATCGTACGTGATTCGGCCTTACGGTATCGCACGCCATCTTTATGGCTGAGGGTCCTGACCGGGTTCCCCGTGTTGCAAAATACCTTCTCGAAATAATCTTCAGGTCGATGCTTGCGCTTCAAATTGCCTTTCCAGCAGTTCAGATGGTCAAGGCGATTGAGGATCATGCCACCAAGGTGGGGTCCAATGAGCGGGAGGTTTGGACAGAAGCAAAGATTCCACTGCTTACACTCCCTTGCATGAGAGCACGCCGAGATTGACGTTGTAGTGAAAAGCCATGAGAATGGGTATCGATAATCATCGTTCTTGTTCTAGGCGAAAAAAGATTCGTGCCCGCTCTATTTACTGTATGCCTGTTTTACAGTTAGGAAGACAGGTTCGAAAGGCAATCAGCCGGAAGCGCAGGATTCTAAAAGACGGATTGACATTTCATCGAAACATATTTATATTTCGATGAATAAGGCTGGATATGGATTTCGTTCGTACAATCAAGGCCGTGTGTGACCCTATGAGGCTTCGCGTACTGGCGGCCGTAGCCAAAGAAGAGTTGACCGTGGGGGAAGTCCAGGAAATTGTCGAGTCGGTTCAGTCCTCGGTGTCGCGCAATCTAGCGATCCTCCGGGATGCTGGCTTTGTTCAAGACCGGAAGGAGGGCACCAGCGTCTATTTCGCACTGCGCCAGGACATGCCCCAGCAAGCCCGGGAGCTGTTTCACTCGCTGACACCCCGCTTTGCCGAGCTGCCGGAAGCTAAGGAAGACCAGGTGCGCCTGGGTCAGTGTCGTCGCCGGCGCGTCCACCGCTCGCGTAACTATTTCGAGGAGATAGCCGGGGACTGGGAGCGGATCCGGAGAAGCTATTTTGATGACCGGGTAACCTCTTTGGCGATCGAGAAGTTGCTCCCCTCCGATCTGATCCTGGCGGATGTGGGATGTGGAACAGGAAGCCTGACTTTTGAGCTGTCCCGTATTGCAAAAAAGGTGATTGCCATAGACCTCTCTCGGGAGATGATCCGCTACGCAGGCCGTGCGGCGAAGGGAAAGAGGATATCTAACGTTGAGTTTCGTCTCGGGGACGCAGAGGATCTCCCGGTGGAAGCTGAATGCGTCGATGCTGCCTTTTGTTTGATGGTACTGCACTTTTTAAAGGATCCTGCTCGTGCCATTGCGGAACTTTGCCGTATCACCCGTCCCGGAGGTTCCCTTATTCTTTTGGACCTGGTGCCGCATAGGCAGGAGTGGATGAGGGGGGAGATGGCGCACCGCTGGTTGGGGTTTAAGAGGTCCTCCGTTGAAAAATGGCTTCGAGCCGGAGGCGTATCTCAGGTGGAATACGAACTCACGGGCGCCTACGCCGGGGAAAAGGTGAACAGGAATGGAAATCATCCAGTAGAGATCTTTGTTGCGCGAGGCTGTTTGCCCGGAAGACATAGACCTCGCCGTGTCAGGAAGGCATAGCGATGAGTGAAACTGAAAAGCGATTTAAAAAACTTCTGTCCGAGAGAATCCTTCTTTTCGACGGTGCCATGGGGACCATGATCCAGGGCTTTAAATTTGAGGAAGAGGATTTTCGGGGGCAGAGGTTTGCCAATCACAGTCGGCCTCTGAAAGGCTGCAACGACCTGCTCTCGCTTACCCAGCCCGAGGCCATAGAAAAGATTCACCGGGATTACCTGGAGGCAGGGGCCGACATCGTGGAGACCAACACCTTTAACGCCAACGCCATATCTCTTTCAGATTACGGCCTCGAGGGGGAGGTCACTGCCATCAACGCTGCCGCAGCAAGGATTGCGCGTCGCGCGGCAGACAGGGTTAATCATCGGAAGACCGACAGACCACGTTTTGTTGCAGGCTCCATTGGCCCCACCAATCGAACGGCTTCGCTCTCACCGGAGGTCAACAATCCGGCCTATCGGGCAGTAACCTTCGAGCAGCTGGTACGGGCTTATTACGATCAGGGTTGCGGGCTTTTAGACGGTGGAGTGGATCTGCTGCTGTCCGAAACGACCTTCGATACCCTCAACTTGAAAGCCTGTCTCTTTGCCATTGCAAGCCTGTTTGAGAAGCGTGCCATCTGCCTCCCGGTCCTCGTGTCTGTTACCATTACGGACCGAAGCGGGCGCACCCTCTCTGGTCAGACCCTGGAGGCGTTCCTTGCCTCAATCTCCCATGCAGATCTTACAGCTGTCGGCATTAACTGCGCTTTCGGACCCGATCAGATGGCGCCTTTCGTAGAAGAGCTGTCGCGCCTGTCACCGCTCCCCACCTTTTCTTACCCCAATGCCGGTTTACCCAACGAGTTTGGTGGGTACGATTTAGGGCCAAGTGAACTGGCCAAGGCCGTGGGAGAATGGGCGAGAGAGGGATGGGTCAATCTGGTCGGTGGGTGTTGCGGCACGACGCCTGAACATATCGCCGCCCTGGCTGCTGCAGTAGACGGCGTTCAGCCTCATATTCCTCCTGTACCAGACCGATTCACTCAGTTGAGCGGTCTCGAAAGGCTTACGATCCGCCCGGACTCCAACTTCATAATGATCGGTGAGCGCACTAATGTCGCCGGGTCGCGAAGATTCGCGAGGCTGATTCGCGAAGAGAAATATGAGGAGGCTGTGTCGGTTGCCAGGGAACAGGTGCTGGCTGGGGCGAATATGATCGATGTGAATGTGGACGAAGGAATGCTGGATTCGGTACAGGCCATGACCATGTTTTTAAATCACGTTGCGGCTGAGCCCGATATCGCCCGTGTGCCCGTCATGGTGGACAGCTCAAATTTTGATGTCATCGAGGCGGGGCTCAAGTGCATCCAGGGGAAGGCCGTTGTTAACTCCCTCTCCCTCAAGGAAGGGGAGGAAGAGTTCAAGCGCCGCGCACGACTCGTCAAGCGTTACGGTGCTGCGGTGGTGGTCATGGCCTTTGACGAGGAGAAACAGGCTACCACGGTCGAGCATCGCGTGAGAGTTTGTAAGCGAGCCCACAGGATTCTCACGGAGGAGGTCGGCTTTGATGAAGGCGACATTATCTTCGATACCAACATTCTCATCGTGGCTACGGGGATAGAGGAGCACAACGACTACGCCATCAACTTTATTGAAGCGGCACGGCAAATCAAGGAACTCTTCCCGCGCTGCCACATCTCCGGAGGCGTCAGTAACGTTTCGTTTTCATTTCGTGGCAACGACGTGATCCGTGAGGCTATCAACGCATCTTTTCTCTACCATGCGATCCAGGCGGGCATGGACATGGGTATTGTGAATGCCGGTCAACTCGCGGTGTACGAGGAGATCCCTGCAGACCTTCTGGTACGCATTGAGGATGTCCTCTTTAATCGTCGGCCCGATGCCACCGAACGCTTGTTGGAGATTGCTGAGCAGTTCAGGGGGACCCGAGAGGTTTCGGAAAACGAGGACGCATGGCGGAGACAGGGGGTGGAACATCGACTCTCCCACGGGTTGATCAAGGGGATTGCAGATTTTATCGAGCAGGACATCGAAGAGGCTCTCACCAAATACGATCGCCCACTCCACATCATCGAAGGCCCGCTGATGGCCGGGATGAAGGTCGTTGGAGATCTGTTCGGTGAGGGAAAGATGTTTCTTCCGCAGGTAGTCAAGAGCGCACGTGTGATGAAGAAGGCTGTGGCGCTGCTCACCCCCCTTATGGAGGCAGAGAAACAGAAGGCCGGACCATCGCGACACCGCACTAAGCTGGTATTTGCGACCGTGAAGGGGGATGTGCACGACATCGGAAAGAATATCGTGGGCGTGGTGCTTGGGTGTAATAACTATAAGGTGATTGATCTGGGAGTTATGGTTCCAGCAGACAGAATTATCGAGGCAGCCATCGATGAACGGGCAGACATCATCGGCCTTAGCGGTCTGATTACGCCTTCTCTGGATGAGATGATCCATGTGGCCAAAGAGATGGACCGTCGCGGTCTTGATTTGCCCCTCCTTATCGGCGGCGCTACTACGAGTAAAAGGCACACGGCGGTGAAAATTGCCCCCAATTACCGACATGAAGTCATCCACGTTATCGATGCCTCCCGTGCTGTTCCCGTGGCAGGTAGCCTGAGCCGTCCCGCTACTCGAAAGGCCTTGGATAAGAGAAATCGGGTCGAGCAGCAGGAAATGCGTGAGCAGTATAAGAACAAAGGGACAGCCCAGTTGTTGACCTACGAGGAGGCCCTGCGAAGAAAATTACACGTCCAGTGGAATAAATCCCAGATCTGCGTGCCGGCATTCACCGGACGCAGGGTTCTCTCGGGTTTTCCGCTATCGGAGCTTGTAGCGTACATTGACTGGTCTCCTTTTTTCCACACATGGGAAATAAGGGGCCGGTATCCTGAGTTGTTGGATGATCCGCGCACGGGTCAGGCCGCTAGAGAGCTATTTGGTAATGCCCAGGAGCTTTTGAAAGACATCGTCGAAAAACAAATGCTGGTGGCTCACGCTGTCTATGGGTTTTTCCCGGCGAATAGTGAAGGAGAGGACATTGTCCTCTATGCGGATGCGTCGCGCAGCCAGGATTTGACCCGTTTTCATACGCTGCGCCAGCAGAAAGAGAGTCAGCGGGGAAGGCCTCAGTTCGCCCTCGCCGATTTTGTTGCCCCGCGTGAGACCGGCCTTGCGGATTACCTCGGTGTTTTTGCCGTGACCGCAGGTCATGGGGTCCAGGAGCTATCTCAGCGTTTTGAGGCGGAGCATGATGCGTATAACTCCATCATGGTCAAAGCCTTAGCCGACCGCTTAGCCGAGGCGTTTGCCGAGTATCTCCACAGGCGGGTACGTGGTGAATGGGGTTACGGCAAGGAGGAAAGGTTAAGCAACGAGGATCTCATCGCTGAACGTTACCGGGGTATTCGCCCGGCGCCGGGGTATCCCGCATGTCCTGATCATACTGAGAAAGCGACTCTCTTTAATCTGCTTGGCGTCGAACAAGCGACCGGGATCACCCTTACGGAAAACTTTGCCATGTTCCCTGCCGCCTCGGTATGTGGACTCTATTTCGCTCATAAGGAATCGCGCTATTTCGCTGTGAGTGCGATCGGAAGAGACCAGGTGGAAGCCTACGCCGCTCGAAAACGAATGACGATATCCGAGGTGGAGCGGTGGCTCTCTCCGCTATTGAGTTACGAGTTGGGGCGGAATTCAAGCGAGACTCAGTAGACCCATTGACCACGAGAGGTCCCTGTTGCCCGCTCCTAGGGCCCGCTTCTGTTAGGTCCCACGACTTCCTAGGCGGAAGGATTCGTATCCATACGCAAGCTCATGCAATTTGCCGTTGTAGCTCACAGGTGGTCTGGATTAGGTCTGCCAAAAACTTGTCGCTCCACGTTTGAGCGGTATAGGTGCGCACGCGGCGGTTCAAGGCGCCCCAACGCACCTCGCGCTCACGGAGCGGCATTTCCAGTGCCTGTTTAAGGGTGTTTGCGGTTCCTTTCGTATCATAAGGGTTGATGATCATGGCCTCTCGCAAATTTTCAGCCGCACCACAGAATCGTGACAAAACCAGGACGCCAGGGTTCTCGACCTGTGAGGCAATGTATTCCTTCGCGACCAGGTTCATTCCATCGCGCAAGGGGGTGACCAGGCACACATCGGCCTCGCGGTAAAAGGCGCAGAGCTCTTTCTGACTGTACGAGTGATACAGGTGGTGAATAGGAATCCAGTCACCGCTGGAAAAACGACGATTGATTCGTTTGACAAGCTGGTCCACCTCGCCTTTCGTGGCTTTATACTCGGGGACGTTCGTCCGTGATGGGGCGGAAATCTGAATCATAGAAACGCGCCTGTGCCAAGAAGGGGAGCATTCCAGGAGTTTTTCAAAGGCGGCTAGGCGGTGAGTAATCCCTTTAGTATAATCCAAGCGGTCGACTCCGAGGACGATGCGCTCGGCTCCAGCCAACCGGCGGAGGCGGTCTCTGTAACGAATTGCCTCCAAGCCATGCGCCCAGCCTGTGAACAATTCCGGTTCCGTTCCTACGGGATAAACACCGACACGGAAGGATGAGGTTCGCCGACGGTAAGTGTCGCCATCCAAAATCCTACCTCTCTCTGTATCCAAGGCGTCCACGAAATTGAGAGAGTACTGTTCAGTGTGAAAACCCAAGAGGTCGTAAGCCATCAAGTTTTTTAGAAAAGCTTGGGACCAGGGAAGGGCCGTGAAGGTATCTACCGAAGGGAACGGAATGTGGAGGAAAAATCCCAGATGCCCGGTCCAACCAAGTTGACGCAGCCCGGCTCCGAGAGGGATTAAATGGTAGTCATGGACCCAGACAAGGTCTCCATGACGCAGAAGTGGAAAAAGAGAAGATGCAAAACGGTGATTGACTTGTAAATAAGTGCTGTAGGCGTTGCGACTTAAGCTCACATAGTGCGTAAATCCGTGAAAGAGTGGCCATAGGGTACGGTTGGAAAATTCTCTATAAAACTCGTTCACTTCGTTTTTTGTAAGATCGATCGTCGCAAGGTCCATCGACCCCAGGCGACGAATCTTGGGTCTCATGGGTGCACGGTAAAGAGTGGCTTCACCACTCCAGCCGAACCAGAGTCCGCTGCGTTTCTTGAGAGCCGACCGAAGGGCGCTGACCAGCCCACCGGCAGGTCGCATATTTGCATTCTCTGATGATCTGGACCCCGGATAACCTGGGACTCGGTTTGAAACAACTACCAGGCGTCCATTTGAATGACCAGGTTTTGGGAATGGTGCTACTGCGATCGCCATTTTTTTACCGAGAAACCGGTAAAGCAAAGCCGAGATAAGGACAAAAAACGCTATTGACGATTTATGAAAAAGAGCAAGGAATGTGCCAAGTGCGAGGAGCCGGAAGGGTATTCAAAAACTAAGAAATTCTCCGGTAGAGAATAGCTCTTTTTCCGAGATCTAAGAAAAAAGCATTTTAGCTTTGCAAACCTGCAAAAGAAACGTTTTCAAATCCATTTCAAGCACAAATGCCTCGACAGTCTTCTTAGTTGTAAGCCTTCAGATTTTGTATCCGATCTTTCGGAGAAAATCTTTTCGCCAGGCGATATCACCGCCTTTTTCAATCCCTGTGGTTTTTGCCCCGTCGATTACACCGAGGATGCCTCGCCCTTGATCCGTTTCAGCAACAACCACCTCCACCGGGTTGCCCGTAGCACAAAAGATACGGCAGACCTCCGGCACCATTTTTAATGCGTTGAGCACGTTGATGGGGAAAAAGCCGGCTCCTAAGAACAGAATGAAACTGTGGCCGGCTCCAAGGGCCAGGGCATTCCGCTTGGCCAACTCCACCATTTCATCGTCGGTTCCCGTCCAGCGTACGAGTGTGGCACCGGAAGATTCACAAAATGCGAGACCGAATTTAATATCAGGTACAGATGCAACCATAGCCTCGTGTATATCTTCGACGGTCTTAATGAAATGGCTCTGTCCCAAAATGAAATTGACCTCTTCTGGCTTGTCTATCTTGACGGTGGTGAGTTCCATGACGAAGTTCCTCTCGTCCGCCCGGGCTATCTGCAGGTCCTTTCAGGTAGGTTTGGTTTGTGAAGTTGCTTGACTGCTTGAGGAAAGGTCACTCTATTCCCAGGCTGCCTGGTAGCTTTTGAGTGGTCGCGGAACAGGGTTTATGAAGCTTATTTTAAAAGCTTCTTTAGGATTCGTTCCGCCTTGTTCGCATCGGCTCTGGTATCAAAGGCAAAATAAACCACACTTCGCCGATTTAAAGCAGCAGCAGATAGGCCCCGCATGTTAATATCCGCCGCGGCGAGAGCGAGTGAGATTTTTGCTCCCAGGCCTGGGCGATCCGGTCCCACCAGACGTAAGGAGTGTAGGCGATCTGCTTTCTTTAAACCCGCCTTCCTGGCTGCCCGTGTTTGCGATGCCTTTTTGAGTGGGGCCAGGAAAACGACGCCTGTACCGCGTTTCTCTGGTGCCCGTCGGGCGATAACAAAATCGAGGTTGGCTTTCGCGCTCGATAAGGCATTTAATTTCTGTGCGAGTCCGCCCGGACGATCCTTGATCGGTCCCGCCCAAACATCTACTTTTGAAATAGCATAGCGCATAGGATGGCCCTCCTTAATAATAATTAGATGTAAGGAGCTTATACGAATCGTTGCTTTATGGGAAGGCTTTTAATGGCGGAGTCGAGAATCTTGCGATTCAATTCTAAGGACCGCAACACCAAGAGCAAAAATGCAGGCGGGGAGGATTAGGAGAATGCCATGAGAGATTTGTTCAGTTTATGCGTTCGCTTTGGATATTCGAGTTCCTTACCAACCAGGCCTCAACCATCTTTCTCTTAAAACGCCATTGATTACCTACCTTGAAAGCTGGAAGTCTCTTCCGAGCTAACAGCCGGTAGACAGTGAACTTATCTACGTTAAGGTATTCAGCGACTTGTTCGGTAGTCAGTAAAACCTCAGGCATTGTCCTTACCTACGCTAGCCGTATCTTTTGACTTACAAGCAATATCTAAGCCACGACCCCTTAATCAGGTAAGTTACTAAAAAACCGGGCGAATTTATACAGGCAAAAGCTCGAAGCCAGACTAAATCGGGCAGCCTTGCCGCTTTAACCTCTCTCCTAGACAAACCTGCGACAGTTATACCCCGGCCGGATTCGATCCGAATGCTCCCCTACAGACCTCTCAGTTCCTACTCGGCCGCTAGCGCCAAGCGTGTGGATCGGTAAAACCTTCGACGGTATCTATGTCTCCCCGTAGTTTTCCAAAACTACCCACTAGGGGAACGGCTTGCCGCTCCTGATGGCCAGTCTGGCATCGCGATACCATCCTGGTCGACTAACCACAGGGGGGGGCAGCGCAAGCACCGTACCCATATCACATGGGAACGGGTTGTCAAGGAGAGCAGATCTCCTAACGAGTCGCGAAGCGGTGAGCTGGCTACGGTCGATGCGGTTCCCCAACTTCGCCGCCGACTTCCGACTGCTTTCACGGAAAATGAATCTCGATAATCTTGCTTTCTCCACAGGAATACACCGGCCGAGATGAAGCGCCAAGCGTGTGCAGCCTGCGTAAATTTTTCGATAAGGTTTTTGGGGACCAGTGGTTAGTTGCCTTGGGGGCACCGGAGAACTTCCGCGGGCGAAGCACAGGCACGATCGGGCCAGAGGTCACCGATCAAATCTATTGAAACAGTTGCATTTTCGCGTTATGAGAGGACAACTTGGCAAGAGGGCCGGGTGTGTATTGACCAGCGGAGGGTAGAAAAGTAACCCTAGAAGAAGACTCTCGCGGCTACGGAGGTGTCCAAATGAGCAAGCATAAACTCAAAAATTGCTACGTCAGTGTTTTCTTTATTGTTGCCTTCGGATTGGTCCTTATACCAAGTGTGCGGAGTCAGTCGGTGCACACGGCCAAGCTTATTGAGGGAGCTAAGAAAGAAAAGAAACTGGTATGGTACACCTCGACGAGTGTTCCCGACGCAAGTGCTCTCCTCAAGGCTTTTAACAAGAAATACCCGTTCGTCGAGACGAACCTTTTCCGCGCGAGCAACGCAAAGCTTTCTAACCGTATCATGACTGAAACTCGTGCGGGAAGATGGGCGTACGACATAGTCAGTATGAGTGGCGGCCCGTTGTTACGTCGCATGAAGTTAATCAAGCCCTACTTTTCTCCGGAGTCCAAGGCCTATATTGAAGCATTCAAAGAGCCGAACGGTTATTGGACCGCCGTCTATAATAGCTATTACGTGATCGGATACAACACGGAGATGGTGGCTAAGAAGGATGCCCCTAAGGACTGGAAAGACCTGTTGGATCCCAAATGGAAGGGAAAAATCGGCATGGACCGCGAGGAATATCGTTGGTTTGCCGCTATTACCCATAAATGGGGGAGGGAGAAGACACAAAAATTCATGAAGGCCCTTGCAAAACAAGACCTCCAATGGCGCCGGGGACATACCCTCATTGCCCAGTTGATGATATCCGGAGAGTTTCCCGTATCCATCGTTTATGCCCACCGGGCAGAGTTTATGAAAAATCAAGGGGCACCGATCGAATGGGTTAACACCGTGAAACCGGTCGTGATTCAAGGAAATGCCATATCCCTTGGGGCCAAACCCGAACACCCCCATACCGCAAAACTTTTTATTGATTTTGTGCTTTCGAAGGAGGGCCAGACGCTGGTTCGTTCCTTCTACCGGATCCCTGCGCGTTCGGATGTGAAGCCTTTTTCACCGAAGATGGACCCTTCGAAATTCGAATTTGCTCTTCTACCGGAGGATCTGGGGACTCGCTATAAGGAATATGTAGAAGATTTCAGGCGGATCTTCGGTCTCTAAGGATTATTTGGAGTCTGCAAGTAAAAAGTTGGGCAGGGTTAGTGCGCGCAGCTAACCCCCATCATGCTGAGCCCTATGCCGGGTAAGTTGGAGTGGCGGAGCGTCGAGCGGAGTCCTGCAGGATCATTGTCCCAACCGCCACTACGGATCACCTTGTGCATCCCCGGTGTATTTAGGAGCAACGAAGGTGCCGACATAAACATCGAGGGGCTTAGCACCAGTGAACTTTTGCTCTGTTTGCCAGGTTAAGCCGTCGGTGCTACGCCTTAGCGCGCCGCCGCTCCGATCCATGGTCGCTGCCCATAATCCATCGTCCACTATTATTGCCGGCGCATCGGGTCAAAAAAAAGAGGCCCCATACATGGAGCCTCTTTTTTTCTGCATGGTTAATCAGCTTCGCTTGACGCCTATGCCGGTCTAATCGGGATTACACCCGGGAGGACCCATTTTTCCCACATCTCGTCAGTCTTTTTTTGGAAATAGTCAATATCCTCATCGGTGAAATGGGCAAAGCGTCCTTGCCTCATGAGGTAGTCCCTTACCGGTTTTCTCTTAAGTCTCCCCTCCACCAACTTTTTGGTCTTACCGTAGTACTTGAGCTTCATATCCTCTACTTCATAGAGAGGAAAAATACCGGATTCAATGGCGAGCTCACCGAGTTCGTGGGAATACATGGGATCATAATCCCAACCCTTCGGACAGGGATCGAAGGAGTGGATAAAAGCAGGCCCGCTCATACTGAGGCTTTTACGAACCTTGTTCATCATATCCAGGGCATAGGAGGCACAAACCGTAGCCACATATCTAACATTGGGATGGCCCGCGGTCATCAGCGCTGCGATGTTTTTCTTCCACCTCTTCTGCATGATTCTGTGGGCCTTGCCGGGAGGCGTGAAAGTGGTATTCACTCCCCACGGGGAAGCACCCGACGCTTGGATATCCGTATTGGCATAGGATTCGTTGTCGTAACAAAGAATCAAGAGATTATAGTTGTCATGCATCATGGTCGCCGAGATCGCGGATAGCCCCATATCAATGCCACCTCCGTCGCCACAGAAGGCGATGACGTTAATGGGTTCTTTCTTCATCTTGCCTTTAGTCATCAGCGCCTTGAGCCCGGCTGCGGTTCCAAGGCCGGCGGAGCCGGAGGAGCCCAACTGGGTGTGCATCCACGGGACGACCCACGGCGTGGTGTAATAGGTCGTATTGGCCACGTACATACAACCCGTGCTTCCCAAGACAATGGTCCTAGGCCCCGCGGCCTTGACCATAAGTTTCATCACCAGGGCCGACTCACACCCCTGGCAGGTCCGGTGCCCTGAAGTAAAAAATTCCTCAACCGCGACCTTTTTGACCCCTTTAAAGGCATTGAGCTTCTGAAGTTCTTCTTTAACGTTTACTTGTGCATTCATAAAATCCTCCTATTCTCTTACGCCAATCCAGGCGACCTGTTTTTCTAATTTGCCACTTTGCGCTGCCTTGAGCAGGGTTTCACCCATTTCAGTAATACCCTCGATGGTGACCTCACGTCCGCCGAGCCCGGTGATAAATCCTTGCAAGAGCGGACGGCTTGGAAGCTCGTAAAGAGCCGAGCGAATCTCGGTGTAAAGAATGCCGCCGGAATTAGGTGAACCGAAGGAGTAATCCCGGTCGATGACTCCTACCGCCTTAAACTTCTTCAAGCTCTGCTGTATCTCCTGAGTGGGAAAAGGGCGGACCCATTTAAGCCGGACAAAGCCGACCTTTTTCCCCTGTTCCCGCATCTTGCGTACCGTAACCTTAACCGCCAGGGCCAGAGTTCCCTGTCCCACCAACACCACATCTGCGTCGTCCGTCATGTACTCTTCCAGGAATGGCGAATAGTTGCGGCCAAAAATCTTGTTGAAATCTTTGTAGGCATCTTCAATCACGCCTTTGGCTCTTTTCATGGCTTCGTCGTTCTGCCTGCGTATCTCAATGAGCCAATCCTCATTCACCTGCGGGGCGATGGTGATGGGGTTATCCGGATGCAGAAGCTTGTTCCCACGATCATACGGCTTGAGGAACCTATCGACCTTCTCGCTTGACGGGACATTCACAAGGTGTTGAGAGTGCGTCAGAAAAGCGCCGTCGACACCGAGGGCGCAGGGAAGAAATACTCGTTGATCCTCGGCAACTCGATAGGCGATCAGGGCATTATCAAGGGCCTCCTGGGCCGTCTCCACCCACGTCAGCATCCATCCCAGGTCACGCACCGCCAAAGCATCGTTATGCTCCGTGCCGAAGGCGCCCGGGTCGTCCAGGGCCCGGTTGCCGACCATAGCGATCACGGGTAGTCGTAAGCCGGCAGTTACAGCCAGCGCTTCGAAGGCATAAAACCAACCCACTCCGCTGGAGCCCACGAAAACCCGCGCCCCTACAGCGGAGGCATGCTTGACAATCTCAAATTGAGAATGCTCGCTCTCTGCCACGATATATTCTGCAACAAGGTCACCATCGGCGATCATTTGGGAGACCATCTGCATGACGGTATCGTAAGGACGGATCGGATAGGCCGTCACCACGTCGATATCAGCCAACCGGCATGCATGGGCGATTGCTTCACAGCCGCTGATCAACATCTCCTTGTCATCTGTTTTCCGAGCCGGCTTTGCGGTTGCGGCCTTGGCCCCGGACGTTGCTTGTGTTTCCATAATAGCTTCTCCTTATTTGAGAGTTCTATCTTTTTTTAATCAACTTGTTCTCTTCTTTCTTCGTTGTACTGGCCGCGATGGTGGAACCCGTGGGAGCGATCAGGCCGATGTTCAATCTTGCTGGACAGCCAGGACGCATAGCCGTCTTTGTCTTTTGTCCACATCTCCCATTGATTACCGTTGTTCTCAAATTGATTCTCATCCACCATAGTGATGCATTTGTCCACCGGACACACAGCCTCGCAAACTCCACAGCCACAACAGGCTTCCATGTTTGCGTTGTAGTAACCATCCGGTGATACGTCGAAACAGGTATCCGGGCACTGGAGCCAACAAAGTGTGCATTTGGTGCACTTGGAAAAGTCCACCACCGGTCGCATGGTGCGAGTCGTGAATTTTTTGAAATAAGGATTCCGCTCGGCCTGAAAGCCACCGTCATGTCCTTCGAAGTGACCTCCCACGGGTATGCCGCGGACGACCAGTCCTTCTTCCATGTTCTTCCAACCCGGCATGGTGAAGGTGTAGGGAGTTTCAGGATTGCCCTCTTCCGGCTTGACCTTTCTGATCTGTACCCTCTCGAAAGATTTTTCCGCCGAGGCAACCTTCAACTCATCATTCCATGCCTCGCGGATCGACGTTTCAACGGAAGGGGAACTGAGCAGCTGTGGCGCGACCCGCGGAAGCGCTCCTAAAATCCTGACGTCGGTGTGGTCATCCTTGAAGACCCAAAGTCCTGCAAAACTAGCTTTACCCCTGACGATGGCGATATTGTACGGGACGTCTTTTTTGTGAATATGGGGGATAAGCTCTTCGGGGCTTCTGGTGGACGTTACGATCAACGTGCCATTCTCTTTCAGCAGCCTGTTGACCGGCTGGAGCCCATACCAAGCCCATGACTCCACACCTTTACACAAGGCGTCATCAAGGGCTATGGTGACATCCACTTCCGTGGGCTCATACTTGGCCATCACCGCCTGAAGCTCGTCATCGTCATTGGCCACGATGGCAAACTGCTTCGCCGGGATACCGTTTCGTTCAGGGGAATCCCCGTATCGACCAAAGGTAATGCCTACCTTGTTTTCTTTCCTTGCTGCCAGAACAATTCCCCGGCTAATATGTTTCGCAAGGGTCTTCTGAAATATCCCTCGATAAATGACCTCAACGGCTATCGTACTCATGAAATCCTCCTCTCAAGTAATTGAGCCTTATCAAAACTTTTTTTGGGTTTCTTTAGGGTAATGACGTTCTGCTCGACCTGCTCGATGTGGTGGAGCATGGCCTCGCGAGCCTTCTTTCTATTATGGGTTTCGATGGCAGTTAATATTCTGTAATGGGAGTCCATAGAGGCTTGACTCCGACCGGGAGTCTGAAGGGACTCTTCGCGGCTGTGGCTTAAAATATCCATGAGCCCTGAAACCAGTTTTTCGAGGGCATGATTCTGGGTGGCCTGGCCGATGGCAAAATGAAAATCGGCATCCGCCTCCACTCCCGTAGCGCCCCGATCGACCTGTTCCTTTTGCTTACGCAAGATCCTTTTCATTCGTTCGATATCCTTTAGAGTAGCCCTCTCGGCGGCAAGAGCAGCGATATGAGGCTCAATAACGTTACGCAACTCAAAGATGTCCGCCAGGGCGTTTCTCCCTTCAATCAAAAGCGTTGCCAGGGGTGCGATCAGTGATTCAATAGGGAGATCGGCGACAAAATTTCCCGTGCCGGTTCGGCTAACCACCAAGCCTTTGGTTTCCAGGGCCCGCAGGGCCTCACGCACCGAAGTCCTGCTCACTTTAAAGGTCTCCGCCAGCTCCCTTTCGGAAGGTAACTGATCACCCGCCTTGAATCGCCCTTCACTAATCAGGTCGTGGATTTGGCTCACCACTTCCTCGGAGATTCTCGTTTTCTTTATCGCTCTGAGCATGTAAAGGTCTAGCTGTCTGCTGGTCTGACCACTTGTACACAAATCCCAATAGCGTGTCAAGAGAAAAAAGCGTTTCGATAAAAGTTAGTCACCCCGTTTTCCTTGAAATTCCCTCTCTTAGGGATAGCGATAGTACCGTCAAGTTGTCCGCCGGTATGGTAAGGCTCTTATCGAGTAGTGCGAAGAGCCTTAGTTTTTTTCTGGAGGCATGAAATCATGTGAGGTAAGGAAATCAATGACAAATTCATCGAAGCCTTTTGGATCCTCAATACAACAGGCATGGCCGGTCCCCGGAAGTACTCTGTGGATCGCCCCAGGGATCCCATCGGCTGTTCTTCGACCTGCGGGTAGGGAATGGTCATATTCTCCGTTGATCACCAACGTCGGGATCCTTAGCGAGGCCAGACGAGGAGTCATGTCGGTTCTACCCCGTGCTCGAAATATCTGAGCGATAGAGTCTGCCGAGAGCCATGGGTCCCTCTCGATAAATGTGTGAAGCAGATATCTTCCCAGCATGGATTCACGAAACTCGGGACTCACCAGCTCTTCTAGATGCTGTCGACGGTATTGCCCAATCCCTCTCTCGGTATATCCGTGGATGCGTTCTGCTATCCGGCCGCTTCCACCACTGCTTCCGCCCACAAGGATCAGGGCTTTAAACATCTCTGGATGGTCCAGGCCGAGTAAAAGGGCAATGCCCGAGCCGACGCTTACCCCGCCAAGAATTGCTTCTTTCACCTCCTGGTCCCGGCAAACTCCTAGGACATCGTTTCCCATGTCCTGAAGACTGAACTCGAGGGTAGGCTTGTCGGATCGCCCATAACCCCGGATGTCAATGGCAATGACTTTGAAATAGGTGGAGAAATGGCTGATCTGATACATCCAGAGATGGTGATCAAAGGGGTTGGCGTGTATAAGCACCATGGGAAATCCCTCTCCGGATATCTCATAATAAATCTTGATTCCGTTTGTGGTGACGTACGACATGCCCCCCCCAAACAGGGTAGTGACTGAGTTATTGGGTATAAGCAGACGCTGAGAGTAACGTTTCGGCCTTACACTGCTTTTTTCACTTGCTTCTGTTGCCAGTGGTTTTTGACTTCATCGAGGTGCATGACATCCGCATATTTGTGGTGGAGATCAAAGAGGTTGACCTTGTGAGAAAGCAGGCTTCGATCGAAGCAGCATTCTTCCACCACCACTGTGTGAAAACCGTAGGAGTAAGCATCTACGACGCTCGCACGGACACAGCCACTGGTGCTCTCGCCACAAACGATCAGACTGTCAACCCCCAGCCGGGTCAGGTGTGCGATCAGTGGTGTTCCAAAGAAGCCACTTGCCCGCTCCTTGTATATCACAAGATCACCGCGCTCCGGCTTGAACTCCTGCCGAATCTCATAGGCTTTTTTTTCGGGCTCTCGGTCCTGACGGTTTGTAGCCGAGACAGCCGCGGGGTTGACTTCTTTACGCGTCTCTGTGGTGGTATAGATGATAGGAATCCTTTTGGACCGCGCTAAAGCGAACAGCTCCTGAATAGGTGGGATAGCGTTCCACGCGTAGAGGCCGCATGAACTCTTAAATTCTTTTACGACTTCATGGACCGGTCGTGCTCCCCCCTCAAAGACCAGGTTATAAAGGTCGATGGCCAGCAAAGCGGGTTTTTGACCGACGTAAGGTTCTCGCCGGTAGGCTTTGTAAATCTCCAAAATTTCCTGACTCACGATATCTTTCCAACAGTGGTCCTCAAATGATTCCGTCATAAACACCCCCCTTGGCCTTGGAAAATGAAAGCTTGTCCAGTTTACAGTTTATATCGTCAGCAGTCGCATCACCGGACTCGGAGAAAAGTCCCAGATTATCGGCCACGAACAGTCAGAACCGGACAGCGCGCCGTAGAAATGACCCGCCCGGCCACGCTCCCCATGAACAACTTAGAGATTCCCGTACGTCCGTGAGTGCCCATGACTATTAGATTGACTCGCCTGGTCTTGGCAACTTGGACAATCTGTTCATGTGGCGTTCCCTTAAGCAGCAAGCCCTTAGCCTTCACCCTGGCCTTCTGAATCTTTTTCAACAAAGCCGATATGGTAGCCTCGGCCTGCCTTCTGGCGGTAGACTCGAGCTCCGCATAAAGCGTGGGGGAGGCGTATTCTTCTGTTGCAGCATACGGCATCGGGGTTTCCATCACATGGACTACGAGGAGTTCAGCCTTGTTTTGCTTGGCAAGCTCTCTGGCCTCGGCCAAGGCCCGTCCCGAGGCGCGGGAAAAATCGGTGGGATGCAGGATCCGGCGAATACGATTCATCGTGGGACCTCCTATTGACTCGCGGGTTTTGCGTTTTGCCCGCAACTTAGTTCATCACAGGGAAGGTGTCAATTGAGGCCTCCGAGGGTTTAGCTTCCAAATACTTCTTTAAGGAGATTGGTAACTCGAGCCGCGGGATTTTTGCGGATTTTTTTCTCCTCTTGTCCAAGAACATAAAATAATCCGTCCATGGACTTTTCCACAACGTACCGGTCAATGTCGAAGGCCATGCTTTTGGTGAACGGAATTTTCTCATAGCGCTTTACGAGATCCTTGTAGTGCCGGGTCACGCCGGTTTGATTCATTGCATTTTCGACCACCGGACGAAAAGCAACCGAAAGTTTATCAGTAGTCTTGGCTTTGAAATAGTCGGTAGCGGCGGTGTCGTTGCCGGCCAGGATCTTTTTAGCGTCGTCGAAAGACATCTCGGCAATGGCATTCCAGAAGATGTCTTTGGCGAACGGCGCTGCCTGCTCGGCTGCGCGATTCATACTCAAGACAAAGTCATCTATCTGGGGTCCATAGCCTACTAACCGCAAGGGTTTCTCCAGCCTTTGCAGGGTCTTCGGCATAAGTATCTTGATCGCTTTGTTCCGGAAATACCCGTTTGTCCTCCCGGTCAGATTGACTGTGTTCCCAGTGCCGATTTTTAATGCCTCTTTTAATCCGGAGCCAACCTTTACATCGCTTAGGCCGCTCTTCTGGCCAAAACTTAAACCCTCCAACATGCGGTCGAGTTGAGCCCACGTGGGGGTGGATAGGAGCAACAGCATCGTACCGATCCCTAACACCCTTGCCTTCATGGTTCCTCCTTCTGGCGCACAGCCCTTTCTAGCGTTGGCTCACATGGTCACGAACCGTATTCATACAGCCAGCCTCCGCAGTCTGAACCTCCCTCTTCCTGGTCTGTTTCAGTTTTTGTCTCCGATGGAACCTTTTCGGTGAAACAAGGAACCTTGTTTTGTCAAGCCGACTATTCGAAAATCTAAATCTCCAAAAACTGAGGACAACGGGTGAGGTTTCGATTTCCATGAGGCGTGACCAAGACAACATCTTCTAAACGTACCCCACCGACTCCAAGGTAGTAGAGGCCGGGTTCGACCGTGACCACCTGGCCGGTCCGAAGCGCAGTGCTGCCCGACGCAATGCGAGGCGGCTCATGAATATCTAGACCCAGTCCGTGCCCCGTGCCATGAAAGAATCCTTGCATCCTCCCGTTGATCTTGCCGGTGGGAAAACCTCTCTGCTCAAAGAGGGCAAGAATTTTCTCGTGGACTTTTCTCCCTTCAACACCGTCCCGGATCATCCGAAAGGCCACTTCCTGTCCGGCCTGGACTGTGACATATGCTTCTTTAAGCCGCTTTGAGGCTCTACCACGCACCACGGTACGACTCAAGTCTCCGAAATAGCCTGTCTTCTGAGAGCGAGGAAAGATGTCAAAGATGATAGATGTATTCGCCTTGATAGGACCGCTACCTTCATCGTGTGGGTCACAGCACTGGTCTCCGGAAGAGATGATCGTGTGGCTGGGTACCCATCCCTGGCTCATGATAGTGGTGTTAACGATTGTCCGAAGGGTTTCCGAGCTCAGGCGGTATCCGTTGAGATAGAGATAGCGGTTCCGGCCGATCTTTGTTTTCTTCAGGGCTTTGATCCCCGCTTCGAGTCCCAGCTCGGCCACCCGCAGCGAGTCACGGATATTTTTTACCTCATCAACCCGCTTCCTGTCCCGCTCCGAAAAAAAGGGATTTTCCTTCACCTCAAGCGCAAAATCTCTTGATCTCAACTGATCGCTGAGCAGAGTCGGAAAATCGGAGGGGACTAAGAAAGAACTGATCCCTTTTTCTCGTAGAACCATCTCCAGAACATCCACCGTAGTAGGGTGGAATGTCCCCATCTTTCTAAGCCGCTTCTGGTAGGCTGAGAGAGAGAGGACGTGATCGACCGATGCCTGTTTCTTGGCACGGTCAAACTCTAGATCACTCATGATCACATATTTTCTTTTTCGGAATTGAAGAAAAATAAAGGGGTCCGGGGCAAAAAACCCCGTTGCATAGAGCATATTGGCGTCACCCTCACTGGCAGAGACCATCAATAAGGCCGGCCTACTTTTTGCCGGGTGGTGCCTGCGTCCAGGAAAACTTGTTTCTTTCCTCGGTAGGGGCCGTTTTTTATTTGTTACTGACACGATCTAATCCCTACTTAACGAACGCTCGGATGGGGGGGTGGGTGGAAAATGCCAAACTAGCAATTTCACTATTAAAGTTCAAGGTGTGGCTCGAGATTTGGGAAAGACCCTTCGCTGTTGACAGATAGAAATGTTTTGTTATGATGCGTAAACTTCGTCCTCCCTTCTATTCAATCTAATCAAGCGAGGAGAACTTTCTTCGGTGGCACTCAAGGATAATCTGGAAAAGCTTCGTGAACTGAACCGTAGGGTAGATGCTGGGGGAGGGGAAGACCGCATCCGGCGTCAGCATGAACAGGGGAAACTCTTGGCACGTGAGCGGCTCGAAATCCTCCTTGACCACGGAAGTTTCGTCGAGATGGACCGGTTGAGGACACATCGCTGCACGGATTTTGACATGGAAGCCAAGAAGGTTCCAGGGGACGCTGTGGTGACCGGTTTTGGAGCTATCGACGGCAGGCCGGTCTATGTTTATGCTCAGAATTTTACCGTTTTCGGCGGAAGCTTGAGTGGGGTCGTTGCTGAGAAGGTGTGTAAGGTTATGGACTTGGCCCTCAAAAACGGTGCGCCCATTGTAGGGATTAACGACTCCGGAGGAGCGCGTATTCAAGAAGGGGTGGTAAGCCTAGCCGGATATGCGGATATTTTTTTAAAAAACGTGACTGCTTCCGGAGTGGTACCCCAAATCTCCGCTATCATGGGCCCTTGCGCCGGCGGCGCGGTCTATTCCCCGGCCATCACCGATTTTACGTTTATGGTAAAGTCGAACAGCTACATGTTCATCACCGGACCGGATGTGATTAAGACCGTTACACATGAAGAGGTGACCAAGGAAGAATTAGGTGGCGCTGAGGCGCACAACACCAAGAGTGGAGCGGCCCATTTTTCGGCAGAGAGCGAAAAAGAATGTCTCCTGATGATTCGGGAACTCATGGGATTCCTCCCCAGCAACAATCAAGGGGATCCACCATTCCATCCGACTCATGACGACCCGTCGAGACGGGACCGGAGGCTCGCAGATCTAATCCCAGACAATCCAAATCGGCCATATGACATGAAGGAGCTTATCGGTGCCGTGGTGGATGAGAGCTACCTTTATGAAGTGCAGCGCGATTTCGCTCCGAATATCGTCGTCGGTTTCGCGCGGTTGGGTGGGGGGTCGGTAGGGATCGTTGCCAATCAGCCGGCCCACTTGGCAGGTTGTTTAGATATCAATGCGGCAGTTAAGGCCGCCCGTTTTATTCGGTTCTGTGATTGTTTCAATATTCCGTTGGTGACCTTTGTTGATGTGCCGGGATTTTTGCCAGGGACTGTTCAAGAGTACAATGGTATTATCCGTCACGGGGCCAAGCTCCTTTACGCGTACGCAGAGGCCACTGTGCCCAAGGTCACCGTGATCACCCGCAAGGCTTATGGTGGGGGCTACATCGTAATGTCAAGCAAACACCTCAAAGGGGATATCAATCTCGCCTATCCTAGCGGAGAAATTGCCGTCATGGGCCCGGAGGGGGCCATCAATATTATTTTTCGGGAGGACTTAGAAAAAGCGGAGGATCCAGCTAGAACCAGGGAAGAGATGGTGGCGGACTATCGGGAGACATTCGCCAACCCCTTTAAGGCGGCTGAACTGGGCTATGTGGATTCCGTGATCTATCCGGAGGAGACTCGTCCCACCTTGATCCGCTCTTTAGAAATGTTGAAAAACAAACGAGATCATAACCCGCCCAAGAAACATGGGAATATACCCTTATAGATAGATAGAAGAACTACGGTCTACAAAGGGACAGATATGAAAAACGTCGGGGTTTGCGCGTCTTTCATGCGGTGTCTCTACTCTCTGTCTCCAACTAACCGTTATGTTTAAGCGTATCCTAATTGCCAATCGGGGAGAGATTGCAGTCCGTATTACTCGGGCGTGTAGAGAGTTGGATATCGAAACCGTTGTTGTCTATTCCGAGGCCGATCGCCATTCCCTCCATGTTAAATATGCCGATTATGCCTATGAGATCGGTCCGGCTCCTTCCACGCAGAGTTACCTAGCGATAGATCGCATTCTCGAAGTGGCCCAAAAAAGTGAGGCTGAGGCCATCCATCCAGGTTACGGCTTCTTGGCTGAGAACAGTGAGTTCGCTCGGAAATGTCAGGAAAAGGGAATAGTGTTCATTGGACCCTCGCCCGAGGTGATGGAGCAGATGGGGGATAAAGTCAAGGCACGAGGGCTAATGAAAACCGCCGGAATCCCAGTTGTCCCCGGATCGGAAGTCTTAAACTCCGAAGAGGACGTCACGATGGTCGCGGAAAGCGTTGGCTATCCCTTCATGTTAAAGGCCGTTGCGGGTGGGGGTGGTAAGGCACTGCGATTTGTCGGTTCTGCCCAAGAGATCTCCTCAGCTTATCGCGCAGTCCGCTCTGAGGCCACCTCTTCGTTCGCTGATTCTCGGCTTTACGTTGAAAAGTTTTTAGATCGGCCCCGTCATGTGGAGGTCCAGATCCTCGCTGATCAATACGGCAAAGTGCTGCACCTCTATGAGCGGGAGTGCTCTATTCAGCGCCGCCACCAGAAAATTATTGAAGAATGTCCGGCCCCTGGACTCGATGACCGGACACGGCGCAGGCTGGGCAGGCTTGCGATCAAGGCTGCCCGAGCGGTCCATTACGTGGGAGCTGGAACCTTCGAGTTTCTTTTGGACCAGGGGGGAAGCTTTTATTTTTTGGAGATGAACACTCGGCTTCAGGTGGAACACGCGGTTACCGAGAGAGTGGTGGGAATCGATCTGGTAAAGGCGCAAATCGAAGTGGCCGCTGGGGGATACCTTCCCTGGCGTCAACGCCATATTACCTCTACTGGGCATGCCATCGAGTGTCGCATCTATGCGGAGGACCCGGAAAATGACTTTATGCCCTATCCGGGAAGAATAGAAGGACTCCGATTACCGGAGGGCTTGGGCGTGAGGAACGATTGCGGGGTGTATGAAGGGGCCGAGGTCTCCATTTACTATGATCCGATGATCGCGAAGCTCATCATTTGGGGAGAAAATCGTGTCGAGGCGATTCTGCGGATGCGTCGAGCGCTTGGCGAGTACCAGGTTCGCGGAATTAAAACCAACGTCGCGTTTCACCAATGGATCCTGCGGCACCCCCGCTTCATGGCCGGAGATCTCAACACAGGGTTCATAGAGGACGAACACCGTATGATGCGGCAAGAGGAAATTTATCCCCACAAAGATATTGCCCTGGCCTCTGCAGCCATAGCCGCCGTGCACCGTGAGCAGGAGCAGACCCTTCGACTTTTGCAGCAGGGCGCGGCTGAACCATCTCCGTGGCGGGAAAGAGGAAGGCAGGAGTCCTTGCGCCCGGCTTCTAGCGTCTTGAGCCGAGGCTGGAAAAGGTAAAGGGATCCGTATGGCCTTTATTGCCAGCTTGGCGGAACGCACTTACACTCTGGAGATCGAGGAGATGGGTCGCTCGCTCTATCGCATTGCAGTAGACGGAAAAGAGTTTCTTGTGGACTGCAGAAAAACAGGAGTGACCAACTTTTCCCTCATCGTGGATAATCGATCCTTTGAAGTGGACGTCGATACGTCAGAGGATGAATACAGAGTCCTTGTGGATGGGCGGAGTTACCATATCCAACTTGTAGATGAGAGACGAAGGCGTTTGGGGGGTCTACAATCCGGGGTTCAGATCCAAGGGCGGCAGGAAATCTCAGTGCCTATGCCCGGGAGGATTATTGCCGTGCTGGTCAGAGAAGGAGACCCGGTCAAGAAAGGGGAAGGTCTTGCCATTGTTGAGGCTATGAAGATGGAAAATGAAGTTCGAAGTCCCCTCGCGGGTGAAGTTAAAGAGGTTAGGGTCAAAGCAGGGGATGTGGTAGAAGCAGGAGTGATCCTCGCCGTCGTGGAATAGGACTTCCAGGCGGGGTGTAGAAAAAATCTTGTCACATTTTTTCTTTCATGGTAAGGACAGCTACCGATGGTTCCTAAAAAAGTCTTTTTTACAAAAGGAGTCGGAGTCCACAAAGAGCGTCTGGCCTCTTTCGAGCTGGCATTGCGAACAGCAGGTCTAGCTCATTGCAACTTGGTTTTGGTTTCGAGTATCTATCCTCCAGGATGTAAGAGACTGTGGAAAGATGAGGGTTTGAAGTTATTGCATCCGGGTGAGATAGTTTTTTGTGTGTATGATCGTGAGAGTACCAACGAACCGAATCGCCTAGTTGCGGCATCGGTGGGAGTGGCCATTCCCGCGGATCAAGACCAGTATGGTTATCTCTCCGAGCACCATTCCTTCGGCGAAACCGAAGAGAAGGCGGGAGAATATGCGGAGGATCTGGCGGCGAGTATGCTTGCGACGACGTTAGGGATTGAATTTGATCCCGACACGGCCTGGGACGAGCGTGAACAGCTTTTCAAAATGTCGGGGAAAATCGTTCGTACCAGCAACATTACCCAATCTGCGGTGGGAAATAAAGACGGGCTGTGGACCACCGTTTTTGCGGCTGCCGTTTTTGTAAATACGGACGAGAATACAGCGAGCTAAAATCACGAATGTCCCCTTCTGATCCCCGAACCGGAAACCGGTAATAAGTACTATCCGCTGATCCATTAACTGTCTCTTCGCCGGGCGAAATAAGCGACGCCTATGCTGATGGCGTAGAGGATGGTGAGAGGGAGGGCGAGAAGCACCTGGGAGACAACATCAGGTGGTGTCAGAATGGCCGCCAGAATAAAAATTACCAAGATCGCATATCGCGACTGCCGGATCAGGAAGAGATGGTCAATCATTCCGATTCGTGCCAAAAAATAAGCAACGACGGGGAGTTCGAAAGTTATCCCAAAGGCCAGGAGCATCTTGGATGAAAAAGAGAGATATTCCCCAATTCTGATTGCCGGCCGAACGTTGATGGACTGATAAGCCTTAAGAAGAAAACTGAATCCAACATTAAAAATCACTTCATAACAAAACCAGGCTCCTAAAAAAGCCAACAGAGTTCCGAAAATGACAAAGGTGCGGGCATAGTGTTTCTCCTGCGGATAGAGGCCCGGCGTGACAAATTTCCAGGCCTGCCAGAGAATGACCGGGAGTGCAAAAAAGAGGGAAGCAATGAGGGCAACCTTGATTTTGGTAAAGAAGGCCTCCGGAATTCCCGTACCGATAAGGGTGAGGCCGGGGAACTGTATGCGGAGCAGGGGATCAGTGAGGAAGGAGAGAATAGTATCTGCGAAGGCAAAACAAGCGGCGAAGGCAACGAGTACAGCTAAGAAGGATCTGATCAGGCACGAACGTAATTCTTCCAGATGGCCGGTAAAAGGCATTCGAGCATCGTCGAATGGCCCTTCACGTCGGTTTCTTTTCACTCTCTTCCGCAGGAGGTGGTGAAGTGGATGGCGGAGAATCGTCGCCTGCCGGTATCTCCGGAGCAGCCTCTTCTATTTCCTGTTCCACTTGGCGAAAATCCTCTTTCAACTCATCCGTCGCACGACGAAACTCGGCAATGCCCTTACCTAAAGCCCGCGCAATTTCCGGAAGTTTCCTGGGCCCGAGGACTATCAAGGCAAGAGCTAGAATCAACAGCAGTTCTGGCATACCAATGCCAAACATCGCTTTCCCTCGGTTGTAAGCTACTCTATTTCTTATTTATTGACAAGGGCATCTAGCGACTTGAAAGGCTTCGCAGGTTCCATAACAAGTGGTAAACGGACTTAAGCCTATGGCACGTTCTGCAGTCGTTATTGATCGTGATTTTTTGAAGCATAGGCCTGGCCCATCTCACCCAGAGAGCCCGGAACGTTTGAGGACTCTTCTCGATCTCACTGCTGAACTTGATTCTAGAAATTTTCAACACCTACCCCCCCGGGCCGCTTTGATGGGTGAGGTCGAGACCTGCCATGACTGGAATTACGTCAAACTCGTCCAGGCGACCTCCCGGCGTGATCACTATGCCTTGGATGGCGATACCGTTACTTGTTCGGACTCCTTTGAAATAGGGTTGTTGGCGGTGGGTGGTTTTTTAGAACTTTTGGATTCTATAGCTGCAGGTGACCACCGGAACGGCTTTGCCTTGGTACGTCCGCCCGGTCATCATGCCATGAGAACTCGCGCGATGGGTTTCTGTCTTTTTAATACCATAGCTATCGGTGCCCGTCATCTCAAGCGTCATTACGGCGTGAAGCGGATCTTGCTCATGGACTGGGATGTCCACCATGGAAATGGTACGCAGGATGCGTTTTATCAGGAGCCGTCGCTGCTCTATGTCTCTACCCATCAGTATCCTTTCTATCCGGGTACCGGGGCCATTGAAGAGGCGGGTGTGGGGGAGGGGAAGGGGTATACGGTCAATATCCCTCTCCCTGCAGGTTGTGGCGACTCGGAATATTTCCGAATTTTTACGGATATTGTCGTGCCTCTCGGAGACCGGTACAAACCGGAATGGATTCTCGTTTCAGCTGGGTTTGACCCACACTGGCGCGACCCATTGGGGGGAATGGGGGTCACAGAAAAAGGTTTTGGTTTCATGGCTGCCATGCTCCTTAAACTGGCAGAGAGGCACGCGGGGGGAAAGATTGCCTTTCTGCTCGAAGGGGGATACGACCTACCCGCGCTAAAGGGTTCAGTGGCGGCCGTGCTTCGCGAGATGAGCGGAAAAGGGCAAGATGACATGCCTTCAACGAAAAGTGGCGAGTTAGTTCGACCGTTGATTCACAAAATTCTCGAGTTTCGAGAGAAGTATTGGTAAGGCATCAGCGACTCGACCTGCCCAGGTGTTGACGCTAACGTTAAACTGGCTTATTTTAAGCACTATTTGAACGGTTAGACTATGAGGCCATTTGAACATCGGAAGGTAGTGGTAACTGGGCTCGGGTTGGTTTCGCCTTTGGGGACAGGTGTAGCGAAAAACTGGGCTGCCCTAGTAGCCGGCAAGTCTGGAATCAGGCGGATTACCCATTTTCCTAATCTGGAATCCTTTTCCACTCGGATAGCCGGGGAGATCCCTGATTTTCATGCGGAGGAATTTATCGAGCCCAAAGAGATTAGAAAGATGGATACCTTCATCCAGTATAGTGTCGCGGCAACGGCTATGGCGATGGAAGATAGTGGGTTTAAAATCGAACCCGAAGCGGCGGAGCGAGTCGGAGTCATTGTCGGTGTGGGCCTTTGCGGCATCGAGACTATTGAGCGATATACCAGAGCTTTTATGGAAGGCGGGCCACGTAAAATTTCACCGTTTTTCATTCCTAAAGTGATCTCCAACTTGGCGCCGGGTCAAATTGCTATTCGTTTTGGGGCCAAAGGCGCCAACTGGACCCCTACCTCAGCTTGTGCCTCGGGTAATCATGCCATCGGCGAAGCCTTTCACATGATTCGCTGCGGCCTTCAGGATGCTGTGATTGCCGGGGGTTCCGAGTCTGCCATTACGCCTCTTGGCGTCGGAGGTTTCAGTGCTATGAAAGCGCTCTCCACGCGCAATGATGAGCCGGAACGGGCAAGCCGGCCATTTGATAAGAATCGGGACGGGTTTGTGATGGCCGAGGGATCCGGCATGTTGATCTTGGAAGAGAAGGAAAAAGCCCTCCAAAGAGGAGCGAAGATTTACGCGGAGGTAATTGGCTATGGAGCCAATGGAGATGCCTACCACATGACCGCGCCTGCACCTAACGGTGAGGGTGCTGCTCGCTGCATGGCATTGGCACTGAAAGACGCGGGCATGGAGCCGGATAAGGTGGATTATATCAATGCCCATGGCACCTCCACTGAATATAACGATATCAATGAGACGCAGGCCATTAAAAAAGTCTTCGGGGAGCGTGCCTATAAAATTCCTATTAGTTCTACCAAGTCAATGACGGGCCATCTGTTGGGAGCAGCGGGAGCGGTGGAAGGCATCTTCTCTGTCTTGGGCCTTTATAACGGAATCATCCCCCCCACCATTAACTATGAAACGCCGGACCCTCAATGCGATTTGGATTACACCACGAAAGGGGCGCGCCAGGCCGAACTCCATGTGGTACTCTCCAACTCCTTTGGGTTTGGGGGGACCAACGCTTGTGTTCTGTTCGGGAAGGCTGCATGAGAGGAACACGGTTCAAAAGCGTGATCCTTGGCACCGGATCCGAGCTACCATCGAAGGTGATGACCAATGCTGCGTTGGAGAAGCTTGTCGATACGAGCGATGAATGGATTACGACACGTACCGGAATCAAGGAAAGGCGAATCTTAGAGGAGGGTAAGGGGAATGCGGATATGTCCTATCAGGCTTCGGTCAGAGCCCTTGAGGATGCAGGCCTGGAGGCGAAGCATCTTGAGGCGATCATCGTAGGGACCGTCACTCCGGATTATCAATTTCCTAGTTCAGCATGTGTCCTCGAGGACATGCTCGGAGCAAGGAAGGTTTTTTCGTTCGACGTGAACGCTGCTTGTTCCGGTTTTCTCAATGCCTTGTCGGTGGCGGATTCGTTCATTCGGACGGGCAAGGTTCGTAATGCCCTGGTGGTTGGCTCCGATGCTTTAAGCCGACTACTTAACTGGAGGGATCGTACGACCTGTATTCTGTTTGGCGACGGTGCGGGCGCTGTGGTGGTTGGCGCATCGGAGAACGGAGATAAGGGAATCCTCAGTACAAAATTGCGCACGGACGGCTCTTACGTAAAAACCTTGTACGTCCCTGCCGGCGGTTCTCGTAAACCGACCAATGAGGAAAGCGTGAGAAAAAATGAGCACACGATTACCATGAATGGGAAAGAGGTTTTTAAAATTGCGGTGCGTTCCATGGAAGAGATTAGCCGCGAGGTCTTGGAGGAGGCGGGAGTGGATATCGATGAAATCTCTTTAGTCATTCCTCATCAGGCCAATCGTAGGATCATTAGTGCCCTGGCAGAGCGGCTCGGGGTCCCCATGAAAAAAGTGGTGGTAAACTTGGATAAGTATGGCAATACATCGGCCGCCTCCGTGCCAGTGGCGCTGGACGAGGCGCGGAGGCAGGGCCGTATCCGTGCCGGAGACATTGTGCTGCTCAACGCATTCGGAGCGGGTTTTGCCTGGGGCGCTGCCGTGGTTAGGTTTTAAAGGAAAGACCCGCTATCTGGCTTGATTCGCTCCCTATTTTAGTGGAGAGAGATCTGTTTGTCTTCGTGGCTCCAGAGGGAAATTCATGCAGTCAGGTGGTCTCGTCGGTCTGCTTGCTAGAGACCGTATCGTTGTTTCCTGACCGGTGTGTTTGAATGCTATCTTCAGAAAATCAGCTCGTCCCGCTTCATAAGGTTCTCTAAGTCTCTAGCTTTCGCCAAGTCCATGTTGCGAGACAGTCGCTGAAGCAAGTTCGGTTTCGGATATCTGCTCCTTGATCTCCCTCCGGAGCTTCCGGAGTCGGGGACTAGGCTTTACAGGATAAGGCAAAGGATTGCGCACCGCCTTGGTGCGCTTGTCGAGTCGGTTAATTTCATCCAGAAAGCGTTCCCGGATCTCTTGTAGGAGCGGATAGGGAGATATAGGCTTCCCTCTCTCCATAACCTTTTTAAGTAAAGGTTCACCACGCTGCGTGTTTTCATCTCGGAGCGCTAGGATATCCTTCTGCAATTGACCTCGCCGGTCTACATAGCGGAATGCCTGTTTTCTTCCAGGCCAAGAGATTTTACCAGTACTGAGTTTCAATGTTGGCCGCCCGTTGTACTCAACTAACTTGTAGGCGTTGTCATACCAAGGGGCGTCGCCAGAGACTCCCATTTTCGTCCCAACGCCGAAGCTATCATAGGGAGCGTTCGCCTCTGAAAGCGCCGTCAAGTCGTATTCGTCCAAGCCTCCACTGCCAATGATCTTCACATCAGGTAATCCTGCTTGATCGAGCATCTGCCGAACCTCACGGGCTTGGACGATCAGATCTCCGCTGTCGATCCGCACCCCGCGAAGGTGGTAGCCCCTGCCGGCCATTTCTTGGGCTACCTTTACCGCCTTCGCAGCTCCAGCCAAGGTATCGTAGGTATCGACGAGCAAGATAGAGTTCTCAGGAAAACTCGTGGTGAAGTTTCGAAAGGCATCGATTTCGTACTCAAAGCTTGAAATAAAAGAGTGGGCCATCGTTCCAACGATCGGGATGCCGTATCTCTTACCGGCCAACACATTGCTGGTGCCTGCAAATCCGGCCAGATAGCTCGACCGAGCAGCTTTCATCCCTGCATCGATGCCTTGCGTACGCCGTAGGGAGAAATCAACGACTCCGCGCCCGCCTGCGGCATAAACACAACGGGCCGCCTTGGTCGCGATAAGCGTTTGCAGATTAATTTGGTTGATGATGAAGGTCTCGACAATCTGTCCCTCAATAACGGGAGCGGTGATTTCAATAACCGGCTCGTCTTTGAAAAAGAGCCGCCCTTCAGGAATCGCCCAAACCTCTCCTGTAAAGCGCAGGTCTTTAAGGAAATCAAGAAAATCGTCCTTGAAGATTCGCGTCGAATAGAGGTAATCAATGGCCTCTTGATTGAAAGCAAAGCTAGAAAGAAAACGCAGAACATCTTCCAACCCGGCAGAAACGAAATAACCTCGGTTAGGAGGATAGGACCGGATGAAAAGGCTAAACGTCGCCGGTTCGATCTTCTCGCTCTGGAAATAGCCCTGAGCCATCGTAAGCTCGTATAAATCCGTCAGTAAGGCAATCTCACCGGCTCCCTGCATGCAAGCTCCTTGTTGAAAGATGTTGGACATCAGTTTAGTGTAACGGTGACACTAAGTAAAGCGTTGCTGGCGCGGGGCTATTGATTTTCAGGCGGTCTTTTGTTAACTGTTGAAA
>JBHHYU010000002.1:0-103884 GCA_046757725.1 Binatia bacterium
GGCCTAATGTTTCCCCGCCCGCGTATAATACTCCCTGATTGACCTTCACTCCGGCACAGTACTCTTGAAGAATCGGATAAGTGTTTTCTTGGTAGAACGGTTGAAGCTCCTTGACAAGATCTTTAGAGTCTCTGGCATAGGCGACTTTAAAGCTAGCTCCACCGCTAACACGCCTATAGGATCGATAAGCACGGGGTTTCATGGCAATTGGATAGCCAACATTTTCAGCAAAGGTAAGAGCCTCATCTAGGGAATGAGGAAAACAACTCTTAGGGATTGGGATGTCCAAAGTCGCTGCTAAGGTAAGCGTTTCTTTTTTGTCAAGAGCTTGAAGGAGTGAATCTGTGGAGGGAAGGGCTAGTTTAGTTTGGCCTCCTAATTCAGATCGAAATTCATCGAGGGCGATCACGGTAGATTCCACAACCGGGAAAACCACCGGTATACTATATTGGCTAACCGCTTCTACGATGGTACTAACAAACCTTCTCTTGTCCGTTAGCGGTGAGGGATACTGGCAGAAGCCCGCCGTGTAGCGCGAAAAGAAACCGAGGCTGTTTGGCTCTAATCCAGCAGCGAATACTCTCAACCCCTTCGAACCCAAAGCTCTTATCACGGCTAAACCCTGTCGCTGATCGGCTCCTGTGATTAACACATCCATCTTGGGAAAATCCTGTGTAAAGTATAGGACAAGTCCAGGCTAACAAGCTACTCGATGAACGTTTGCTAGCACACTGAGTGAACACTAGGAGGACTATACTGTAATCTTTTAGTCACCGCCCATGTATCTTTAGCCAGCTAACTGTATAGTCGGCATTGATGAACTGCGGTAGCAGAGGAGCCTTGAATCCGAGCTTCAGGTTTATGAGGTCGTCCCCTTCGTCCAATTGCGGACAAACTCGACACTCCAGCTAGGCGTGACCTGCCAGCACACGCCTGGGCTGATTACTGTTGGCAGCACAATGGTTCCTCCACTCGGCACTCGGGGTCGAGCAGACGTCTCTGCAATTCGGGTCAGGTGAGATGAAAAAGGGGGGCAAACTCCAGTAGGATGGCGGTTGAGACAACCACGCGGATCCAGAAATGAGCACCTACGTCCTGATGCGGATCCTTGAATCCGCTCCACGCCGATACGAAATCGGTATCCGTCTGCTTACCCTCGGGCAGATAGAGAAAGCTTATGATCGCCTTGCGAGCCACATCGAGCACGGGCAGCACGTGCTGGATCTCGGCTGCGGGACCGGCGCCTTGGCCCTTCGTGCCGCAAGGCAGGGCGCAAAGGTGAAGGGAATTGATGTCAACGCCCAGATGCTCGAGATCGCTGGTCAACGGGTACAGGAAGCGGGCTTGACGGAGGCAGTCGACCTCATGGAAATAGGTGTTGCCGAACTGAACAAGGAGGAAACGGAGAGTTACGACACTGTAACCAGCGGCCTCTGCTTTTCCGAGTTAAGTGAGGATGAGCTCATTTACACTCTTAAACACATCGCACGAATCCTGAAGCCCGGAGGCCTTTTGCTCGTCGCAGATGAGGTCAAACCTCAAACCCTCTTCAGGCGGTTGGTTCACTCGCTGATCACGGCCCCTCTTGTAATCCTCACCTACGTCATTACTCAGCAGACGACACACCCTACCATGAACCTCTCAGATAAACTAATGGATGGGGGTCTGTCGATTGTATCGGTCAACTCGGATATCCTACGAAGCTTCAGCGAGTTCGTGGCTCGCAAGCCTGCTGGAGCCTCACGATGAAGCATTTCAGTTTCGTATGGGTCAATGTCCTTCAAACCCTGTTGCGAGTGCTGCCGTTTCCGGCTAAGACGGGTCTGGTCAAGATGGGAACCCCTGGCCGTAATTCACCCGTCCTACTTACCTGCAATTTTCGCCTCACGGTAGAACGCGTAAAGCGTGCCCTCGAAGGGATCGATGCATATCTGCTCGTCGCGAACAGCCGCGGAGTTAACGTGTGGTGTGCGGCGACGGGGGGGCTACTGACAAATCACGACGTGATCTCGGTCCTCAAAACGAGTGGTATCGAAGACCTCGTCGACCATCGACAAGTGATTCTGCCCCAACTCGCGGCTACTGGTGTCGAGGATAAGATCATCCACAAAAAGGCCGGCTGGATGGTCGTCTGGGGACCGGTCTACGCTCATTCAATCCTCCCCTTCCTGAACAGTGGACTTGAGAAGACTGTGGATATGCGCACGGTGAGTTTCCCTTGGCCACAAAGGCTTGAGATGGCCGTCGCCTGGGCATTCCCGATATCTTTCCTTGCTCCGCTGGTGTTCCCGTTTTGGAGAGAGGGAGTGATTCCACTTGTGTGCCTTGTGTGGGGGGCGTCCTTTCTGATCTTCTCGAGTTTTCCCCTCTATCAGGGGAGGCTCCGTACCACGGGAAAAAGCGTTGGCTTAGTTTTCTTTGACTTCGGCGAACGAGGTATTCTGCTACTCCTCTGGATCTTCTTTATGCTTGGTACCGTTACTTATACGACACTGGCCGGCGATTTTTCTTGGGCGCTGATCTTGCGGTGGGGCCTTAGCGCACTCGTCGTGCTTTTGATTTTGGGTCTCGACCTGACGGGGAGCACTCCCGTTTACAAGAGCGGCCTGCACGAAGACCGGCTGCTGCGGATTGCTCTGGATGCGGAACAATGTAAGGGCACCGGTTTTTGTGAGCAGGTATGTCCCACGGACGTCTTTAAGGTTGACTATGAACGGCAACTGGCAACTTTGCCCAAGGCCGAGCAATGCGTGCAGTGTGGTGCGTGCATCGTCCAGTGTCCTTTCGACGCGCTCTACTTCCGAAGCCCAGGGGGAGATGTAGTTACGCCTGACACGGTTAGGAAGTTCAAGCTTAACTTGTTGGGCAACCGACAGGTAGGACCTCAGGAGAGCAGGACAGAGTAAGCTTTGAAGTCTGGTGTGCCCCGCCGCCCGAGAGCGGATGCCGCGGGAGAATACCTAACAGACGAATGAACCTGCGTGGTATTCCGCTTGCCTCCATACCAGCAGGTTATCCTTAAAGAAAGTTGGGACCTAGGGACAACCTGACACAGGATTTTACCTATTATCGTTTTCCCATAGCCTTGGACCACTCGTAGTCAGGATTCTCATACGCCTCTGGGGGCATAAGGGTTTTAAGACCTCTCTTGCCCAACTCTGCCTCAAATTTCTCTCTGACCCATGTGTCCTCGTTGGGATACTCGATCTGGTCTTTAGCCCGATCCTCAATCTTCTCAGCGTGACCATAAAACTGCATCGGCGGATGTAAGGCAAGATACCTCGCTGGGGTACCACCGGCATTGAAATGCTGGTGAAACCACTTGTTGGGTGGTACGAAGATACTATCCTCGTGCCAGGGGACAACGACCTTTTCCTTTCCTTCTTCCCACATAATCGAGTATCCCTCGCCTTTAGGAATGATGATGACGCGTCCCGGACCATGCCGATGGGCTTTCTTGTAGGTTCGGGCATCAAAGACCGACATGTGACAAGACATCTCTGAATCAGGAAACTGGATATAAACGCTTCGACCTCCAGCGCCTCTTCTTTTGTTGGCATCCAGCTTATCCCAAGCCCTCATATCCGGAAAGAAGTTGCCATACCAGTAGATACCTCTCCCCCAGGTAGTTTGGCTATCAGGCACCCGCACCATCTTGGCCTCAGAATAAAATGCAGACTCTTCGGACAGCGGGTCCGCACCTTGAAACGAAACTGGGTTACCAAAGAAAAATCGGGAATCCCGGATGGCCGACATTGCTAGAGGTAGATAACTATAGTGTAAAAGACGGACAGGTTTGTCCCCTTGCATATTGCTTAACTGATGAAAAGAGTTATGGGGAATCATAAACATGCTGTGGGCCTGCCATTCAAAACTCTTTTTGGGTCCCTCCTCTGCAGCCCAGATAGTAGTCAACCCCCGGCCGGACGCCACGTAGATAATCTCATCCAAGGTAAACTTTAAGGCCGGCAAAGTCTTTCCCGGAGCAATCTCGGTGACCCGAGCCGAGCTGACTCCCTCCTGTCCCACGAGCTGTATAAAAGCTGCTTTACATTGCCGCTCCTCCCACCAGCCAAGCTCTAGTTTCCGCAAATCTTCAATGTAATAACCTCTGTGGATCGGGATCCCGACGGACTCCATCCAACGATCATAGGTGAATATTTTACTATGCGGGGTGTGCGCCAGTTTAGTACCATCCGACATAAACGATTCCTCCTTTTAAAAATACTCTTGCTATGTTTTACTTACTATCTCGCGTCATTCCATACAACCGTAAGATAAAAGACTCAGGTTTCTGTCGTATATCATCTCGTTACACGGTCATCACGAAAATTGACCCGATCACCGTGCAGACTCCGCCCATCATGACGCGGAGCGTGATCACCTCTAGATCCCTAAGAAAGATCGCAGTGAGAAGGATAGAGAAGACAGGGTTTGTACCTATCAAGGGATCCACGATAACAATTTTGCCAACGCTCAACGCATAGAACCCCGAGAGCATGCCCACCGTATTCGTGAGTCCGGATGCCAAGAACCAACCCAAGCTCGTGCGCGACACTGCCAGGACCTGGCGACCCCCTCGTGCCTGGACCACTCCAAACGCAAAGAGAACCGCTGTCGTCGCCGTGACCACTGACGCCATCAGGGGAAGGTTTTGTACTTGCAGACCCAGCTTCCGCAGGTTGCTGGCGATACCAAAAGACAAAGCCCCCAGGGCTGGATAGATTAAGTCGAGCTTACGCCATTGGGCTCGCTCGGTCCGTGTCCTCGACAGCATCACTATGCCGAGGACCACGAGCGAAGTACCGAAAACATTCTGGAGCGTCCATGCCTCACCCACAATGAGCACGGCCAGGATCGACGCAAATATAGGAGAAGTGTTGGTAATGGACACGGAACGGGCAACGCCTATTTTTTCGATCCCCGTAAAATTCAGGATGCGCCCAAGAGCGGGCGCAAAGATGCCCCCTATAAGAAAGTACCAGACGGCCGGTGTTTGGAAATCCGCCAGGGGGACAAAGAAGGGCACCATCATCCATAAGGTTCCTGCACTGACGCATAGAGAGATGAAGGATCCGGTAATGGCATTCGACGTCACCAACCCGCGTCGGATCAATACATGCGAGGTGGCGAAGCTAAGAGCGGCCAAGACAGCGAAGAACTCAGACATCTTCCGCCATGCATCGCTACCCTAATCTACTCGAGGGAAACATCAGGGATTTTACAGTGACGGGAATGACCTCTGTGATTCCCAAAGGAACACCGATATCGATATAATCAAGGTCCCCTACATCGATCCCATCCACAGCAATGACAGGTCGGCTGACGTGAAGTTCCTCTTTCAGTATTCCACCCAAGGATTTGGCTACGTCCAGATCCAGAGCAAGATAGAGAGGGGCATCCGTATCCTCAGAATCATCCAGAACCGCTGCAATTCCCTCCGCTACCTTTCTTATGGAATGGTAATCCTGCTGGCCATCCAGGGAAAGCGCCAACGCGAGTCCTGAGGTAAAAGAGGGAAGGTCAAATTTCATAAGGGCTTTTTTCACAGCATCCGCAACCGAATCATCTCGCTGAACGGCGGCTTGAATAACTTTCAATCCATGGACCGGTAGGGGCTCGATGCTGGATATGTAGACAGTATTACCACTCGCCTGCATGGTGTACTCCCCGGCACCGATGACGGTTGCTCGTATTCCCTCTACAGATGCTCGTAGGAAATTCTTTTTGCGAATCTTGCCTATATGTTTCCTGATGTTCTCACCCAGTAGTGGACCCACATCTCCATAGGCATTTTTATCGTGATCGTAAATATGTTCCGAAACCCCTCCGGAGAAGACGATCCCGTTGATCTGCTCAGGACCGCGGTAGTCGACGAAAGCTTCGGTGACCATTAACTGCTTCGCCAGGGGCGATGAGGGACCTCCGTCAATGACTTCAAAAAGAAGCTTAGCCATAAAAGCGGCGAATTCTTTTTTCTCCGTCTCCGTGATTTTTTTGCCTACCGTAACATGATATCCCAACTCTCCCATTATCTGTTCGCCGGCATCTTCAACGCGTGTCACGATATTGGTATCATCAAAGGCAATGAGCCGTGCACCGATATTGATGGAGGCGGTCTGGGTCACGGTCCCCTCGTAGATCAGGGAAAACTTTGTTGTCCCCCCTCCCATGTCCACGTTTAACACAGCCGCCTTCTCCCTTTTGGATATGTCAACGGCCCCGGACCCATAGGCTGCAAGGAGCGCCTCGTGATTAGGCCCCGCCGAGGCACAGATAAACTTGCCCGATTCCTTGGCGAAGAGTTCTACGATGGGCCGCGCATTTTCTTTCTTTAAGGCCTCACCCGTTATAACGACGGCCCCAGTATCAATATCACCGGAAGTGAAACCCGCCTTGCGATAAGCCGCATGGATGAATTGCTTGACCTTTTCAGTATCGATCAAGGTCCCAGAGACATAAGGCGTCAGCATGATGTCGGACCGATAGAGGACCTCCCGCTCAGTGACCTTAAATTGCCCCGAGAGAGCAGCCCCTTCTCTCCTCAGGGTTAAATGAGAGAAAACCAGATGGGACGTTGAAGAGCCAATGTCGATGCCAACGCTTTTGAGCGAGAACATCTCAAGCCCTTCGATATCTTCCAAAATATCATTCGGTCCTAAATGCAAATGCTCCGGATTGTCGTTATCGTCATGCATGATGTCTTCTCAGTCCCCTTCCTGTTCTCAGTTTACTGCTTCCCCATAGCCTTGGACCATTCGTAGGCGGGGTTGGTATACGCCTCGTCGGGCATGAGACTCTTCAACCCCCGTTTGGCTAGCTCCTTCTTGAATTTCATGTGGATCCAGGGATCCTCCTGCGGATACTCGATCTGGTCTTTAGCCCGGTCCTCAACCTTCTCTGCGTGGCCGTGGAATTGCATGGGCGGGTGTAGCGCCAGGTAACGCGCGTTGGCACCACCGGCATTAAAATGCTGGTGGAACCATTTATTAGGAGGCACCAGCATGCTGCACTCATGCCATGGGCAGACGACCTTCTCTTTACCCTCTTCCCACATAATCGAGTAACCTTCTCCCGCAGGAATAACGATGACCCGTCCCGGACCGTGTCGGTGCGCCTTTTTGTAGGTCTTAGGGGCAAAAACCGACATGTGCGCCGTTAGCTCGGAGTTGGGGAACTGGATGAAAACACTCTTGCCGCCGGCGCCTCGTTTCACGTTTGCATCAAGCTTATCCCAAGCCCTCATATCGGGAAAAAAGTTCCCATACCAGAACGCGCGCAAGCCCAGGCCTATATCAGCGTCTGCGGCTTGAATCAATTTAGCCTCCGAGTGAAGGTCCTCCTGAGCTTGATCCTTGGAGGGCTCAAGGGGACTGTGTAAAAGAAACTCCGGTTCCGGTAGGGCGGACATCGCCAGGGGGAGGTAGCTGTAGTGCAGGAGCCGAACCGGCTTGTCACCCTGCATATTACTGAACTGATGGTAATTGTTGCGTGGAATCATGAACAGGCTATGCGCCTGCCATTCGAAGGTCTTTTTAGGTTTGTTTTCCGCCGGCCAGATGGTCGTAAGGCCCCGACCCGAGCAAACGTAAACGAGCTCGTCCAAAGCAAACTTAACGGGAGGTAAAGTCTTGCCGGCGGGGACCTCCGTTACCCGGGCTGAACTGACCCCTTCTTGCCCCACCAGTTGGATAAAGGCAGCGTTACACTGTCTCTCTTCCCACCAGCCTAATTCTAGGGTCCTCAGATCCTCAATATAATACCCTTTGTGAATCGGTATTCCTACAGATTCCATCCAGAGATCATAGCTAAACACCTTGCTCCACATGCTGCGGACAGAGCTACCGGATTGCTTCGGCATAAGATTTCCTCCTCTTTCAACAAGTTACCGTATTTTAATTCAAAATTCTAATTTATACCCTGACCTCGATCTTTAATCCATAGCCGGGTGAACTTTAATTCTAACTACTCAACAGCCCTACGGCAGACACCACTTTCAAATCATTTTTTTTCTTATCAAATAATGAGTTCGAGCACGGAGTTTGAATTTCCTTAGTTGACGAAAGGGAAGAGCTACCACTTCTCCTCTTTGAAAACCCCATCGTTCAGGCACCCATGGCAAGCCGCGGGTTATCTTTTAATCATCAACGTCTTGATCCCCTTGGAAACCCAAATGAGGTCTTCACGCTTACCGCTATCCCTGTTTCTCCAATCGGGCTGCCGTATCGTTTATGGAGAATTGGAAAGGTGGACTTGCCTCCCCCATGTAGAGCGTTCGGTGAGGGAAAGGGATTTCGATGCCTACGGCATCAAAAGCTTTTTTAAGTCGCCGCCGATACTCTCGACCCACGCTCCACTGTTCGATGGGCCGCGTTCTGAGCCGCGCTTTAATCGTGACCTCAGACGCCCCAAAGCCGTCTACGCCGAAAATCTCGATGGGCCCAAGCATCTTAGGTTTGAACCGGGGATCCTGCCTCATCTCCTCATCTACTTGACCCATCACGTGAACAACGCGGTCCGTGTCCTCTTTATAGGCAACACCAACGTCGATGACGTAAGCCGACCAATCCTTGGTCAGGTTGGCCAACGATTGGATAGACCCATTTGGAAAGACATGGACGGTGGCGGAGAGATCCCGTATAACGACGGTACGAAACGTAATGGCCTCAACCAGCCCACCTGTTCCATTAATGATCGCGACGTCCCCGACCCGAATCTGGTTTTCTAAAATCAGAAAAAATCCGCTGATCACGTCACGCACAATATTCTGGGCACCAAATCCAACGGCAAGGCCAATGATACCAGCCCCTGCAAGGATTGGGGTGATATCCAGGCCTACCTGATCCAAAGCAACCACGATGACCGTGGCCCAGATAATTCCAACGCTGATACTTCGGACAACATCGGTCAGAGTCGTCACCCGCTTCCTGGCAGATCCGGGAATGTCTTCGGATTTCTCACCTGCCTGGATAAGGAACACTTCCAACCGCCGGATAGCAGCCATGAAAACCCTCGTCCCCACATATCCAGCAATGACGATCACTAGAATCCGCAACGCCGATTGCCCGAAACTCAGGCTGGTTTGCACAACCCACGGAATAATCTGCTCCATTGAGATCCCTGTCATGGTCCACCCCCCTTTCGTTGATCCATGCTTGGTTGGCCCTTCTTTGGTTTCCTCTCAAACCCAGCTTTATCCCCCGTCGTTCCGAGACAAGAGGTAACGCTAATCCCCAAGAGACTCCCCAATCCGACACTTTGAAAACCTGGTGGTCACGGAACCCTTGAGCGAATTGTAAAGACGACAACGAGGGAATTGTCAGAGAACGGTTTTAAATGGGAAGAATTGGACGGGGTTCAACGCCTGGATGCTCTAGAAGCTACTTGCATTCTCACCAGGGCACGGTGCAATGCGGCTTCCACAGCAAGGAACTCTTTATTTTCGCGGCTCAGCGTTTCCAATTGTCTCTCCGCCTTCTCTTTGGCCCTACCTGCACGGTCTAAGTCAATCTCGCGAGCATATTCCGCGGCATTGGCAAGCACCGTCATCCTATTATCGAGTACCTCGGCATACCCCCCGCTCAGCGCGAGGTAGTACCTGTCTGATCCTTGTTTATAGGTCAGTTCCCCAATCTCTAAAAGGGATAGAAACGAGATGTGATTAGGCAGTACGCCGAATTCACCCAAGGCACCGGGTGCCGTTACTTCCTCAACATCCTCATCCAGGAGCAGCCGCCTAGGCGTAACCAACCTGAGTTTGATTTGCTCCGCCATGGTCCCTACGCCGCCGCTAATTTTCCCGCCTTTTCAATGACCTGTTCAATGGTTCCCACCATATAGAAGGCCTGCTCCGGTACGTCATCATGCTTGCCGTCTAGGACCTCCCGAAATCCTTTAATAGTATCCTTCAACTCCACATAGGCCCCAGGAGTGCCAGTGAAGGCCTCAGCCACGTGAAACGGCTGAGAGAGGAAACGCTGGATCTTTCTAGCCCGGGCTACGGTCAGCCTATCTTCTTCTGAAAGCTCATCCATCCCAAGAATAGCGATGATATCCTGGAGGTCTTTATAGCGCTGGAGGAGAACCTGGACTTGACGCGCCACGTCATAGTGATCCTCACCCACCACCCGCGGATCTAAAATCCGCGACGTGGAATCCAGCGGATCCACGGCCGGGTAGATTCCAAGCTCGGCGATTTGACGTGACAACACCGTGGTCGCATCCAGATGGGCAAAAGTCGTGGCAGGGGCCGGATCGGTTAAGTCGTCAGCTGGAACATAAATGGCCTGGACCGAGGTGATCGAGCCTTTTCGCGTCGTTGTAATCCGCTCCTGCAGCTCACCCAGATCTGTTGAAAGAGTTGGTTGATAGCCCACAGCTGAAGGCATGCGCCCCAGGAGTGTCGAGACCTCAGAATTGGCCTGGGTAAAACGAAAAATATTATCGATGAAAAGGAGGACATCCTTTCTTTCCTCATCGCGGAAATATTCCGCCAGAGTAAGCGCGGAAAGACCGACACGTGCCCGGGCACCGGGGGGCTCGTTCATCTGCCCATAAACCAAAGCGGCTTTGCTTAGCACTCCCGATTCCTTCATCTCCAACCAGAGGTCGTTCCCTTCTCGCGTGCGTTCCCCAACCCCGCCAAAGACGGAATAGCCACCGTGCTTCATGGCTACGTTGTGAATCAACTCCATGAGGATAACCGTTTTACCGACGCCGGCGCCACCGAACAGTCCAATCTTACCGCCTCGCGCATAGGGGGCCAGGAGGTCTACTACCTTAATTCCTGTTTCAAACGCCTGGACTTTTGTCTCTTGATCCACGAACTCTGGTGTAGGACGATGAATCGGGAAGCGTTTCTTGGCATTGAGGGAGGGCCCTTCGTCCACAGGCTCCCCAATCACGTTCAGCACCCTACCTAACGTCTCCGGACCTACCGGTACCGTAATTCCCTCTCCCGTATCCATGACCTCCACCCCTCGGACCAGCCCCTCCGTGGTATCCATGGCAATGCAGCGAACGGTATTCTCACCCAGATGTTGGGCCACCTCCACAACCAGGTTCCACGTCTGGTCGCTGATCGCAGGATTGGTAATCTTGAGCGCATTATAAATAGCGGGCAGTGAACCGTCCGAAAATTCCACATCCACTACGGCTCCCATGACCTGCGTGATCCTTCCTAGACTCATAACCTTGTAACCTCCATTTCCGTCCTCACTTCAATGCCTCGGCGGTGGAGACCACCTCCAGGAGTTCCTTCGTGATCGAGGCCTGGCGGGCACGGTTCATCTGTAAAGTGAGGCTGTCAATCATCTTCGCCGCGTTCGTCGTAGCGGAATCCATGGCGGTCATCCGGGCCCCGTGCTCACTAGCAGAGGCCTCGAGCAGTGCCCGGTAAATTCCCACCTCCACCATCTTAGGCAGGAGACTTGAAAACAGTGCCTGCACCCCAGGCTCTAGAAGATACTCGGTGGGTTGGTCCTCAGATTCACCCTCTCCTGCTGCCACCGGGATCAACTTCTCCAGGGTCGGCACCTGCGAGAGGGCCGAGCGAAAACGGCTGTAGAGAAGATAGACTCCATCGATTTCCCCCCGGAGAAATTGCCCCACCATCTTTTCTGCGACCTCAGCAGCCAGTTCATCCGGGGGAGTATTGCCTACATTGAGATAGCGATCCGCAATCTCCACGTTGCGGTGCCTGAAGTAGTCCACTCCCTTGCGCCCCGTGATGGCGAGCCGGACCTCCTTCCCCGGAACACGGTCACGAATAAACCCCTCCGCCGCTCTAATCAGGTTAGCCGTATAGCCCCCACAGAGACCCCGATCGGCCGTTAACAGCACAAGGTGCACCCGTTTTTCCTCCCGCGCTTTAAGCAAAGGGTGGGTTTCTACCGATACCCTCACTGAAAGGTTTTTGAGCAGCGTTGCCATCTTCTCCGCATAGGGACGCGCCTGCACCACGGTCTCTTGGGCACGACGGAGCTTTGCAGCCGATACCATTTTCATGGCTTTAGTGATCTGCTGCGTATTGCGAATCGAGCCGATCCGTTTACGTATGACTTTAAGGGTTGCCATAATAAACGACCTTAACTGCGTTCTTTGAACCCGGCGTTAAACTCTTCCAAGACCTGGTTGATCTTCCCCCGCAGCTCCTGATCCAACTCGCGCTTTTGAAGGATTTCCGGAAACAGATCCGGAGCTTTGGATTCGACAAAGGCGTAGAGCTCTTGCTCATATTTCTTTAGCGCAGAAATCGGTAGATGATCCACAAAGCCGTTGGTGCCAGCATAGATGATCAGAATCTGTTTCTGCACCGGAAGCGGCTCGTACTGGCCCTGCTTTAGAATTTCCACCAGACGCCCTCCACGATTAAGCTGTCTCTGGGTTGCTTGGTCAAGGTCGGAACCGAACTGAGCAAAAGCCGCCATCTCCCGGTACTGGGCAAGATCGAGGCGCAGACTCCCGGCCACCTGCTTCATCCCTTTGATCTGGGCAGCCCCCCCCACCCGGGAGACCGAGAGACCCACGTTGATAGCAGGCCTTACCCCAGAGTAAAAAAGATCGCTTTCAAGATAGATCTGGCCATCGGTAATAGAAATCACGTTGGTCGGAACATACGCAGAAACGTCTCCAGCCTGTGTCTCGATGATAGGAAGGGCCGTAAGCGAGCCACCACCGCGGCCGTCGTTTAATTTAGCGGCACGTTCCAAGAGGCGCGAGTGAAGGTAGAAAACATCTCCCGGGAAGGCCTCCCGGCCCGGGGGACGACGTAAAAGGAGGGAAAGCTGCCGGTAGGCCACCGCATGCTTGGAGAGATCATCGTAAATGAGAAGGGCGTGGCCCCCGTTATCGCGAATGTGCTCCCCAATGGTACAGCCGCTATACGGAGCGATATATTGGAGCGGTGCGGACTCTGACGCGGTGGCAGAAACAACTAGGGTGAAGTCCATGGCACCGTACTCTCTGAGCCGATCCACTACCTGCGCTACCGTTGAGCGCTTCTGACCGATAGCGACATAGATGCAGGTGACCCCCGCCCCCTTCTGATTGATGATGGTATCCACGGCGAGGGCTGTCTTACCAGTCTGCCGATCTCCGATGATCAGCTCTCTTTGTCCTCTCCCTATAGGAATCATTGCGTCAATAGCCTTTAGCCCGGTTTGAAGAGGTTCCTTGACCGGCTGACGTGCTACAATTCCCGGCGCCTTGATCTCGATTCTTCTCTTCTCCTTGGTCTCGATGGGACCTCGCCCATCGATAGGCTCCCCCAACGCATTGACCACTCTTCCAACCAGGGCCTCGCCCACCGGAACTTCGGCGATTCTGCCCGTGCGTTTTACCGTATCTCCCTCTTTGACAAGATGAGTCTCACCAAAAAGGGCCGCACCGACATTATCCTCCTCGAGATTCAGCGCCACACCGTGGATCCCGTGGGAAAACTCTAATAGTTCCCCCGCCGCGACCTTATCTAACCCGTAGATGCGGGCAATCCCGTCACCAGTGGAAAGAACGGTACCAATCTCTTGAACCTCTACAGTCTGGTCGTAGTTCTGAATCTGCTCTTTGATAATGCGGCTTATTTCTGCGGTACCTATCTCCATTCGTTCCTCCTAATGCCGGCTTATTGAAACTTGCCTCACTCCGTTCAACACTCGACGGTCTCCCGACGGCAGATCATTTATTCTAGCCTAAACCGTGGGAGGTTTCTCAGCTGCCTTGCTCAATGTGCTCTTTAAGTTTCTCAAGCTGAGTACGCACGGACCCGTCATAAATCCTACCTTCCAACTGAATCAGTACTCCACCCAATAACCCCGGATCGTTCTCCTCACGGAGAACCACCTCTCGCCCCGAAATCTTTTGCAGCACCTCACGCAATGCCGCGAGGACGGTATCTCCTAACGCGCTGGTCGCTACAACTCGCGCCTCGACTCGACCCTTTGCTTCATCCAGAAGGCGATGATAGCGAGATTCGATGGAAGGAAGATAGATCAGGCGATTCCGCTCGAGTAAAAGGGACAAGAAGTTAACAACCAGAGAAGCGAGTTCTAGACTCTTGGCCACCTGGGCAACAATATTTTTCCGACTTTGCCTACCAAAGGCTGGATTATTAAGGGCAGTGGCGAGAGGAGATGTCGCATAAGCAGTTAAAAACCGCTTAATCTCTTGACCTGTTTCTTCCTCCCTATGATTCTCCCGCGCCAACTGAAATAGCGCCTTTGCGTACCTTCGGCTTAAACTCCCTTCGATCACGTAATTTCTCCAGCCTGTCCAACTTCTCGTAAGAACTCTTCCACCAAGCGCTTATGGTCAACGGATGTGAGTTGAAGTTGAATAATCTTTTCCGCAGCCGACTGGGCTAAACGCGCGATCTCTCTACGCACCTGCTGCCGTGCCACCTTGACCTCCTGCTCGGCAAGAAAATCAGCATCGGCCTTAATTTTTGCAGCAAGACCCCGTGCCTCCACAAGGAGCACGGACTTCTCTCTCTCTGCCTCCGTACGGAATGTCTCTCGAATCTCACTCGCCTCCTCATCCAGACGAGCCATCCGCCGCTGGTAATCCCGAACCGCCGCCTCGGCACGCTCCTTACCACCTCTAGCCTCTTTTACCAAACCCAGGACCTCCGCACGCCGTGAACGGAGATGTTCTTTAATGAGCGGGACTAGAAAGCGCTTTAAAAGGTAGAAAAAAATGAGAAAGTTGATCAGCGGGAAAATGATCTGAGTCACAGAGGCTGCATGCCCCTCCATTCCCACCGAAGGCGCCGCCCAGACTTGAGCCAGAAAAGAGATTCCAAAGGGCTTCATCCGATTCCCCTTCGAAGAATCTTCTCCGCCATCTGCCGCGCAATACCCTCCGCTTCCCGGACCGCCACCTCCCGTTCCCTTCGCATCCCTATTTGAATCGCCTCCCGGACCGTCTCGAGCAACCGTGCTGCCTGTTCGTTTGTTTCAGATAAGAGTTGCTCCCGCTCCCGACGAGCCTCACTCAGTATGACCTCCTTAACTGCATAGCCCTCATCTCTGGCCGTCGTGATCCCGTTCTCGTACGCCACCCGCAGGCGTTCTCCTTCATCCCGCAGGGATACGGTTTCCGCCTTGACTCCCTCGGTCCTTCGTTCCCTTTCCTTCAGAAGTCCCAGGAGAGGGTTAAAAAGTATCTTGGTCAAAAGGAACCAAAGCGCGAGAAAGGAAGCAATTTGAATGATGATGGTATAATCTATAACGATCATGGGTTATCTATCCCATAGGACTTTACCACAGATGTTTTTTGCGTGTAGTTATATCCCCAGACGAGGGACCCTCTCGGGCCCGGATGTAATCCCTTTACTTCCACCAAATGTCTGGGAACGAAACTTAGGATGCAGGGATGAGGTGACGGCGCGCTGAAGCCTATCCTTCGCAGCCGGTTCTAGCCTCTCGGTGCTTCATCCTCACTGGCTATCTTACAACTCAAGCTTAGTAATCTCTGGTTTTCTCTCTTGCCCCTCCTTATGGAGCAATAACCATCGGCTTCCGACCCTCTGCGATAACAACTCGAGGAAAAATTCGATGTTTTCAAGTAACCCTGCAGGGATCTACAGCTCCGCCGTGCCCTTTGGCGCCCACATCCCCTACAACAGACACGCTTTTCTATAACATTGAGAATAATCATTGTCAAAAGACCGGAGGTCAAAGTTAGACATTTTCCTTACCCTGCGGTAAATGATGGTCTTATTCAAGGGGAAAGTGAAGGGCTCCATGTTGACTGCTACGAAATATTGGCTGTTCCAGGTGCCAGGGTGGGTGCTGGCGGCTATTGTGGTTACAGGGCTCCATTATTGGATCGGAACCCCTGCCTGGGTGAGTCTCGCACTATTCGCCCTGTGGGTATTAAAGGATGTCCTGATGTATCCCCTGCTCCGTTCTGCGTATGAGACCGGGGCCAAGACCGGTGTGGCACGGCTAATTGGAGCCACAGGCATCGCCCAGGAAGATTTGGCTCCGAGTGGTTACGTTCGTGTAAAAGGTGAGCTTTGGCACGCCGAGTTGAAGCCGGAAAACCCGTCTATTCCAGCAGGTAGCCCCATCCGGATCGTGGCTGCGCAAGGAATGACGTTGGTTGTGATCGACGACAAAAATCATAAGAACGGTCCCGTTTGAATGAGTAACGCTAACTTTTACAAGCTGAGATCCTGGCGGTTATAACGTTACCACAAGGAGTGTTCCCGCCACCGTGCATAGGGCGCCGGCGGCGACGCGGGTTGTGACAACCTCTAGTCCCCTGAGAAACATGGCAGAAAAAAGGACAGAGAATAGCGGACTGATGGCCCCATGACACGATGCTTTTCGCGTTAGAGGCGCTGAATTGTTGACATTCTAAAAGGAAAATGATTCTTTTTTAGGTTCTTGGTAACAACGGAGGACCCTTATGGCGAAATATTTCATTGCCGGTGAGCCTCAAGATTCGGAGAATGGCGAGGTCGCTGAAATTCGCAACCCTGCGACTGGAGAATTGGTTGATACGGTGCCGAAGGGAACCGTGAATGATACCCGTCGTGCTATCAACGTTGCCGCTGAGGCCTTAAAAAAATGGTCGCTGCTGGCACCATCGAAAAGGGGGACGATCCTGCTAGAAGCCACACGGCTCATCCGTGAGCAGGAAAAAGAGCTGGCAACCTGTTTAACAAAGGAGCAAGGGAAACCTATCGGAGAATCCATTCGGGAGATCCGCCGCTTTGCCCATACGCTGGAGCACTATGGGGGGATGGCCAAGAGCCTGCGCAGCGGTTCTGTATTGCTTGACCACGGGCGCTATGGCTTGATTCTGCGAAAGCCTATAGGGGTCTGTGGGGCTATCGTTCCCTGGAACTTCCCGATCGGGCTTTTAGGAAACAAGGTCGGCCCGGCGCTCCTCTGCGGTAATACAATAGTCGTAAAACCTGCTGGTACGACCCCGCTTACCGATGCCCGGTGCGTGGAGTTAGTCCACCAGGCCATCGTTCAAGGGGGCGGGCCGAAGGGCGTCATTAATATCGTGACTGGATCGGGCGGAGTGGTGGGAGAAGAGCTCCTGCAAAATCCGACTGTAAGAAAGATCGGCTTTACGGGTGCAACCGACACAGGTAAGAGAGTCATGGAGATCGCATCGAAGGACTTCAAACACGTAACCCTGGAGTTAGGCGGCAGCGATCCTATGATTGCCTGCGACGATGCCGACTTGGATCGGGCCGTCAGTGCCGCCTCTGTCGGGCGCTTTTATAATTGTGGGCAGGCCTGCTTAGCCGTCAAGAGGCTCTATGTGTTCGACAAAATCGCCGACACCTTTATCGAGAAGCTTGTCGAGAAAGTGAAGAAGCTACGCATCGGCAATGGCCTTAATCGGGGTAGCCTTTTAGGCCCTCTTCACACGGCGGCACAGAGAGAGGAAGTCGAAGAGCAGGTAGAGGACGCAGTAAAACGCGGGGCTGAGATTCTTCATGGGGCTTCGAGGCCTAAAGGGGATTCCTACGACAACGGGTTTTTTCTTCAACCCACACTTCTGACCGATGTAGATCCCGCTTCCCGAATCATTCAGGAGGAGTGTTTTGGCCCGGCTCTTCCTATCATCCGAGTTAAAGGTCTCGACGATGCCATTGAGCAGGCCAATAGCTCTATCTTCGGCCTCGGCTCCTCCGTCTGGACACGGGATATCAATCGAGCAATGGAAGCCGCCGAGAGAATCGACGCGGGTTATACGTGGGTCAATTCTGCCCAGATCATATACGATGAACTACCGTTCGGCGGTGTCAAGCAGAGCGGTATCGGAAAGGAACATGGCAGTGAGGCCATTGACTACTACAGCGAAACCAAATCGGTGGTGATAGCGACCGAGACCCGATCGGAAGCGGCAGGCGGAGAGTAGACACCCGGTATGAGAGTTGACCTTCCCGATCTCTATAACGCAGCAACCACCTTTGTAGACGAAAACATCGCCCAGGGCCGCGGAAATAAGACGGCTATCTACTACCTGGACAAGCAGTTCACCTATCAGGAAGTCTTTGAGAGGGTCAACCAAACAGGGAATGCCCTACGGGATCTAGGTGTCGAGATTGAGCAACGGGTTCTTCTCGCCGTGCCCGACTCTCCTGAATTCGCGTTCAGCTTTTTCGGGGCAATAAAGATCGGGGCCGTTCCGATCCCCACCAACCCATGGATGAAGGCAGGCGATTATGAGTACCTACTCCATGATAGCCGAGCCCGCGTGTTAATTGTTCATGAGTCATCCCTTCCTGAAGTGGAAAAGGTCCGGGACCGTTCCCGTTACCTTAAACATGTTATCGTGGTGGGAAAACCTAAGGGAAAGGCCCTTTCTTTTGAATCCCTTGTCGCCAAGGCTTCCGGTAACTTAGAAGCTGAGCCCACCCGTAAAGACGATGTCGCCTGGTGGGGCTATACCTCCGGAAGCACCGGCTTCCCTAAGGGAGCTGTCCACCTCCAGCACGACATGGTTACGATCACCGATCTCTTTGTAAAACCCGTTCTCGGGATGCAGGAAAACGACATCTGTTTCTCGGCCTCCAAGCTTTTCTTCTCTTACGGTCTGGGGAACTCCCTCTATTTTCCTTTCCGGTTCGGCGCTTCCAGCGTGCTTTGGCCTGAGCGGCCTGAACCAGAAAAGATCCTGCAGGTCATTGAAAAGCACCATCCGACCTTCTTCTTTTCCGTCCCTACGCTCTATGCCCGGTTTCTCCGCGTAGAGAAAAAATACGATTTGAGTTCGCTCAGAATATGCCTTTCTTCTGGCGAACCTCTCCCCCCATCTCTATTCCACCAATGGAAAGAGAGATTTGGTCTCGATCTTCTGGACGTGGTGGGGTCCACAGAGGCCACGCATGATTTTCTTGCCAACCGCCCTGGCAAGGCAAAACCGGGAAGTAGTGGGGAGGTAACACCGGCATTTGAAGCCAAAATTGTGGACGAAGAGGGGCGGGAACTTCCCGCGGGCAAAGTGGGGAACCTCATGGTCAAAGGGGATTCCAATTCTCCGTACTATTGGAATAAGCACGAGCAGACGCAGAAGACCATGCAAGGGGAATGGCTGAAGACAGGAGACACCTATTACTGCGATGAAGAAGGCTACTATTGGTATTGTGGCCGCTCTGATGACATGTTGAAGGTAGGTGGCCTGTGGGTCTCTCCCATCGAGATCGAGAATACGCTCCTGGAACATCCCGCCGTCCTGGAGGCCGCAGTCACGGGACACGCGGACCAGGAGGGATTGATCAAACCGAAGGCTTATATTCTGCTGAAGAGTGAGTTCCAACCCAGCCAACAGCTCAAAGAAGAGCTCCAGTCCCTAGTTAAAAACAAACTCGCCCCGTACAAATACCCCAGGCAGATTGATTTCGTCGATGAGCTCCCCAAAACAGTCACAGGAAAGATCCAGCGATTCAAGTTGCGAGCCACAACATAGGGCCAAAGCCGCGCAAGGACAATTTGAATGTTCTTAAGTCTCGACCTAACTCACCAGCCTGATACCTGAAAAGGAGGAACGATGAGTCTCAAAAAACTTAGAGAAGACCTGTCTTATTCATGCAACATCCTTGCCCGTGAAGGCCACTGGGATAACGTCCTGGGCCATGTCTCCGTGCGTATTCCGAGACAGGACAGGATTCTGATAAAGCCCCACAGCTTTGCGTTCGAGGAAATCCGACCCAAGCACGCCATCGTCTGCAACTTGGCAGGCATAAAGGTTGAAGGCCGGTACGAACGTCACTCGGAAATCTACATCCACACGGAAATCTACAAGGTCCGTCCCGATGTCAACTGTGTCGTTCATACCCATCCCCCCTATGCGACGGTCTTCGGTTCCCTGCGCCAGCCACTTCGGCCCATCAGCCACGAGGGGTCTATCTTTGCAGATGGGCTTCCCTTATTCACCTACACAACGGCCCTTATCCGCAGCCCGGACTTGGGCCGAAAACTGGCCAAGGCCCTCGGCAATTGCCGTGCCGCTCTTATGAAAAACCACGGCGTCACCGTGGTAGGAGCCTCCATAAAAGAGGCCACGCTATACGCGGTATTTTTGGAGAAGGCGGCTCGGATCCAACTGCTTGCGACTGCCTCAGGCAAGCCTTCCTGGAGTAGCGACAAAGAGGCCAAGCTAAAGTTTGAGCAAATCTACACTCCTCACCGTTTGGATTCCATGTGGAACTACTTTGTCCGACGAGCAAAAAAGGATAGAAAAGGTGGGTGAAGAAATATGTCTAAAAAACTCCATCTGACCTTGGCCTGTGGAGACTACGAGATCGTCGGTGCCCTCAAAGAGGGGAGCGTCAAGCCGGACGGTATTGAACTCACGGTGCTCACGGATATGACCTCGGACGTCCGCCACTGGCGAACGATTCGAAATCGCGAATTCGATATTGCCGAGCTTTCCATGTCGAACTACCTGATAGCGAAATCCGCCGGCTTACCCTTCGCCGCCATCCCGGTTTTTCTCCACCGCCGTTTCCGCCACGGCTTTGTATTTCTTAACGCCGGTAAAGGAATCGACAAACCCACAGACCTTATCGGCAAAAGGGTAGGCTTGCGCAATTTCCAAGCGACGAGCAATCTCTGGGTTCGAGGGATTTTGGAGCACGAATATCAGGTCCCACACCGAAGCATCCAATGGTTTAAGCAAGATGAGGAAGAGGTCGAATTCACGCCTCCCAAAGACCTCATACTGCACCGAGTTCCTCAGGGAAAGCGCGTCGACAAAATGCTGGTCGATGGTGAACTGGACGCCCTGATTCATCCGGAACTGATCCAACCTATTCTGAACAGAGACAAGAAAGTGAAACGACTTTTCGAAAACTACAAGGAATTAGAAATTCAGTACTACAAGCGGACAGGCATTTTCCCCATCATGCACACCACCGCAATCAAACAGGAAATTATCGACAAGTACCCCTGGGTTCCGATCAACTTAATGCGGGCCTTCGAGCGGGCCAAACAAGCCGCCTACAAGCGTATGGAAAACCCCAGAATCGTCCCGTTAGCCTGGTTTCGCCATTCGCTTGAGGAACAGGAAAAACTCTTGGGACACGACCCCTGGATCTACGGTCTCGGTGAAACCAACCACAGGAATCTAGATACCCTCATCCAGTATTCCCATGAGCAAGGGCTGATCGGAAGGAAAATTCCAGTTGACGAGCTGTTCGTAAATACCGACCAAGGTTAACCCGCCATGGAAACAGCAGTGATTGCAGGCGTAGGACCTGGCCTCGGAGCATCCCTGGCCAGAGTTTTTGCAAAGGAGGGTTTCTCCGTCTGCCTTCTTTCACGGCACGCCGAGTCCAGCGAGCCTGTTGCGGCTCAAATTACAGACCAGGGTGGAAAGGCGCTGGCGCTGCAGGTGGACGTGACCGACGGTAAGGCCGTTGTTCGAGCGCTAGACAAGTGCCGGGCCCAGCTGGGTGCAGTTACCGTTCTCGCATACAACGCCAGTGGTTCCGGCCGGGGCCCTTTCCTGGAACTCGATTCAGAGACCATCCGGAAATCATTTGAAGTGGGAACGATGGGTGCGGTCTATTTGGCCCAAGCGGTCATCCCGGACATGCTCCAAGCCGGCCACGGTTTTATCTCCTTGACCGGTGCTACCGCTTCTCTACGCGGTCGCTCAGGTTTTGCCCCCTTGGCGATAACCAAATCGTCTCTTCGCATTCTTGGCCAATCGCTCGCCCGCGAATTCCATCCTCAAGGCATTCATGTGGTCCACGTGATCGTCGACGGCCAGATCGATACACCAAAGCACCGCGCACGCGAACCCCAACGTAACCCAGAAACATTGATCCCACCGGATACCATCGCCGATGCCATCATCCACACTTTCAGGCAACCGAAAAATGCTTGGACGCATGAGATTGATATTCGCCCCTATGGGGAGGATTTTTAATCAGAAGCTTCGAACTCGTGCCATCGCCGATCAGGCTAGACCCAAAACTCGGGGCAGGACAACATGAACCCTTCACCACCCGCGCCGGTCTCCTCCTATCTCCTTCTTTTCCTCCCCCCTTTTTTTTGGAGCACCAACTTCATTGTTGGCAAAGCTCTCGTGGGCTCTGTTCCGCCCTGGACCCTCAATACGGGTCGCTTTACGGTTGCTGCCTTAATATTGATACCGCTTTTTCTCTATAGACGAGAATGGCGGGCTATACCGAAGGATGCTATCACCATTCTGGTCCTCATGAGTGTAACGGGCGTCTTCGCCTTCAATAGCCTCCTGTATACCGGGTTGCACTACACGACCGCCATCAATGCCACCCTGGTCAACGCTACGACTCCCGTTACGACCGCTTGCCTTGCTTGGCTTTTCATTGCTGAAAAAATGACCTGGCGGCGGCTCTTAGGCATTCTTCTCTCCTTGACCGGCATAGGATGGATCGTGAGTCACGGTTCCCTGGAGACCCTCACGCATCTGAGATTTAACCCTGGTGATATCATCGTCTTTTTTGCCACCACCCTATGGGGATTTTATTCCGTAATGGCAAAACGAATGATGCAACAGATCTCTCCCTTTGCCTTGACCGCTATCACCACCGGTATCGGAGTACTATTTCTTCTGCCCGCAGCCCTTTTAGAGCTCTCCTGGAGCCCGGCTGATCTTTCCCGACAGGAGGTACTTCTGGGCTTTCTATACCTCGGCATTTTCCCTTCCTTTGTTGCCTTCCTGATATGGAACCGCTCTATTTTAATCTTCGGCCCCGGTCGCGCTACTCTGGTCTATAACAGCATGCCTCTCTTTGCCGTCATCCTCTCCGTAGCCTTTTTGAGCGAGACGCTGATGGCCTACCAGGTTATAGGTGGGGTGATTATCATCGCTGGAGTTATCATTGGAACAATGGAACCTGCCCAGCCTGATAAGCCGATGACGCCCTACACGGAGATAGCGCACCGTTAGATGGTGGTGATGTGTACGGGCAGGTGAGGGAACAACGAGCCGAGGTACGGGATAACTGTCGCCGCCTTCGAGGGCTTCACCGCTTTACGTTGTCCCAATCATGAGAGGCGCAGTTTTGTAGATTGTGTTCCGTCACGACAGAGAACCCTTAAGGAGGACCTCGCTTAGGGTCATCCCTCGTCAAGGGAGGTTCGTTATGCCCATCAGGTAGCGATCACACTCTCTTGCTGCCCCACGCCCTTCGTTAATGGCCCAGACCACCAAGCTCTGGCCGCGCCTCATGTCGCCCGCTGCGAAGACGCCTTCGAGATTCGTTGTGAATCTCCCGTACTCCGCTTTGGCGTTGGAGCGAGGGTCACGTTCGACGCTAAGTTCAGTGAGAATTACCTCTTCCGGACCTAGGAACCCCATGGCAAGCAGTACGAGATCGGCAACCAAAACTCTCTCCGAGCCCGGAACTCTCTTGGGGATGAAGGCACCCTTCTCATTTTTGCTCCACTCCACGTCGTAGATATGCATCTCTTTGACGTTCCCCTTCGCGTCGCCAACAAACTTTTCGCCTGTGGTCAGATAGATGCGCGGATCATCGCCGAATCGGGCTTTTGCCTCTTCCTGACCGTAGTCCAGACGATAGATCTTCGGCCACTCCGGCCAAGGATTGTCGGGCTGTCGTGTGTCAGGAGGTCGAGGAAGAATTTCAAGTTGCGTGAGACTTTTGCATTTGTGGCGCATCGCCGTGCCTGTACAGTCCGTACCCGTATCTCCGCCACCCACAATAATGACATTCTTGTCAGTGGCGGAGATGTAATTTCCGTCCTCAAGGCCAGAGTCTAGCAGACTTTTGGTATTGGCATGGAGGAATTCCATGGCAAAGTGAATGCCTTTGAGATCCCGGCCGGGAATCGGCAAATCCCGAGGCTTGGTGGCTCCGCAACAGAGTATTACTGCATCGAACTCCTCCCGGAGTTTCGTTGCTGGTATGTGAACACCAACAGCGGTATTCGTGACAAACTTGACGCCTGCCTCGGCCATGAGATTGATACGCCGCTGAACGACGCCCTTATCGAGCTTCATGTTCGGAATACCGTACATCAACAGGCCGCCGATACGGTCGGCACGCTCGTACACGGTTACCCGGTGACCGGCACTGTTCAATTGAGCGGCACAGGAGAGCCCCGCCGGCCCTGAGCCGACGACTGCAACCTTCTTTCCGGTCCATCTTTCCGGTGGTTCCGCTTTAACCCACCCTTCAGAGAAGCCCTTCTCGATAATCGAGCACTCGATATTCTTGATCGTGACCGGCGGATCGGTCATCCCCAACACACACGAACCCTCGCACGGTGCCGGGCAGACACGACCCGTGAACTCAGGGAAGTTATTGGTCTTGTGTAAACGTGCCAAGGCCTCTTTCCACAATCCTTGATAAACCAGGTCATTCCACTCGGGGATCAGATTGTTAATCGGGCACCCCGAGGCCATGCCCTTGATGAGAACCCCCGCGTGGCAGAAGGGGACCCCACAGTCCATGCAGCGACCACCCTGCTCCTGCAGTTTGCTCTCGGGAAAGTGGTCATGAAATTCTTTCCAATCGTTCAACCTCTCCAGGGGGGATCGATCCGGCGGCAGCTCGCGCTGAAATTCCATAAATCCCGTTGCTCTTCCCATGCCTTTTATTACTCCCTTCAACGTGGAAACTCTTCAAAATGTCCTGTGCCAGCCGTCAACAAGCACACCCCGGCATGACGGAGATCCGCCATCCTTGCTGGTTTGCAGAACCCTTGTAGGGATCCCTGTATTAACCTGCGGCGGGGTACGCACGAGGCCCGCTCTTAAGGAGCATAATGGACCGGTACGTCGTTCATACTTAACAGCCTAACTGCCGCTAATCCGGGCCACATCGTTCTTGTTGGCTTCAAATGCAGTCATGATAGCCTCTTCGCCAACGAGTCCCTCATCCTCGGCCTGCTGAATGGCATCGAGCATACGCCGGTAATCCTTGGGCATGACCTTGACGAATTTGGGAGCGAATTCATCCCACAAAGCGAGGATCTCCGACGCCCTCTCGCTGTGCGTATAGCCAACGTGACGCCGAATCATTGCCTCGGCCTCTTCCCTTGCTTCTTTATCAAGGCCTTCGACCGTGACGGTTCCGGTATTGCAGTGGCTACGGAACTTCCCGGCTTCATCCAACACGTAGGCAATACCACCCGACATCCCAGCGGCAAAATTACGCCCCGTAGAACCAAGGACCAGAACGCGGCCACCGGTCATGTATTCACACCCGTGGTCTCCCACACCCTCGATTACAGCCTGGACACCGCTGTTCCGGACACAGAACCGCTCACCAGCCATACCTCGTATGTAGGCTTCGCCGCGAGTAGCCCCGTAAAACGCCACGTTGCCGACAACGATGTTTTTCTCGGGCGCAAAGGTTGAGCCCTCAGGAGGATAAAGAACGATTTTGCCACCCGATAGTCCCTTGCCGAAATAGTCGTTGGCGTCTCCCTCCAGTTCTAGAGTCATGCCTGGAGGAACGAAAGCGCCAAAGCTCTGACCCGCTGAACCTTTGAAGTGGAGGTGAATAGTGTCTTCAGGCAACCCTTTGGGTCCAAACCGCCGTGTGACTTCACTCCCCAATATCGTACCGACCACACGGTTCGTATTTCGAATCGACAACGTCGCCTTTACTCTTTCACCACGCTCTAGGGCAGGTTCGGCCAGATCAATAAGGACTTGGTTGTCGAGCGCATTCTGCAAGCTGTGATTTTGAGAAATCTGGCAAAAGCGGCCGATCTCCGGCCCCACTTGCGGCTGGTAGAGGATATCCGTGTAATCCAAACCTTTGGCCTTCCAGTGGTCAATAGCGTCTTTAACTTCAAGCTTGTCCGTACGCCCAATCATCTCGTTCACCGTACGAAAACCTAGTTTGGCCATATACTCCCGCATTTCTTGAGCGATAAACCGCATAAAGTTGACCGCATAGGCGGGGTCACCCATAAATTTCTTCCGCAAGACCGGGTTCTGTGTGGCCACACCAACAGGACATGTATCCAGATGACAGACCCGCATCATGATGCAGCCCAATGTGACGAGCGCGGTTGTGGCGAAACCAAACTCTTCGGCTCCCAAGAGCGCAGCAATGACCACATCGCGACCTGTCTTTAACTGGCCATCTGTTTCAACCGCGATACGGCTCCGCAAATTGTTTAGGACCAGTGTTTGGTGCGTTTCAGCTACACCGAGTTCCCAAGGCAAACCGGCGTACTTAATGCTGGTTTGCGGCGATGCACCCGTGCCGCCGTCGTGTCCACTGATTAACACAACATCAGCATGGCCTTTGGCGACGCCGGCTGCAATGGTTCCGACGCCCACCTCGGAGACCAGCTTGACGCTGATCCGGGCGTTATGATTCGCGTTCTTCAGATCGTGGATTAGCTGTGCCAGATCCTCGATAGAATAAATATCATGGTGTGGCGGTGGTGAAACCAAACCAACACCGGGCGTTGAGAGGCGAACTTTGGCGATCCAGGGGTAGACCTTTCGGCCTGGCAGCTCTCCTCCTTCACCGGGCTTAGCCCCCTGCGCCATCTTTATCTGAATCTCTTTCGCCTGGGTCAGGTACTCACTGGTCACGCCAAAACGTCCCGATGCCACCTGCTTGATGGCGCTATTGCGCGAGTCCCCATTCGAATCCAGAATATAACGGGCCGGATCTTCCCCACCCTCACCGGTATTACTCTTACCGCCGATCCGGTTCATAGCAATAGCCAATGTTTCATGGGCTTCTTTGCTGATGGAACCGTACGACATCGCACCCGTCTTGAAACGCTTGGTAATTTCACCGACGGGCTCGACCTCCTCAAGAGAAATGGGATCCGGAAGATACTTCAGGCTCATCAAGCCGCGCAGAGTGGCTAACCGTTCAGATTGATCGTCGATGAGCTCCGTGTACTCTTTGAATGTCGCGTAATCGTTGCTCCGCGTGGCTTTCTGCAGTAGATGAATGGTCTTAGGATTAAACAGGTGTAGTTCACCCTCTCTGCGGTACTGGTACTGGCCTTGAACCTCCAGCGTGTGGTTATTAAGAGAAATCGCTGGAAAAGCCTTTGTATGCAGTCGCAGTGCTTCCCGTGCTATTTCCTCCAGACCGATCCCACCGACTCTTGACGGCGTCCAGGTGAAATACTTATCGATCAATTCTTTGCCGAGACCCACCGCTTCGAAGATCTGGGCGCCACAGTATGACTTAATAGTGGAAATGCCCATTTTCGACATCACTTTCACTACGCCCTTAACAGCGGCTTTGACGTATCCTTTTACTGCCTTGTCGTAGGTGATGTTCTTAAGCATTCTTTCCCCGATCATGTCGTTCAAACACTCGTACACCAGGTAGGGATTGATTGCCTGGACGCCGTATCCGATCAACAGGCAGAAATGGTGCACTTCCCGCGGTTCTCCAGACTCAAGGACCAGCCCCACACGAGTGCGGGTGCCGGCCCGGATGAGGTGATGGTGCAGGCCGGAGGAGGCCAACAGAGCCGGTATTGGCGCATGTCCGCGATCAACGCCCTTGTCGGACAGGATCAGGATCGTAACATTTTTCTCGATGGCTCGATCTGCGGCATGGAACAACTCCTCCAATCCACGCTCAAGACCCGCTTTACCTTCAGCGGGATTGAAAAGGATCGGAAGGGTCACGGACTTGAGTCCCGGGAGATCAATCCGCCGCAGTTTCTCCATTTCCGAGTCCTTCAAAATAGGAATCGAGAGCCGGACCTGCCGACAACTTTCTGGCTCCGCCTTGATCAGATTCCGTTCCGAGCCAAGGGTCAGAGTTGCAGCGGTAATCAACTCTTCCCGGATAGGATCGATAGGCGGGTTTGTGACCTGGGCGAAGAGTTGCTTGAAATAGTTGTATGGCAACTGCGGTTTGTCGGACAGCACCGCTAACGGCGTATCGTTGCCCATAGAGCCAATAGGTTGAATCCCGTTCACCGCCATTGGGCCAATATTGATGTGGAGATCCTCAAAGCTGTATCCGAAGGCGTGCAGGCGTTCCAGCATAGTTTGATGATCATGCGGTGGCTGTTCTTCAGAAAGTTCCGGCAAGTTATTGAGGTGCACCAGGTGTTCGTCCAACCACTGGCGATACGGATGAGCGGTGACAATCCTATTCTTGATTTCCTCGTCACTGATGATACGCCCTTCTTCGGTATCCACCAAAAACATGCGACCAGGTTGAAGTCGACGCTTCTCCAACACCCGCTCCGGTGGCACATCAAGGACACCTACCTCTGAGGCCATGATCACCAAATCGTCCTTCGTGACATAGTAACGGGACGGACGCAAACCATTACGGTCGAGCACCGCCCCCACTCGGACACCGTCTGTAAAGGCAATCGACGCTGGACCATCCCAAGGTTCCATTAGACAACTGTGGTACTCGTAGAACGCACGTTTCTCATCACTTATGCTCTCGTGATTTTCCCACGGCTCGGGGATCATCATCATCATGGCGTGAGCTAGAGATCGCCCGCTCAATGTCAGGAACTCGAGACAATTATCGAATTTGGCGGAATCACTGCCGTCCTCTTGAATAATAGGAAACACCTTTACCAAATCGTCGCCAAAGGATCCTGACTCCACCATGGCTTGCCGCGCATGTATCCAGTTCTCATTTCCCCGGAGGGTATTAATTTCGCCGTTGTGGATCAGGTAGCGATAGGGATGCGAACGTTCCCAACTCGGAAAGGTATTCGTGCTAAAGCGAGAGTGCACCACGGCGATGGCGGTTTCAATTAAAGGGTCAGCAAGGTCCGGATAAAACGTAACGGTCTGTCTTGGCGTCAGCATGCCTTTATAAATGATCGTTCTGCAGGACAGACTGGGAATATAGAAATAGCCGCCCTCGCCTAACCCTCCATAGCGGATAGCATTTTCTGCGCGTCTACGGATGACGTACAATTCCCGCTCAAAGGCCATATCATCTTCGAGGTTTTCATTCCGCCCAATGAAGATCTGTCGGATGAACGGCTCACAGGATTTTGCTGTCTCTCCAAGGTAGAGGTTATCCGTAGGTACACTGCGCCACCCAAGGACACGCTGCTCCTTGTCTAGGACCATCTCCTCGAGTATCTTTTCACACCGATGGCGTTGATCTCGATCGGGCGGCAAAAAGATCATCCCTACCCCATACTGACCTGGTCCGGGCAAGTGGAACCCGAGTCCTTCACACTCATGCTGCAAAAATGTATGTGGGAGTTGGAATAGGATGCCGGCACCGTCACCTGTATTTTCCTCGCAGCCACAAGCACCGCGATGATCCAGGTTGTGTAGGATTGTCAGTGCCTGGTCGACAATCTGACGTGATTTATTGCCCTTGATATTGACGACGAAACCGACCCCACACGCGTCATGCTCGAATTTCGGATCGTACAGACCCTGTTTGGAAGGAATCCCAGGTTTTGATGCACTCATAGTTTTTTGTCTCTACGGTATTGATATTTAGAGCGCTGCACCATTTACGGTGCGTTGTCTCCATGCGCTTCTTGCCCTGCTCAGTTATCCATGGATGTACTGTTCCAGTTGTTCAATAATGAATTTCTGCTCGGTTATAATAGATTTCACGAGATCGCCTATGGAAATGACGCCGACTAATTGATCTGCCTCGATGACCGGTAGGTGCCGAATATGTTTTTCTGTCATCAGAGTCATACACTCCTCTACATTGTGTTGGAGACGAGTAAAGACTACGTGTGTCGTCATGATTTCCTTAACCTGCATGCTTTTCGAAGAACCTCCTTTTAGAATCACTTTGCGCGCATAATCCCTCTCTGAAATGATGCCGATTACTTTGGTGCCCTCTGTAACCATAAGGGCACCAACTTCTCTATCGGCCATAAGCTCCAAGGCGTCGAAGATCGAAGCACTAGGTCCAATGGACCAGACATGATAACCCTTCACCTCAAGTATATCCCGCACTGTCTTCATGGGTGACCTCCATGCCTGTTAGGTTTGACCGTAAGTCCTGTTACCGTTCCACTTAGGTACTGAACTGTGCCAGCAACTGGTGCTTTCGCTCTCAGAGCCTAGCTAGCATTCCTCATTTTTACGCCTGAGAGAAGTTAGCGCCGTCAGAAAAAAAAGGATCGAGACCCTTAGCGAAGTAGTTGTGACTGTCCTACGGTCGCTGTGCCCGGGCCCTAGTTTGTAAAAAGTTCCTGAGAGGTACGGTCGATCTCCTAGGTCTTTACCTGTTTCTCATGCCGCTTGTGATTTCTTTCCCGGCATCACTATTTTGAACCTCCTTGTCTCCCGCCGTTGTTTTACTGAGCTCCGTCCCAAAGCCGAGAACATGTCCCTCTTTACAGGTGGAGAGAACCACTTTTGTAATGGTAGCCGTCACCCCCTCCATAGAACGAATTTCTGCCAACAGCCTCTCTAGAGAAAGAGTACTCCTGGTTTTTACCTTGAGGATAAAGCTCTCGTCCCCAGTTACTAGATGACACTCCAGGACATCCTCCTGTGCTGCCATACAAGACGAAAAATCATCTATGTAACGTTGGTGATTTATTGAAACCCCAATAAATGCTGTAATATCCCTTCCTATCTTCTTGGCATCTAGAAAAGCATGGTAACCCCTGATGATATGACGTGATTCCAGTTTTTTTACCCGCTCCATTACGGCTGGTGGGGATAGCTCAACTTCCTTAGCAATTTCAGCAAGATGGCGTCTCCCGAACTTTTGGAGGATGGATAGAATTTTTACATCAATAGCATCAAGCATATTTATTTTATTAAGTTTTTACAAGTCTCCCTTAAGTTTCTTAGTATATTGCCATGTATTTGTCAAGTAGATTTTGTAAAATTAGTTTAATACGTAATTTTGTTAATACTAAACTAGAAGGAAGCTACGAACAATATCGAGCAGCAATTGTAGAGCGAGGGATGGTAAATCTCTTTACCGTCCAATAAGATGGACTCAGGCCCGGCTCTGCGGCCTAGAATGGGTCTAAGCACCCCGACCGTAGTAAAAGGGATTCATACCCTATAATCTCATGGGCATGATTACATAAAGGGATCCTTCATCTCCAGACTTCCTAAGTAGACAAGGACTTATTTCATCTTTGAGTTCCATCTCAACATCTCCCCCATTCCCCAATACCCCAAGAACATCAATGAGATAGCGTGCATTAAATCCTATCGTTAGCGCTTTCCCTTGATATTCGGTATCGATTTCTTCAGCCGCTTCCCCAAGATCAGGATTGCTCGCCGATATCGTTATTTTAGTATCCTTGAGTTCCATCTTGATGCCTTTGTACCGTTCACTAGAAAGAATAGATACTCTTCGCAATGCTCTAAGAAACTCATTTTGCTCTATCTTAACTACATATGGATTTCCTTTAGGTATAACCTGGTTATAATCTGGAAAATCGCCATCGATTAATCGCATAAAAAGTTCGACCTCATCCTTCACCACCCACCCCATATTTTCTTTAAACTCTAAAGAAATTAGCCCGTCTTCAGACTCATCTAAAAGTTTCCTGACTTCCGTTAGGCCCTTTCTGGGGAGAATCACTCCCTTCTTCAATCCCATTGGTCCTACACTTTTTTCGATCAACGCTAATCTGTGACCGTCTGTTGCTACCATGCGGACCTTATCTCCTTCCCCAGTCTCTAGATAAACACCATTGAGACTTTGCCGAGTTTCATCTGTAGAAACGGAGAAGAGAGTCCTTTCAATCATTTCTCTTATAACCATTGCTGGTGCAGTCGAAAGCCGTTTTTCCCCAAACCTGGGAAATTGAGGAAAATCACGCGCATCCATACCTACGATTTTAAAGACCGACTTCCCACTTGTTATCTCTACCCATTCATTTTCCAGTCGTCGTAGTCGTAGTGTTTCACCCGAGGTTTCACGAACAATCTCATACAGTTTCTTAGCATTAAGCGTAGCCATACCCTCTCGTATGATCTCTCCGTTAACTCTTCCTCTGATACCAACCTCTAAGTCTGTTGCTGTTATGCGAATGTCGCCATTGTGAGTTTCAACCAGTACATTGGCTAAAATAGGCATAGTGTTACGACGCTCAACAATGCTCTGAGCCCAATAAAGCGCTGCAAGGAGATCTCCCCGCTTGGCTTTGAGTTCCATAGCTCCTCCTGACTGTCTTAACTATCTTTATCTCTTTTAGAGTAGTAGTAATAGGGGCTGTGGGTAGTGTGGAGAAAGGGTGAAACACTTTATTTCTAGAAGTCTTTTGGCTGTGGTTTATAACCCCCTGTTATTCTATCCTTTTGACCTTGGAAGTTAAAAAAAATTTCGTTACCCTTCTTATCCACGTTAACGGTTAAATTACCCACAGATTATCCCCAACTATATTTTTAGATTTGTTTCCAGCTTCTTAATAGTTACCTGCATGTATGGGTCTTCTTGGATTCTTTTTTCTATGGTTCTCGAGGCGTGAATGACTGTCGAGTGGTCTCTCCCACCAAACTTGTAACCGATAGCTGGAAATGAAGTAGAAGTGTATTTCCGACAAAGATACATCGCTACCTGCCTCGGCAGAGCGATATTTCTAGTACGCCGTTTCGCCTTGAGATCTCCCATTCTGATATTGAAGTAGTCACAGATAGTCTTCTGGATATTCTCGATGGTGACCTCTTTATGTAGGCCATTCAAGGTATTTTGTAATACCTCCTTCGCTAACTCAACGGTGATGCTTACTTTGGTCAAAGAAGCAAACGCCCCAAGCCGCGTGAGAGAACCTTCTAATTCTCTCACGTTGGAATCAATTTGAGAAGCTAGGAAAATAGCCACTTCATGAGGTAAGGCCACACCCTCAACTTCTGCCTTTTTTTCTAAAATAGCCACTCGAGTCTCCATGTCAGGAGCTTGAATATCTGCGATCAAACCCCACTCAAAGCGGTTCCTCAGACGATCCTCTAACCCAGGGATTTCTTTAGGAAACTTATCGGAGGTGATAACAATTTGTTTGTGTGATTCATAAAGGGAATTGAAGGTATGAAAAAACTCTTCTTGGGTCCGCTCCTTACCTGCGAGGAACTGGACATCGTCTAGAATGAGAACATCAATATTACGAAAGCGGGTTTTAAATTCACCCATCTTGTCTCTTCGAAGAGAGCCGATAAGTTCGTTCATGAAGGACTCAGAACTAAGATAAACGATTTTCAGTGCCGGACGTCTGTCTGCTACTCTGTGCCCGATGGCATTAGCCAAGTGAGTTTTACCCAGACCCACTCCCCCATAGATGAAAAGGGGGTTGTAGTGGTCCCCCGGTTGATTGGCTACTGCAAGGGCAGCTGCATGAGAAAACTGGTTACTTGCGCCAACAACAAAATTTTCAAAGTTGTACTTCGGGATGAGATTATTAAATTTCTGTGGCTTAACCTTCTCTCGTTGCCCTTTTCGCCTTTCCCTGGGACTATCTGTCTGCAGCTGCTGGTTGATGGTTATGGACACTCTCAGTTCCCGGTGGGAGAAAAAATTCAGGGTCTCTTGGATTTGCACGAGGAAATGCTCGAGCAACCAATCGCGAAAGAACTTATTTGGCACTTCGAGAGTAAACTCTCCGCTACCGCTCTCTCGGACCCTGATAGGCTTAATCCAGGTCTCAAAATTTTGGCTTCCGACGCGCTTTTTGAGGTGTCCTAGAGTCCGTTTCCACAGATCATCCATATCGGTCATTCTCACCCCTGATTATAGATAACGACTTGTTTTTTAAGGAAAATACGAAAAAGTTACGAACAGACTTATCCACAGATGTGGATAAGTCTGTTGTCATAAAAAGATCCGACACTTCTTTCTTCAGTTAATCACCAACATTGGAATCCACTGACCTAAGCTTGCAGATAGTCACAGTTCCCATGACAAGTAAGCATAGACAAAACGCACCAAGAACTGAGGCCGACACAAAGCACCATTTTAATTTACGCTTCAGCTGGCGATGCTGGTAAAAAAACTTCCCTCAGCAAAACGATGATGAGAAGAACCTCATAGTCCTTTTTATTTTCCATTGCAAGAAAAAAATGACGCAAAACTCTGTTGGCTTCCAAGCTGTCGGAAACTTGACATAAAACAAGCCGGGTGTTAGTGAAAATTTTTTATGATGGAAGCAAAATCAAAGATACTTTTCAGTCGCGCGCAGAAAAGGATCCCTGGAGGGGTCAACAGTCCAGTCCGTGCCTGGAAGGCTGTAGGAGGTATTCCTCGGTTCATCACCCATGGAAAGGCCGCTTATATCTTTGATGTTGATGGAAAGAGATACGTTGATTTCGTTGGCTCATGGGGTCCGCTTATTTTAGGTCACGCCAATTCCAAAATTATCAGCTCGTTAGATAAAGCCCTACAGCAGGGGATTACCTTTGGGGCTCCAACGCAAGTAGAGGTGGAGCTGGCCGAGATGGTCTGCGAGAGAGTAGCCTCCATTGAAAAGTTGAGATTGGTTAACTCGGGTACAGAAGCAACCATGAGTGCCATTCGCCTGGCACGTGGCTTTACGAAACGGAGCAAGATCGTCAAGTTCGAAGGTTGCTACCACGGGCACGCGGACGGGTTGTTGACCCAAGCCGGCTCTGGGATTGCCACACTAGCGCTCCCCGATAGCTCTGGTGTTCCCCCTGCCATAGCAGCAGAAACACTGGTCATTCCTTTTAATGACAGGGAGGCGGTGAAAACTGTTTTCCGGACCTACCCCGACACCATTGCTGCGGTCATTGTGGAACCTATCTGTGGAAATATGGGGGTGATTCCGCCGGCACCGGGCTTTTTACCCAGCCTTCGGGAATGGACCCGAAGACATGGGGCGGTTTTAATCTTCGATGAGGTCATAACCGGATTCCGCGTCTCTTCTGGTGGGGCCCAGGAGCTGTACAGCGTCACGCCTGATCTAACCTGTTTAGGAAAGGTGCTGGGTGGTGGGCTTCCATTAGGTGCTTTTGGGGGTAGGCGCGAAATAATGAATCTCCTGGCCCCCGAAGGTCCCGTATACCAGGCTGGAACTTTGTCCGGCAATCCTCTTGCCGTGACCGCTGGGCTGGTTACCTTAGAAGAACTCAGGGATTCGGCGACTTACCAAAAGCTAGAGGGAAAAGGAAAGGACATACAAGTAGGGTTAGAGATCGTGCTTAGCAAACACGGACTTCCAGGTGTCGTCAATCGAGTCGGCTCCATGCTGACCCTATTTTTCGGTGTAGAGAGGGTTTGCAATGCGATGGAGGCCAAGGGCTGCGATGGGGACCGCTTTGCGAGTTTTTTTCATGGAATGCTTGAGCGCGGTGTTTATTTCCCCCCGTCTCCTTTTGAAGCAGCCTTTATCTCTCTTGCCCATGAGAAAAAAGATCTAGAACATACCCTCCAGGCCTTTGACGATTGGGCAGCGAAAGAGAGCCGAGGTTGATCTTACCTTGGTTTCCATGATAGACACTTCTTATGTGAGCGAGAACTCAAGGGGTTTTAAAGGTAAGGGAAGCAACCGTCACCCCCCGGCCTGGTTCAATGCTACCAAGTACATCGCCATTGGTCTTCAGTTTCCTAGCATGGTTCTGGGAGGCCTGGCTTTGGGATACCTGATGGATCTCTATCTTGGCACGTCTCCCTGGCTAACTGCTGGGATGACACTGTTGGCGCTCGTGGGTGCTTTTGTTCAGTTGATCAGGACATTGCAGTATCTGTCGGGAAGAAAAACGGGAGGGAGAGGTCGTTAGGGATGACAGCCGCGGAGTTCCCACTATTGCGGATTGAACTGGTTCATACCATGCTCCTGCTGCTAATATTTGTCCTAATGGTGCCCATGAGAATTCTCGAAGGTGGGGCCCTTTTGCTGGGGGGATTATTCATGGGGTTGAATTTTTTCTTGCTGGGTTTCGGTCTCCGCCGCCTCTTGAGATCTTTTGCTGAGAAGGGAAAGATCCGCACCGGTATCTTGTTGCTGCTGTTAAAATTGGGCCTTTTCTTGGCCTTGGTGTCGGTTCTTTTCTCGAATGTCCAGTTAGATGCTGCCTCTTTTGCAGTGGGGGTTACGTCTCTTCTTGCGGCTGTTTGCTTGGAGAGATTGGGAGCTTGCGTATGGATAGGGTGGTAGGTGATTAATGGAGCATCCTTTTACATGGCATAGTTTATTACCGATGAGTTGGCAGGCCCTTTTTCCCGAGCATATCTTCTTTTCTCTTGTAGTGATGGGAGTAGTTGTTGCCCTGGCTTTTAGAGCGAGAAAGGCGCTGGCCGGTTCCAAGGACCCAGTCGTTCCAGACGAAGCTTTGAGCGTCAGGAACATTATTGAGGTCGTGACGGGATTGATCGTGGATTTAAGTGATACGATTATCGGTACGAAAGGGCGCAAGTATGTCCCACTTTTTGGGAGTTTTTTTATATTTATTTTGGCGGCAAATTTAACCGGCCTGGTACCGGGCTTCTCGCCCCCAACGAACAATATTAATGTTACGTTGGGTCTGGGTCTGGTCTCATTTTTTGCGTACAACTATTTCGGTATCAAAGAACACGGATCGGGCTACGTTAAACAATTCATGGGGCCAGTGGTTTTTCTCGCTCCTCTGTTCATTATCCTTGAGCTGATCTCCCATTTGGTACGGCCGGTTTCCCTGGCTCTGCGTTTATTCGGGAACATGTTTGGAGATCACTTGGTGGTAGAGATCTTTACTGATTTGACTAAGGTAATCATCCCGGTTCCGTTTTACCTTTTGGGAGCCTTGGTTTCGGTCATTCAGGCCGCAGTTTTCACTGTTTTGAGCGTGATCTATGTTGCCATGGCGGTCAGCCATGAGCATTAAGCGAGTGATACGTTGAGAGGATGAGGTAAGAGGAGAGGTCAAGTAGGTGCTTGCTGGAAAGGAGACTAAGGGATGAGGCATTCTGTGATTTTTTTCATTGTGGCAGCCCTGATATTTATCTTCTGGAGTTCGGGTATGGCTGCCGAAGCCAGCGCGACCGGCGCGGCTGATTCAACCGCTACGGCCGCCATCGCCATTGCTGCAGGGTTGGCCATTGGTATCGCTGCCTTTGGGGCAGCGTTGGGCCAAGGGCGTATGGCAGCCACTGCGATGGAGAGTATCGGGCGGAATCCAAATGCTGCGGATAAGATTTTTACCCCGTTGCTTTTGGGTTTGGCCTTTATTGAAGCTCTCGCCATTTATGCTCTGCTTATCGCTTTCCTCTTGCAGAACAAGATATAAAGTCGAGGGGCGGTGATTGCTGAGAAGGAGGGGGACAGGAGAGATCCTGCCTCCTCCTCACTTTTTGGGCAGGCCCACCTGATCCATGACGACATGAGCGGTACGGAGGATCTCTTCCAGGGTATGAAGTTTGTAAGGGATCTCATAATAGATGTGCTTGATACCGGTGTTGACGAGTACCTTGAGGCAGTGGATACAAGGGGTGTGGGTGATGTAAATCGAGGCGTCCTTAATGCCCGCGCCATTCTTTGCGGCTTGAGCGATGGCGTTCATTTCTGCATGAATCGTCCGGAAACAGTTCTCCTCTGTGTCCCCATTCGGGGTCTTTGATTGATAGATAAGACAGCCGACGTCCGTACAATGGGGCATCCCCGCCGGCGCTCCGTTGTACCCCGTCGCTAGGATATTTTTGTCGCGCACGATCACCGCCCCAACCTTGGCGCGGCTGCAGGTAGAGCGCTCTGCCACCTGTCGCGTAATCGTCATAAAATATTGATTCCAGGTCGGTCGCTCGCTCATAAAGGTCCTCCCTGTTTCAAACGGTGGTCTCTCCTCCGCTTGATCTGATCCTTCATCAGGCCTTTTGCCTGTCTCGAATAAGGATGATGTCGCCTATTTTTCCCCCAGAGCCGAGATGGGCATTGCCCTTGAACGAAGAGATCTCCAGGAGTCCCCAGCTGTTGATCAGAAGCACGTAGTCTTTCCCCCCCCCGCTTGCGTAATTCCGAGCGAGTCCTCTGACAGTGAGATTGCCGAGCGAGAGCATAAGGTCCTCCGGAGCGATACCCTCGAGGTCGTGCTCTTTGACATTGGTAACGAGGTTCCCGTAACCGTCGACATAGATGATCTCGCCTTGAATAGAACAACCTGTTTTCACAACCTTGGGCCAAGAGAGGATCTCAAAACCTTCCACCTGAACTCCAAAGTCTTGCGGTGGTATACCTAAAGAGAGATAACCGGCAACCGGAGCGAAGATATCTCGCCCATGGAAAGTCCCACTGTTAGGCCGTAGATGGTAGGTTTCATTGGAAAGCTGGATGATCCGTCTCGGCTCTTCACCTGCTAATACTAGACTGAGGATGCCATTGTCCGGTCCGATGAAAAAGCAATCCTTTGACTGGATCAACAAAGGCCGTCTTTCAGTCCCTACTCCCGGGTCCACGACCGCTACGTGGATAGTTTCCGTAGGAAAAAATGGGAAAGAGTGACGGAGGGCTAAGGCGCCGGCCATGAGGTCTTGGGGCGGAATGCCGTGAGTCAGGTCAATGACGTTCGCATTTGCGTTGATCCCGAAAATGACTCCTTTCATGATCCCGACAAAGGGATCCTTGTAGCCAAAGTCCGTGGTTAAAGTGATTAACCTAGTCTCCATGCCTTCCTGGGACACCCACTGTAACTAAAAACCACTTGTCGGTAAAGGCCGCCTAAGGAGGATAGGCGCGAAATTGCTTCGCAAGACAGCAAACAGCGCAAGAGTTGTCAGAGTCGGATAGGAAAACCGGATGAGCATAGAGCAACGAGAGGGAAGATTGCGGGAAAAAAGAGTTTGGCGGAGACGTTGCAGTGAGCCACCACAAGTGTTCGCAAATTCGCACTCAGACCAAGGAGCAGGAAACGGTCTTCCTCACCTGAATAGTCGGGATCGTCGGTCAACAAGCCGTAGTTGTCCGAAAACACGGTTTCAGCTTCCTCAAAGGAGACACCGTCTCTGCCAATCCATACAGTCCGCAGAGGGGTTGGTCGATCTGGCGGTCGGAGCTTCGGTCTCGCGCTGAAGGCGGGTTTTTTGCTCCGGGTGATTCGCGGCTGATTCAAATACAGGCAGGCTTCTTTTTCTGAACCGATTTTTTTCCGAGTCAACGCTAAAGAGCCAAGAGTAGTCTTGACCCCTCAGGAATGACCCCTCAGGAATACTTATGAGGACCGACACTCAATAAGGGAAAAAGGGGGACAGGCTGGTTTTTTAGGACTGAAAATGCCGATCTCAAGGTCCGACTGAAAAAGCTGGAACGAAGTGTTGGCGCCGCTGTGCTTGCTGCGAAGGCCGAGTAAAGAGAGGCTCAGACGCCGAGCCTCTCATCCGGCGTCGAGATCGTCAAAGCCCAGGGCAAAGAGCAACGCCTCGCGGACCTCCGTGAAGACTTCTGGCGAGACGGTCCCAACAAATGCGCGCAGTCCCTTCTTAGGGACAGTAGCTAGGTTATCCAGGTTGATTGCGGAGGTGGTTTTCAGGCCCGATTCCGTTCCAATGACTACCTCTGAGGGTATGCCGCGAATGGTGGTAGTGATGGGGGCCACCGTAACGCTGTTGAGGTGCCCAATAATCTCCTGACGGGTCAACACTAACACTGGCCGGCGACGGTCTGGAGCAGGGAAGCCGAACTGCCAGACCTCGCCTCGGTTTACTTCGGCCATGTCTGGGCTCCCAGGACCGGCTCAAACTCCTCGCGCGTCACTGGATGCCGCTTATATCCCTCTCTGTGGCTCCTTACCTTCTCAGCCAAGGAACGGCGCTTTAGCCATAACTCCAGTGCTTCCCGGATCACTTCGGACCGTCCGCGCTTTTCTAGCCGAGCAGCATCCACTGCTTTTAGCACGGATTCATCAATACGAACGGATATCATTTTTACCATGCAATTTGTATTACAATATCTATGACGTTATGTCAATACCATCAACAAGGTCCGTATAGGAAACTCCAGCGTAGCGGTGGGTTCCGGGCGGTTCCGGGGACATAATACTAATTTTCAGAAAGCCTCTTTGGCCGGGGCCCTCGCTTTCCTAAACTGAGATGACGTCCGGTGAGCGTTTCAACCAACTCTACAAACTGCTTACTTCCGGCTGGTCTACCTGAGTGTATTGCTTTGAGAAGCCTGCTGTCGGCTTTCTCGTCGTTCGTCGAATGTACTCTTCCTAGTTTTCTGCTAGCCCCAGTAAGTTTTTATCCTTTACTAAAACGTCATTGGAGATCAAACCAAAAAGTGGGCAGACAATAGTGCAGTCGTCCAACTACTGGTCGGCTACTACCAATATGACTCACAGCATGGGTGTTACGACGCCAGTCACATCTTAAGGGGGCAGTCAAATTTTTACTAGCCGTCTCGCAACGGTGGGACGTCACGCCAGCCGTTGAGCGGGCAGGAATCGCAGTGTGGGCGGCTACGGCAGAAGTCCTTTCCCACGTTGACTAGCATGGCGTGATATTGGTTGTACAGGTCCACATCGGCAGGAAGCGATTTCATGAACAGCTGCTGAAATTCGTCGTAGCTCTTTTCATACGCCATAACCTGGTGGCGGGAAAAGATCCTTTTGGTATAGGCGTCGATGACGAAAATAGCCTTCTGTCCGGCGTAGAGCAGGATGGAGTCAGCGGTCTCCGGCCCGGTCCCATTGACGGATAGCAGCTCTTCGCGCAGCCGGTTCGTCTCTTGGCGGAACATTTTCTTTAAGCTCCCACCGTAGCGGTTTCGCAGGAATGAAATAAAATTTTTAAGTCGCCGCGCCTTTACATTGAAATAACCTGCCGCCCTGATGAGTCGTGCCAGACGCTTATGAGACAAGTCCTTTAGGGCCCTGACGTTCATGGCATGCTTCTCTTTGAGCCGGCCGATTGCCCTGTTCACATTGGCCCAGGCAGTATTTTGTGTGAGGATAGCTCCCACGGAGATCTCCAGAGGGCTCTCACCCGGCCACCAGGAGAGATCACCGTAGTGGTCATAGAGGCGGTGGTAGACCTGCATAAGTTCTCGGCGTGAAGTGTTCACTATAAAAGCATTCAGTAATTGGCGAGATGGTTCGGGCGCTGGTAGGCTTAGAAGCTTTCTATTTTTTCTAATGGCTTACTGTTCATTCCATCTCTTCGAGGATCGCCGCGAACAGCAACGGGACCATGATTTCCATATGGCCGGTGAGATGGAATCCTTTGCCACTCTCCAGGGTGGGTCGAGTGACAATATTGGTGAGGGGGCGGTAGTGGCGAAGAAAGTCGAGGTTGACCGTGGTAAGATTGCGTACGGGGTGCCCCAGGTTACGGGCTAAGCTGAGTGCCTTCAAGAAAACCTCGGGCAGAATCACCGCCGAACCCAGGTTGATAAATATTCCGTCTCCCAGCGTGGCTACCACTGATGTGAGAGTGCGAAAATCTTTGAGGCTCCCTTCGCCGAGGGCCTTGCCGTCCACCTGGGGGTGCATATGAATGATATCTGTGCCGATCCCCACATGAACGGTAATGGGTATCCCCAATCTGGCTCCGGCGCCGAGTATGCTCAACCGATGATGTGGGGGGCGGGATTTGAGAATGGCCTGGCCCACCGCTGCTCCAATCCCCTTTCCTTGCTCCAGACCTTTGGCAATAGCTCCGTTCAAGAATGTGCCGGTCTCCTCAGCCATGCCGAAGCTCCCATCCTTGAGACTGGCAGCGACATCTTCGGAGGTCTTGCCCATGTAGGCGAGCTCGAAATCATGGATGATTCCAGCGCCGTTCATGGCTACGGCACTGACGATTCTCCTTTCCATAAAATCGATGATTAAAGGACTCAGCCCGACTTTGATGGAATGTGCACCCATTCCCAAGAGGGTCGTCTTATCACGGCTCTGAGCGCGAGCGACCCGCTCTGCTATCTCTTTGAGGTTCTGTGCTGCAAGAATATCCGGAAGCCCTTTAATAAAAGAACCGAGGCGACTGCCCTTTCGGACCTTCCTTCCCAGAGTGGAGCTTTGAACCTTGCTCAGGCGTTTTTTCAGTGGATAGGTTCTCACCCTGGAGAAGTCCAGAGGCCTAAATGTCTTTTTTCCCACGGTTTCAGTCCTGATGAATGCTCTAGGCGGAGAAAATCCTTTGGTCCACCATTTCGCAGATCACGTGGCCTATGAGAATATGGGTCTCCTGGACACGCGCTGTGTTCTTACCTTCAGAAACACGCAGCAGATGATCCACACGCCTGGCCATCTTTCCTCCATTTCCGCCGGCGAGACCAATAGTAACGATATGGAGTTTTTTACAGACATCGATCGCCGTCAGGACGTTGGCGGCATTACCGCTCGTGGATATGGCTAGGGCAACATCACCTTCTTTCCCCAAGGCCTTTACCTGCTTGGCAAAGATCTCTTTGAAGTCATAGTCGTTGGCAATGCTGGTAATCGTCGAGGTGTCCGTGGTCAGTGCCAGCGCCGGGAGGGGAGGCCTTTCGATGCGAAAACGGTTGACGAACTCGGCAGCAATATGCTGCGCATCCGCAGCACTGCCTCCATTCCCAAAAAGAAGGAGTTTGTTCCCTCGTAGAAAGGCCTGGGAGATCAAATCGATAGCGGTAATGAGGATGTTAAGATTTTCCTTGAGGAACAGCTTTTTTGCGCGAAAACTTTCCTCAAATGCCTGGATGATAGCGTCTCTCATAAGTCTGTTCGATCTATGCCTTCCCTCTGATTGTTTAGACCTTGGTTATTGTCTGACCCAATTTTCTACCACATGGGCGGTGAGGCGTAAAGGCAAGCGGTGGGCAAGGGTTGAACCATGCAACGAATGTGGAGGTCTGAAACTTCCTTCAGGTATGCGGGCGGAACTTCCTAGTTTCCGTCAGGTGAGAGATTTACATGGGGGTCTCAACAAAATTCATGCTCGTTGCCTTGACGCGGTTGGCCAACCCCATGGTTAAACGCTTGTTTTCACTGCGGGTGGTCCACCTTTCAACGTCTGGTCGGCCACCTCTGCGAGCAGATGGTCGTTTTCGTGATCCAGTGCAAAGACACGAAACTGGACCACTTTGGACGGTATGAATTCGAAAAGCTCGCCAAGAGATTCCTTTGTAACGTCTCCTGTAGAGGGATCGAAAAGGTAGATTTGTTTCTTTCCCATTGCAAAGGGGCTCTCTGGTCTGGGATCCTGCGTTGCCAAGTCTACCCGGAATACGAGATCTTGAGTCGAGGGCGAGAGCGAAGACCTGATTCGCTTTTCCCAATCGGTGTCTTGAATCAGCGCCATCCCATAGTGAAGCTCGTTCAATGATAGGGTCCGATCGTAGGTCATCTTCCATTTAATATCTCGGTCCAAGATTCTTCCCCACTCATGTGCCAAAGCTGCGTGTCCCCCGCCCCCCCGGCGCCAACGAGAAACTTCCTCCAGAAGGGACCAGTCTGTGAGATGGAGATAATCTTCCATATAATCCCTCGGATTGCCTGGAAAGATTAGCTGCATGGTCTCGGGAAATATCTCCCGCAAATGAAGGTCAATGGCACGGGTTGTCCGGTGATAGTAAACGTTCGTGTAGAGGTAAAGGCGAGCGTTGAGGAACATGGTGAGAGCTGCGTTGCCCGATTTGTGCAGAGTGATCCCTTTAGGGGAAACAAAGGTATAATGGATTAGTCGCTCTCGATCCACAGGCCCGACGGCCACACCGCACATGTAAGAATCGCGTGAGACATAATCGAGGTTGTCAAAGGTGAAGATTCCGCTTGTTAAAGGCTGGAGGATCCTTACCCATTTGGGTTTATGGTGATCTTCCTTGCCGTTCTTTTTGATGGGAAAAGCGATATCCTGTGGTCTTAACTCTTCCCCTGAGGCAAAGGAACCACTGGGGCTGCGTCGTAATTGTCCGATCAGTTCTCCGAGTTTTTCCTGGATAATAGCCTGGCCGATATCCTCATGGGTCATTTTGAAGTTTGATAAGAAGTTGTCATCGAAAAAATGTCCGAAAGGACCGTGCCCAGCATCGTGGAGGAGTCCCGTGATCCTCATATACTCCTCTATAAACGGCGCAGAGGGGCACTCACTGCCCAGAACCCGTTGGAGCGATGGGTAAAGATGTTTGGCAAATTCTCCTGCAAGATGCATAGCACCCAAGGAGTGCTGAAATCGGCTGTGCTCTGCCGAGGGATAAACCCAGCGGGCACTCTGAAGCTGATAGATGTAACGGAGTCTCTGGACCCACGGCGAATCGATGATCTGCTTCTCGGTCACTTCCCCTTTTTTCCGAGGGACAGTGAATTGAATATAGCGGTGAATCGGATCACCTATGAGGGCAGTTCCCTCGTATTCGGTCTGCATCACGTCGATTGCATCTTTCTCAGATCTCGAGGACCACCTGAGCCGTCCACTGTTCCCCCGCCTTTTCAATCCGGCTCTGGTGGTAGGCCACAGAGCGAATGTCGCGTCGGAGCTCGTGGCGGTCGGGGTCAAATTTCTCGCCGCTGACTTCCCCGCGGACGTAATCCTCCCTCACCTCGCGAACTTGAAACTCCTTGATAAGATATCCACTACCCTGGAAAAGATAGAGGAGTTCTCGCATCCAGTTCACGATCAAGTCATCGTAGTCCACTCCTTCAACTTCCAACGGGAAGCGGTCTTTCACCTCGACTTTATCCACATCTGTCATAAGGTCAAACAGGGCGAATGCCGCGTTCGCAAATAGTTCCGTTTGGCTCTTGCCAAAAACTTTAACAGCTAAGTCGGCGGAACGCTTCAGAATACGGTATCGCTTTTGCTCATTCATGTTCAGCCTCTGAGTTTAGGTCCTTTTTCAGGCTTCTCTGACTGTTTTTCACCAAGTATGGATACCAACCCATTGAAATCATCTTCCAACCTCTTCTGAATCCGTGCATCCGCATAACAGTCGGTGCAGGTTACGATATCCACCGGCTCACTTACCCGAAGAACGCGATGCGGTGGCATGTTTTCTCTTGGATCCTGAATCCATACCCATTCTGTAGACCCTGTATGGAGCAACGCGTAATCCACTCGATACCCCTTTTGAGTGTGACACGTCTCCCTCACTTCCCTGCCGCAGTGAAAGCACTGCATAGGTGTTGCATTTATAACCGATTGATAAGGCTGGCCGCAAAACCTGCTCCAAAACCGTTATCGATGTTCACAACAGTGACTCCACCGGCGCAGGAATTGAGCATCCCTAAAAGGGCCGAGATACCCTGGAAACTAGCCCCGTACCCCACGCTGGTGGGGACGGCAATGACCGGTTTATCGACCAGGCCCGCAACCACGCTCGGTAGCGCACCCTCCATCCCAGCCACGACAACTAGGACCGAGGCCGAGAGAAGTTTATCGCGGTTTTCAAGAAGTCTGTGGATACCGGCTACGCCCACGTCGAAGAGCCGGTCCACATGGTTTCCCATCATCTCGGCAGATAAAACGGCCTCTTCCGCCACGGGAATATCCGAGGTACCGGCACAAATAATGAGGATTCTACCTTTTCCCTTGACCTGGATCCGCCTCCCGACCCAAGTGGCAGCGTGCGCTTCCCGATGATAACGTAGTCTTTTTATCTGTTTTCTAAGGGCAGCCATTTTCTCAGGCGCCAGCCGGGTAATCAGCACGTTCGTCTTTCGCCTCAGTAAGGCTTGGGCTATTGCAGCAATCTCGCTGACTCCCTTGCCTTCACCCATAATGACTTCAGGGACGCCCTGCCTGAGTGGGCGGTGATGATCCACCTTGGCGAAACCGAGGTCTTCGAATGGGAGGTGGCGCAGCCGGTCTCGCGCCTGATCCACCGTTACTTTTCCCTTTCGAACTCCTTCTAAAAGCTGTACCAGCAGTTCTGCGTCCAACTGGATCCTCCTAAACCTTCCAAGGGGCTACCGAGCACGGGATCTATAAACTCAATCATAAATAAGCGAGTGAGACAGTATCGAGAATTAAGGATCAGAGTTTGTTTTTGAAGTGGTCGTGACCCATCACGCGAATGGGCAAAGGGTCTCCTTTGCCATTGACGGCCCTTATCCCTTCGTTGGAAGTAACGCACATCCCGATCCAGGTGATCGGCACATCCAATCGCTGCTTAATCTCTTGCAGGCGCCCTCGATCCCGGCCGCGTAAACAAAAAAGGAGTTCGTAATCCTCTCCTCCCGTAAGGGAGTAAAGTGGACCTCTTCGTCCGGAAACAGACCGAAATGCACGGGAAAGCGGCAACGTATCCTGCCACACGACCGCACCGATTCCGCTCGCTTTGCAGAGATGGCCTAGATCTTGGAGTAGCCCATCGCTGATGTCAATCATGGCCCTAGCCAGTTTTTCTTTAGCTAGAATTGCTCCCGCCTTCAAACGAGCAGTTGGAGAACAATGCCGGGAAACAAGATAGCTTTCCGTCTGACCTTGAACTCGTCCCCTTTTCTTCCTGAGGAGTGCCAATCCCAGAGCAGCATCACCCAAAGTTCCAGTCACGTAGAGATCGTCGCCGACCTTGCCACCGCCACGAGTGATTGGTTTATAGGGAGCGTATCCAATCAAAGCAGCGCTGATAAAAAAGCGCTTCGAGGCGCTAGTATCCCCGCCCACTAAGGCCACGCCGCTCTCAGAGGCGAGGTCGCCGATTCCACGGTAAAATTCTCCCATTTCCTTGGCGCTGAAGTCAACAGGGACTCCCAGAGAAAGGGTCAAGTAGGCCGGACTCCCACCCATGGCAGCTAGATCGCTTAAGTTTACAGCTAGGGCCTTATGGCCGAGATCGTAAAAAGAAGTCCACCTGAGATTGAAATGGATGCCTTCAATAAGGAGGTCTGAGGTGATGAGGAGGGACTGTTTTCTGAATGTTACCCACGCCGCATCGTCGCCGATTCCCAAGCGCACCCCATGTCCCTTTGGGGTCGCCTTACGAATTTTCTCAATTAGCCCAAACTCGCCTAGCTGGCGCAGTCTCATCGAGTGCTAGTCCCAATCAACTCACGCAACGTTGTTGATCGTCTCTTGCCCCGTTCCCGGTTACTCTACCTAATAGGCACAGACACTACGCCGCGTCATGTTCCTCGCTTTGACCGGGGCGTTTTTGTCTCTGGGGTGTTAACCGGCATGAGGGTCTAGCCCCAAAAGGAAACGGTCGACTCCCTTCGCGGTCTATCCGTTGGTTTTTCTTGCCGTTTCCTTTTGGCAAGTTTTGATGTTTTGCTTGAAATCATGGCGTCGGTGGCGCTCTTCCTGTGTTTTTTATCTAGGAGAGCTACCTTGAGGACATCAGACATATTTTTGACTGAGACTAAGCTGAGCTTTCGTCGGAGGTGTTTAGGGAGCTCGTCGAGATCCTTTACGTTCTTGTCGGGGATGATAATCGTTCTAATCCCGGCTCGAAAAGCCGCAAGGCATTTTTCCTTCAGACCGCCTATCGGGAGGACTCTGCCCTGCAAGGTAATCTCTCCGGTCATGGCGACATCACGACTTACTGGCCGCCTAGTAAGGGCAGAAATTAGGGCTGCAGCCATAGTGATTCCGGCTGAAGGACCGTCCTTCGGAATGGCTCCCGCCGGCACATGGATGTGGATGTCTAGTTTCTGGTAGAAATCCTCTTGAATGCTTAGGCTTTTTGCGTGGGAGCGGGCATAGCTCACAGCTGCCTGGGCAGATTCCTTCATTACGTCTCCCAACTGCCCGGTCAGGGTAAGATTTCCTCGACCCTTGGCAAGGGACACCTCAACATAGAGAAGCTCTCCACCGGCGCTCGTCCAGGCCAGACCGGTTGCAACACCAGCCTCAAGCTGGTCTTGTTCTGTTCCAGGAAGGAACTTAGGAGGTCCTAAGAATAGATGAAGGTTTCCACGGGTGACATGAGTGAGTTCTTTTTTTCCTTCGGCTAGTTTACGTGCTACCTTTCGACAGATGGAAGCAATCTCTCTTTCTAAATTTCTGAGGCCAGCCTCCTTGGTGTACTGTGCCGTAACGCGTAGCAGCGCATCATCAGAAATCTCTAAAGTTTTGATAGAGACCCCGTTGTCCTCCAGCTGTTTGGGGACGAGAAACCTACGGGAAATTTCCAGCTTCTCTTCATTCGTATACCCGGAAAGCTGAATGACTTCCATGCGGTCCGCCAGTGCCGGGGGGACCGGATCCAACAAATTGGCCGTACAGATAAAGAGGGTGTTGGAAAGGTCGAACGGCAGATTGAGGTAGTGATCACTAAAGGCGTGGTTTTGCTCCGGGTCTAGGACCTCCAACAGTGCGGCCGAAGGATCCCCACGAAAGTCCGTTCCCACTTTATCGATCTCATCCAGCATAAAGACAGGGTTTTTGGAACCGGCCTGTTTGATCCCTTGAATAATCCTGCCCGGCATGGCTCCAACATAGGTCCTTCTGTGCCCACGGATCTCCGCCTCATCTCGGAGCCCTCCCAGGGAGATCCTGACAAAACTTCTTCCTAGTGCACGGGCAATCGACCGCCCCAGAGAGGTCTTGCCAACTCCTGGTGGCCCGACGAAGCACAGGATCGGTCCCTTGATCTTTCGCCTGAGCTTATTGACGGCCAGGTATTCAAGGATTCTCTCCTTGACCTTTTCCAAGTTGTAGTGATCCTCGTCGAGGACTTCTTTTGCCTTTTGGATATCTAGATTGTCCTTCGTTATCTTGCTCCAAGGTAGGTCCACCAGCCAGTCGAGATAAGTCCGGACCAGGGATGCCTCAGAAAACTCAGGATGCATCTGCTCTAGTCTTTTTAATTGCTTTTTGGCCTCCCGTTTCACCTCCGTGGGCATCTTGGCCTTTTCAATCCGATTCTTTAGTTCGTTGATCTCCTCGGTGCGCTCATCCGCCTCACCCAACTCTTGCTGTATTTGTTTGAGCTGTTCTCGCAAGAAATAATCCCGTTGAGTCTTGCTCATTTCATCCTTGGCTTGATTCTGGATGCGGGCCTGCATGGTCGATAGCTCCAGCTCGTGGCTGAGGAGGTCATTGACCTTTTTTAACCGAGCCACTGAATCGAATATCTCCAGGACGGTTTGGCTCTCCTCAATCTTGAGCCGCAGATTGGAGGCAACGAGGTCGGCTAGTACTCCGGGGTCACTAATGTTGTCCGTCACCATCGCGATCTCCGGGGGAAGGCTCTTGAGGTTCAGGATCTGCTCGATTTTCTCCTTGACGTTCCGCATCAAGGCCTCGACCTCGATGGATGCCTCCTGGAGAGTCGACTCCATAGCCTTGAGGATTTTGACCTCGAAAAAGGGACGATCCCGGACAAAACTATCTACCTTGGCTTTAGACAATCCCTGTACGAGGATCTTCACTCGGCCATCCGCGAGCTTGAGCATGCGCATAATAGAAGCTACCGTCCCCACCGAATGAATACCCTCCGGGGAAGGATTATCCTCAGCTGAGTTCTTTTGTGCTGCCAAGAAGATCAGGCGATCCCGAGAAAGAGCCTCCTCCACAGCCCGTATGGACATATCCCTGCCCACGAAAAGCGGAAGCATCATATAGGGGTAAATAACGATGTCGCGGATAGGTAGCAAAGGAAGCACATCAGGAATCTCAACCTGAGTTCCTTTATCCTCCTGACCCTCAACGTTCCACTCTGTACCGCTCATAGAATTCCAGTCCTTCTTTTTAAAAGCTATTGAAAAGTTCGTGGTCCGGATCAGTCCAAAGGTCCAAGGTAGGATAAACCCAAAGCGCAAGAGAACCCGGCGAACAGAGGGCTACTAGGCCGTACATTGGAGCCAGATAGTCGAACACGCTGATCATAACGGCCATAACGGCTTGAAGCACTGCCCGCTTTACAATAAACCCCTGGTAAGAAGGCCATTTTCAACGGGTTGTTTAACGTTAGCATACTGGTGGCCACCGTCAATAAAATTCTTTTCGGTCCATGGATTTTCATACCCTTAGATACAAAGGCCTACTGTTCCAAGCTTTGTTTGTCCAGGATCTGCCAGGCTGCGGAAGACCCTGGACCTTGCTCTTACCGCCACCCTTACAATGGGGACTCCCGCTAAATTAGAACCCTTACGGAAAAACAAAAGCGGAAAAGCAGACGGAGTAAACGAGGCCTGGATGATTCGCCGGAGGCCAGTTACCCAAACATCTCTTTGACTTTGTCAAAGAAACCCTTCGAACGGGGATGAACCTCGTTGCTCCCGAGGGCTGCGAACTCTTTCAAAAGCTCCTTCTGCTTGTGTGTGAGATGGGTCGGTGTTTCCAGCACCACCCTCACAAGTTGGTCTCCGTAATGGTACCCCTGGACATCTCTGACCCCCTTCCCTCTTAAACGAAGGATTCTTCCCGACTGCGTTCCGGGAGGGATCTTCATCTTTACTTTTCCCTGAAGGGTAGGGACATCGATTTCTGATCCCAAAGTTGCCTGAACGAAGCTGATTGGAACGTCACAAATAATGTCTACGCCATCCCGTATAAAGAGAGGATGAGGTTTCACCTGAATGACCACATAGAGATCCCCGGCTGGGCCGCCTGACGCGCCGTTCTCTCCCTCTCCCCTCAGTTTAAGGCGAGAACCACCGTCTATCCCCGGTGGAACCCTCACGTTCAGTGTGTGGAGTTTCCGAGTGCGACCAGCCCCGCTACATGACTTACAAGGATCACTAATAAGTTGTCCTTGGCCCCGGCATTGATTGCAAGTCCGGGAAACCATGAAGAAGCCTTGTTGGAAATTAACCTGGCCTTTTCCGCGACACGTGGGGCAGGTACGAGCTGCAGATCCGGGTTTTGATCCGCTACCGTGGCAGATCTCGCAAGGCCCCTGCCGAGGAATCTTGATTTTCTTCTCCGTTCCGAAAACGGCATCTTCGAAACTGAGTTCTAGATTATAGCGAAGATCTTCTCCCCGGGTCCGAGAACGCCGCCCGGTTGTACCTTGCCCGAAAAATTCTCCAAAGATATCTCCAAATATGTCCTCAAAGCCGGATGTAAAATCAAACCCGCCGCGGAAAGGGCCGCCCTCTCCGAAGGCGGCATGTCCAAACTGGTCGTATCGGGCTCTCTTTTCCGGATCCGTAATGACTTGGTAGGCCTCTGATACCTCTTTAAACTTTTCCTCTGCCTGCTTATCCCCTGGATTCCGGTCAGGGTGATACTTCAACGCGAGCTTACGGTAAGCCTTTTTAATTGTCTCTGCACTGGCGTTTCGATCGATACCCAGCGTTTGGTAATAGTCCCGTTTTCCGTTCAAGCGCAAACCCCTTGCCCGTATCTTATCCTATATAACAAGAAAGCCCCTCTCCTTATAACGTGCGGAAGCAGGGGCCTTCTCTCATCAAAGAAAGGTAACGTTCTGCGTCACCGTTCTAATCTTTGACCTCCTCAAAATCCGCGTCAACCACATCCTCTTTTTTCTTATCCTCATCACCGGTTTTCTGCTCCTGCTGATCCGATGACGATGGTTGTTCCGTGGAGGCCTGTTGTTGAGAAGCTTTGGCATACATTGCTTCTGCGAGCTTATGGGAGGAGCTCGTTAACTCTTCTGTCGCAGAGCGAATTTCTTGAAGATCCTGGCCGGCCATGGCCTTTTTAGCTTTTTCTACGGCTCCCTCAATATTTTCCTTGACCCCGGGCTCCAATTCACCGGTGTAGTCTTTAAGGGATTTCTCAGTGGAATAGATGAGGGAGTCCAGTTGGTTGCGTGCCTCCACCGTTTCTTTCCGTTGTTTGTCATCAGAGGCATGTACCTCTGCTTCTCTAACCATCTGCTTGATTTCTTCCTCACTAAGGCCGCTCGACGCGGTGATCTTGATCGATTGCTCTTTCCCGGTTCCCAGGTCCTTTGCCGAAACATGTACGATCCCATTCGCGTCAATATCGAAGGTCACTTCAATCTGCGGTATTCCTCTGGGTGCCGGGGGGATCCCTATAAGGTCAAACTGGCCCAGCAATTTATTGTCTGCGGCCATTTCTCTTTCCCCTTGAAAGACCCGAATGGAGACAGCTGTCTGACTATCTTGTGCGGTCGAGAAGGTCTGACTCTTACGAGTAGGGATTGTAGTATTACGCTCGATCAGCTTGGTGGAAACACCTCCGAGGGTCTCGATCCCAAGAGATAAAGGAGTCACATCAAGGAGGAGAACGTCTTTTACGTCCCCCGTGAGCACGGCCCCTTGAATCGCTGCTCCTACAGCTACGACCTCGTCCGGGTTAACTCCCTTGTGGGGATCTTTCCCAAAGAGCTTCTTCACCCTTTCTTGAACCGCAGGCATCCGTGTCATCCCTCCTACCAGAATGACCTCATTGATATCACTAGGGCTTATCTCTGCGTCTTTAAGGGCTTGCCGGCAGGGCCGTTCAGTCCTTTCGATCAGGTCGGAGCAGAGAACCTCCAGTTTGGAACGGGTCAGTTTCATGTTGAGATGCTTCGGTCCATTCTGATCAGCAGTGACAAAAGGAAGATTGATGTCCGTTTCCATGGAGGTGGAGAGTTCACATTTGGCCTTCTCGGCAGCTTCCTTCAAACGTTGCAGGGCCATCCGATCCTTGCGCAAGTCAATACCTTGGTCCTTCTTGAACTCATCAGCGAGATAATCCATGAGCCTCTGGTCAAAATCTTCCCCCCCTAAGAACGTGTCACCGTTAGTTGCCTTGACCTCGAAAACACCATCTCCCAATTCCAAAATAGAGATGTCAAAGGTCCCGCCCCCTAGGTCAAAAACAGCAATTTTTTCATCCTTTTTTTTGTCCAAACCATAGGCGAGGGATGCGGCTGTAGGCTCATTGATGATGCGTAGCACGTTCAGCCCTGCAATCCGCCCTGCATCCTTGGTGGCTTGCCTTTGGCTGTCATTAAAATAGGCGGGAACCGTAATGACGGCTTCGTTGACTTTTTCTCCCAGATAATCATCCGCTGTCTGCTTCATCTTCTGGAGAATGAAGGCGGATATTTCTGCCGGACTGTATCGTTTTGCCCTGGCCTCTACCCAGGCATCTCCATTATCCGCGTGGTTGATTTTATACGGGAGGATCTTCACGGCCTTCTGGACCATCGCATCTTCGTAACGCCGTCCGATGAGTCGCTTGACGGCAAATATAGTATTTTCCGGGTTGGTGATTGCCTGTCTCCTCGCGATTTGTCCAACCAATCGCTCCCCGCTCTCGGAAAAAGCAACTACAGAAGGCGTCGTCCGGGTTCCTTCGGCATTCGCAATAACATTCGGATCCCCCCCTTCCATGATTGCTACACAGGAGTTAGTTGTCCCCAGATCAATCCCAATAACTTTTGCCATCGCTTATTCTCCTCATTGTCGGTTTCCGGTTTTCATTTGTAGTCGCATTGGTAAACAAAACTCAATGTATTTAATCATCAGTTTCGGCTTTTTCAACCTCCACGTCTGTCTCTTTTTTTTCTTTTGTTTCAGGAGGCTTAGTGACGCTGACCATCGAGGGACGGATAAGGCGGTCAAAAAGATAGTATCCTTTGTGATGTTCCTCCACTACCGTATTGGGCTCCAGTTCACCACTTTCCACTTGAGCAATGGCCTCATGTTTCTCAGGATTGAATTTCTCTCCCTTCGCCGAAACCTGTGTGACCCCGTGTTTATTTAAAACTTCGAGAAATCCTTTGAGGACCATTTCTATCCCTTCGAGAAGCGATTCTCCGTTGCCACCCCCCGGCGCATGCTCAATTGCCCGCTCGAGGTTATCTAGGATAGGGAGAAGACCCCTGACAAGCCCTTCGTTGGCGTACCGAACCGCTTCCCCTTTTTCCCGCACCATCCGTTTTTTAAAGTTCTCCAGCTCAGCCACCTGTCGAAGCAAACGATCATGCAATTCCTTCGCTTCCGATTCTTTCGTCTCTAGTTGCCGACAGAGTTCCTCCAATTCCGGCGGGGAGTGGCTTTCTTTAGCTTCCTGCGCAAGAGATTCCCTATCCACTTCTTCAGTTATTTCCTCTTCTTGAGTTATTTCCCCGCCCCCCTTTTTGGCCATCTCATCCATGTTTTTATTTTTTTCCTGCTTCTTGACAATAGCCGTGAAATTTTAAGCATCGTCCCGTTGGTTGTCAAGGTTCTCTGCGTTGAAACTCATTGATTTTCATGAGGTTGCGTGTTTTTTCGGAAAGTGCTAATAATTCTTCAAAAGGATATTCCCCAAACCGTGCGTTCTTCCTGTGTGACCCCGGCAATTGTGCTGCGCTCTAGGCCCTTCGGCGAGTCCGACAAAATCGTTTCATTTTTTACTCAGGATTACGGTAAAGTAACCGGTATTGCCAAAGGGGCCAAGCGTTCGCGGAAAAGGTTTGTCAACTCGCTGGAACCGTTCTCTCTGGTCAATCTATACTTTTATAATTCCCTGCATGGGTCCTTGGCCTTTGTGCATGCCTGTAACCTGGTTCAGGCCTTTAACGATTTGAGCACGAGTCTGGAAAAGGTCGCTCATGCCTCCTATATCGTAGAGATCACAGAGGCGCTTAGCAGCGAGCGGGAAGAGAATCGGTTAATATTCGAGCATCTAAAGCAAGCGCTGAGCTTGGTAGAGGCGGAGGGACCATCTCTCCCTTTCCTCACTTATTTTGAACTGAAGTTGCTCAAGTTAGCGGGTTACGAACCGATGTTGGAACACTGTCGCCGCTGTGCAAAGAATTGGAGAGTCGAGTCTCAGGTAGAGTGGTGTTTTAGTCCACGCGATGGGGGGATCCTATGTGGTTCGTGTTCTGCGTTCAGAAAAGCAACCATGCCCCTATCTCTTGCTGCGGTTGATGCCTTATCAAACCTTCAGAAGGCAAACCCTGTATTTTCACACCACGCTGCTCCTACACCTAGCGTGCTGAAAGAAGGCCAGGCCGTGCTGCTCCGATTCATTCAATTTCAAGTGGATAAGGAATTAAAATCAGCCCGTTTTATAGACACGTTCTCTCTCGCGTGATCTTTTTGCTCTTTCTTTTCTTGAAAATGCACATCAAAAGTCGTATCGAAGAGTTTGGCTAGGAGTGGCAAATGGTGAAGCAAAAGAAATATGTTTTCTCTTTCGGTGGAGGCAAGGCTGAAGGCAAAGCGGCTATGCGAGAGCTCCTCGGAGGCAAGGGTGCCGGTCTTCACGAAATGACGCGGATTGGGGCTCCTGTTCCCCCTGGGTTCACTATTACTACCGATGTTTGCAGCTATTATTATGCGCACCGTCGTCGGTTTCCAAGGGGGCTCAACCGCGAGATACTCGTCGCACTCAGCAGAGTCGAAAAGGTCATGGGAAGAAAATTTGGTGACCCGGAAAGGCCTTTACTGGTATCGGTCCGATCCGGGGCGCGGGAATCCATGCCGGGGATGATGGATACGGTTCTAAACCTCGGTCTGAACAATCAAACCGTTCAGGGCCTGATTACCGGTACAAAAAACGCGCGTTTCGCTTACGACTCCTACCGCCGCTTCGTTCAGATGTACGGTGATGTTGTGTTAGGACTCAAGCCGAAGGATAAACAGGAACGCGATCCGTTTGAGCTTATCTTGGAAGGTATGAAAGAAGCACGGGGAGTCCGTTTTGACACCGATCTCAGCGCTGAGGATCTCAAGGAGGTTGTGGCTGCCTTCAAAGCGGAGATCAAGACAAAACTGGGCAAGGATTTTCCCGAAGATCCTTATGAACAGCTCTGGGGCGCCATTGGCGCCGTTTTCGGTTCCTGGGACAATGACCGCGCTATCGCTTATCGCGACCTATACCGCATCCCGCATACCTGGGGAACTGCGGTCAGCGTGCAGACCATGGTATTTGGGAATATGGGGAATAACTGTGCGACCGGCGTAGCCTTCACGCGCAACCCTGCCACAGGTGAAAAACGCTTTTATGGCGAGTTTCTGGTCAACGCCCAGGGGGAGGATGTGGTCGCGGGAATCCGTACGCCACGGCCTATACTGGAATTGCGAGATGTCATGCCGAAGCCTTATGGCACGTTGCAGAGGGTAGCGAAAATCCTGGAGAAACACTATAGGGACGTGCAGGACATCGAGTTTACCATTGAAAATGCTAAGCTCTGGATGCTTCAGACCAGGACCGCGAAGCGAACCGGGTTTGCCGCCGTCCGAATTGCGGTGGATCTTGTTGGAGAAGGGATCATTTCGAAGAAAGCTGCCCTTAGCCGGATTGAGCCGGATCAGCTCACCCATCTTTTGCAGCCTATTTTTGATGAAACGGACAAGGAGCGAGCCGCAAAAGAGGGGCACATCCTGGCGAAAGGACTGCCTGCCGGACCGGGGGCAGCGACAGGTCGCATCGTCTTTCACGCGGCGGGTGCCGAAGAGTGGAAAAATCGCGGAGAACGCGTCATTCTCTGCCGCACCGAGACCAGCCCCGATGACATACGTGGTATGGAGGCATCTCAAGGAATCCTAACCGCACGGGGCGGAATGACCTCTCACGCAGCCCTTGTTGCACGGCAGATGGGCAAAGTTTGCGTGGCCGGTTGTGAAGCGCTCAACATTGATTATATTCGGCGAGAGATGCGGGTCGGTGAGACCCTTTTAAAAGAGGGAGATTGGATCTCTGTAGACGGAACCACCGGGGAGGTGATCCAGGGTGAGCTTCAGACCCGTCCCTCGGAAGTTCTCCAGGTGCTGGTTGGGGGGACTTTGGAAGCCAAAGACTCACAAGTATACCAGCAATTCGCAAAGCTTATGAAATGGGCGGATCGAGTGCGTAAGCTCGGAGTCCGGACCAATTCAGACCAACCGGAACAGGCCAAGGTAGCTTTGGCCTTCGGCACTGAAGGGATCGGCCTTTGCCGGACAGAACACATGTTTTTTGAAGAAGACCGGATCTTGCCGGTTCGGGAGATGATTTTAGCAAAGAACGAATCAGGTCGCCGCCGAGCCTTAGCCAAACTGCTCCCCCTCCAGAAGAAGGACTTTAAAGGTATCCTTGAGATTATGGGGAAGCTGCCTGTTACCATCCGTACCTTGGACCCTCCGCTGCATGAATTTCTCCCTAAGACCGAAGAGCAGATCCTGGAACTTGCACAGGTTATGGAGGTGCCGGTTGAAACCGTAAGAAATAAAGTGGCGGTCCTGCGGGAATTCAACCCTATGCTGGGGCACCGCGGCTGTCGTTTGGGTATTTCCTTTCCTGAAATAACCGAGATGCAGGCCCAGGCGATCTTCGAGGCGGCCTGCGAACTCCGTAAGGAGGGAAAAAATCCCTACCCTGAGGTCATGATCCCTTTGGTCGGGTCGCGCCAGGAGCTTCATGTGCAACGTGAAATTGTGGAACGGGTCGCCCAGGAAACCATGAGGACTTATGGTGTGAGGGTTCGCTATATGATTGGGACCATGATTGAGCTACCGCGAGCCTGCCTCTTGGCCGATGAGATTGCCCGCGAAGCAGAATTTTTCTCTTTTGGAACCAATGATCTGACGCAAACCTGTTTGGGTCTCTCCCGGGATGATGCGGGCAAGTTTCTCCCGGGCTACGTTGCCGGCGGCCTACTGCCGGAGGATCCCTTCGTCAGTATCGACCGGGACGGGGTCGGCGCGTTGATGCAGATCGGAGTCGAGAAGGGACGAAAAGTTCGGAAAAATCTTGAGATGGGTATCTGTGGTGAACACGCCGGCGACCCCAGATCGGTTGCTTTCTGCCACAAAGTCAAGCTGGATTACGTGAGCTGCTCTCCCTATCGCGTCCCCATTGCCAAGCTTGCGGCAGCCCAGGCCGCTCTGCGTAAACAATTCTAGGTGCCTCATGTGTTCTTTTCCTGCCTGGAAAACGGTGTAATGGCGCGCCGCTAGCCTTTTTATAGCCTATAGCGCTGTTTTAAAGTTGACAGCAGGGCCAATTTTTAAGATAATTCAACTATTTCCTATCGGTTTTTTTATGGAACCTCGTATTGCTGAGCTTTTAGTCCGGGGAGGAGTTGTCACCCGTGAGCAACTTACAACCGCCCTTGAAAAAGAGAAAAAAAACGGCTCCAACCTTGTCCAGGAACTAGTTCAACTAGGGCTTACGACCGAAGATCAGCTCGCCGAATTTCTCGCCAAGCAATTTGGTATCGAAAAGGTCGAGCTGGAAAACTCCGAGATCGAAGATTCAGTTTTCAATCTGGTCCCACCTCAATTTATCCAGAAACATCAGATCATTCCTCTCCGCCTTCGGGGTTCCACCCTGACCGTAGCCTTGACTGATCCAACTGACCTGATGGCAATCAATGAAATCAAGTTCATCACCGGCTACGACGTGCGGCTTGTGTTGGCTTCCGGTTCAGCCATCAAACAGGTTCTGGAAAAACGCTTCGGCAGTGTCAGTTACGACGAAGTTCTCAAGAAGTTAAGTGACGACGAGTTGGAAGTTATCCGGGAAGAGGAAGAGATTAACCTCGAACAGCTCCAACAAGCCACCATGGATGCCCCGGTGGTGACCTTAGTCAACGCGGTTTTGGCTGATGCCGCGAAGCGCGGGGCAAGCGATATCCATGTGGAACCCTATGAGAAAATCTTTCGTGTTCGATTCCGGATTGATGGGGTATTGCAAGAGATCATGACCCCACCCCCTAAACTGAAGAACGCCTTAGTCTCCCGTCTTAAGGTCATGGCCAATCTCGACATTGCGGAGAGGAGACGAACCCAAGACGGGCGGATCAAGCTCAAACGGGGACCCGGGCAGGAGCTGGATATTCGGGTTTCGGTCTTACCCACGCTCTTCGGGGAGAAAATCGTTATGCGTCTCCTGGACAAGTCTAATCTTCAACTCGATATGGCAAAGCTCGGATTCGATACTCAAAACCTGGAGGATTTTCATGGGGCGATCCATAAACCCTACGGGATGATTCTCATCACAGGCCCTACCGGAAGCGGTAAATCTACCACCTTGTACTCAGCCCTTGCAGAACTCAACCAGCCGGATGTCAACATCTCTACCGCTGAGGATCCGGTGGAATATAACCTCATGGGGATTAACCAGGTACAGGTCAGGGAAGAGATCGGGCTTAGCTTTGCGGCTTCTTTACGATCCTTCCTCCGTCAAGACCCCGACATTATCATGGTGGGAGAGATCCGAGATTTGGAAACGGCTCAAATCGCTGTCAAAGCTGCCCTTACCGGCCATCTAGTTCTTAGTACTCTCCATACCAATGATGCCCCCTCTACCGTCGGGCGTTTGATCAATATGGGGTTGGAGCCCTTTCTGCTTACCTCGTCAATTAATCTGGTTGCTGCCCAGAGATTGGTGCGCAAGATCTGTACCGATTGTAAAGTGCCGGCAGAAATCAGCTCCGATGCGCTCCTCAACATCGGTGTCGATCCCACAGAACTCGTTCCAGAGTTTCCCGTGTTTCACGGCGAAGGCTGTCCTAAATGTAATCACACGGGGTACAAGGGGCGCATTGCCATCTATGAGATCCTAGTCATGCGTGAGACGCTAAAAGAGATGATTTTAAGAGGCTCCTCGGCTGAGGATCTAAAGCGAGAGGCGGTCAAGCTGGGCATGAGCACGCTTAGAATGAGCGCTATTCAAAAAGTCCGCCAGGGGCTCACGACCATCGAAGAGACCGTGCGTACAACCGACTCCGACAAGGGGTTTGGATCGGTGTTTTCGGGGGCTATTTGATGCCTGGGTTTCGGGGACGCAGGAGTGGGGTGAGGTACGCTCCGGCGATCCGGCTTACCGGTGCCGAAGGGAGACAGTAATGCCGGTCTTTGTATGGGAAGGAAGAACCGCCCAGGGAAAGGTCCTCAAAGGCGAGAGGGAAGCCCCAAGTCAGAGGGAGATTTTTAGCTGGCTCCGGGGCCAGAGGATTCGGCCTATTCCCACTCGGGTTCGGGAGAAAGGGAAGGGGCTAGATAAAGAAATTACCATCCCTGGGTTTGGGCCAAAGGTGAAGTCTCGGGATGTAATCGTCTTCACCCGCCTGTTCGGGACCATGATCGATGCGGGGCTTCCAATCGTTCAAAGCCTTGATATATTAGTCCAGCAGACAGAGAATAAGGCCTTCAAACAGACTGTTAGTATGATCAAACAGGATGTGGCCGGTGGATCAACACTGGCCGACGCCTTGAGCAAACATCCAAAAATTTTCGACGATCTCTATGTCAACATGGTAGCGGCCGGGGAAATTGGCGGCGTCTTGAACACGATTCTTAATCGTATTTCGCTCTTCATCGAGAAGGCAGCAAAGCTGAAAAAGAAAGTGAAGGGAGCCATGATCTACCCTGCTACGATCATCGGAGTGGCAGTGATTGTGGTTGCTATCCTACTGATCTATGTTATTCCCGTCTTTGCCGACCTTTATGGCAGCATGGGCCATGCTCTGCCGGCCCCTACTCAGTTTACGATCAACATCAGCAACTGGTTTCGGGCCTATTTCTTCTACCTAGTAGGGGCCATTGGTATCGTCATCATCGCGCTTCGGATTTACTATAAAACGGATCAGGGAAGAATGGCGATCGACGGTCTTTTTCTCAGGCTTCCGGTCATGGGAGATCTGCTCCGCAAAGTGGCGGTGGCACGTTTTTCGCAAAACATGTCGATTCTTCTCAGCTCCGGGGTTCCTATTTTAGATGGCCTGGCCATTACCGGCAAGACCGCTGGAAACAAGGTTATTGAAAAGGCCGTCATGGATGCCCGTGTCAGCATCAGCAGAGGACAGACGATCGCGGAGCCGCTAGCACAGAGTAAACTCTTCCCTCCCATGGTCTGCCAGATGGTAGCTATTGGAGAAAACACCGGGGCCCTGGATGCTATGCTCAAAAAGGTGGCGGATTTTTATGAAGAAGAGGTGGATAACTCCGTAGCCAATTTAACTGCTCTCATGGAGCCGATGATCATGGTGGTCCTCGGTGTCATCCTCGGCGGGTTAGTGATTTCGATGTACCTGCCGATATTCCAACTAGGCTCAGTGATCTCATAAAAAGGTTGGCGTGAGCCGCACCCTGCTCGACGTTGAACTTCGAACATCGGACTTTGAACGAAGAAAATAGAGAGTTGTCCCAAAGGATCAAGTGGCTACTCTTGCTGAGGGTAGTTATACTCTCCTTTTTTCTGGGCGCAGTTGCCCTCTTTCATTTTCTCAAAGAGGGAGAAAACCCTGCGCTTTTCCACGCACTTCAGATTCCCCTCCTTGCCGCCTATATTTTCTCGCTGGGCTCTGCGCTGAGCCTTTCTCGTGTGAAAACTCTCCGTTGGTTTGCCCATCTCCAGATCGATTTCGACGTCCTTTTGGTTACGGGCATAGTTTTTATCACAGGCGATGTCGAGAGCCCCTTCCCATTTCTCTATAACCTTGCCATCATGAATAGCGCTATCCTGTTATTCTATCGCGGTGCCTTTCTCACCGCAGGCGTCTCTGGCGTCTGTTATGGCGGGCTTCTTCTCTGGAGTCACGTCCAATTTCCACGGCCGGCAGTGTCCACGTTCGAGCCTCTTGTCCTGGGTCTTACGCTTAACATCCCCACGTTTTTTATTATTGGTTTTTTAGGTGGATTTCTTGCCAAGAGACTTTATGAGGCAGAGCAACTTTTAAAGGAGAAACAACGAGCTTATCGCGATCTTGAGGCTCTTAAAGAGGCCCTTGTTGAAGGCATAGGTGGCGGTGTAGCCATCACCGGCCTCAAGGGTGAGATCAACTATTTTAACAGGCAGGCCCAAACCTTGCTCTCTCTGCGGGAAAGGGCTGTCCTCGGAAAAAAATTGACGGAACTTTTTCCCAACTTCTCTTACAGTTTTGATGGGGTCCAGCAACAAAGCACGACGGGTCCCAATGAGTTTGCCTATGCTGACCCCCAGGGGAGAGGTAATAAACAATTGCGCTTAACCCTGGCCCCGCTGAGCGATCAGGCTCAGCGAAGGATCGGTTTCGTCGCCATCCTGGAGGATATCACAAGGTTGAGGGAGATGGAGGATAAGATCCGGTTTGAGGAGGAATTACGCAAGGCAAGGGCACGGGAATTGGACGATGATCAGAGTAACGGGGCCAAGCAGACGTTTCAGTTCGAAGGGGTCATCGGGCGAGGGGGTGGGGTGGAAAAGATCTACGGTCTTGTTCAGAAAGTAGCCGCTACCGATACGACAGTCTTGATTACAGGTGAGAGCGGGACGGGAAAAGAGCTGGTGGCTCGGGCTATTCATGGTAACGGACCACGTTGCGATCGTCCCTTTGTGGCCGTAAACTGCGGGGCGATCCCGGAACATCTCATGGAAAGTGAGCTATTCGGACACGTCCGCGGTGCATTTACAGGGGCCGTTTCGGATCATGAGGGGGTATTCAAGCAAGCAGACGGAGGTAGCATCTTTTTAGATGAGGTGGGAGAGCTTCCGTTACACCTTCAGGTAAAACTTCTAAGGGTCTTGCAAGAAAAGACGTTTACACCGGTGGGGGGTAGCAAGCAGGTCAAGGTGAATGTGAGAGTGATCTCCGCCTCCAACAAGGATCTCCGCAAAGAAGTGGAGAAAAAGGCCTTCCGGGAAGACTTGTTTTACCGTCTGAATGTCCTTCAAATGGTCATGCCCCCCTTGCGTAACCGAAGGGAGGATATTCCGGGCTTGGCGGATTATTTTATCCGGAAGTTTAGCCAGGCTCTCAACAAGAAGGTCGAGGAGATCTCCAGCGAGGCTTTGATGTATCTGATGAACTATCCCTATCCGGGAAATATCCGGGAATTGGAAAATATGATTGAGCATGCGGTGGCCGTCACGGGTAGCAACATCATTACTGAGGAGGATCTCCCCGCTCACATTAAAGGTGTTCCTATATCGGAAGAATTTGAGCTTTTTGAAAAGACAGCCCCCGGTGGAGCGGATAACTTTTTCAACAAGGGCCTGTCTCTGGATGAGGAGTTGGCGACTCACGAGAAGTGTATATTATTAGGGGCCTTGAAAAGGGCTAAGGGTGTTCAGAAGCGAGCTGCTGAGATTTTGGGGATCAACTATCGATCTTTGAGACACAGACTGGAGAAATACGGGATGCTGAACTCAAAGAACCATACTAGCGGTGGGGAGGATCAAGCCGAATAACACTCTATGTTATAGTTTAATATTAACTGTTTTGTTATTAGTCTTTAAATTGCCTTTTTTTGTCATTTCCAAGAAATGGTAATCTCGTAAAAAGTAACTGCAACTCATTGTTTTTAAAAGTTTTGTAAAGCAAAACCCGTAGCCTACCTAAAGATTCCCAAATGGAAGGCTTTTCAAGCCAGTCCATTTAAGATGGTCTAATTATTGCTTTACCTGTCATATGAGTTGTTGAAGAACCCTTTTAGGAACCTACTAGGAACCAAAATCGCAGGAGGTGAGCCGGAGAGTAAAACTCTGTGTTGATTGGTACGAAGGGTAAGAAACGGCAAAAATTAATATAATAAAGGAGGAACCGTATACCATGGACAGATTGAGATTAAAAGCCGAGGGGGGCTTTACGCTCATTGAACTTCTGGTAGTGATCGCTATCATTGGTATCTTGGCAGCTATCGCCATCCCACAGTTTGCCGCCTATAGGAAGAGGGGGTTCGAGGCTAATGTAAAAGCCGACCTGAGAAATGCAGCCACGGCCCAGGAGGCATATTTCGTGACGAATAACGCGTATAAGACCTGCACGGCTTGTACCTCTTCAGACATAGAAGGATACAATAAAAGCGCAAGCGTGGCGGTGAACACTGGCGGGGGCACAAGCACTTTCACACTTACGGCAACACATGCTAATTGTAGTACCAACGTGTGGACGTACCTAAGTAGTACCGGTGCCATCACTGGAAGCGCGTGCCCATGATCGACCGTGCGATCGTTGACGATTAATTCTCCACAGAAGGGGGGGAAGGAGGATTTTCCTTCCCCCCCTTCTGTGGTTCTTTTCCTTCTAAACTTGTTCGCTTAGACCTTCCGTGAGTTTTAAAAATTCGACCCTTCAAAGAGAGTGTATAGGTTTGTCTGTATCGCTGTTCGTGGTGCTGTGGTTTGGCCACGAGATGCTCTGGGCAGGCAAGGTCCCGTTCTTTCGTGACTTGGGTCCTTACTTTTATCCCATGAGGTTCAGTCTGGCTGAGAGCTTTAAGGCTGGGGAACTTCCCCTCTGGGATCGCCACGTCGCAATGGGGTTTCCCCTCCTCGCAGATTTTCAGTCTGGGACATTCTACCTTCCGAATCTTTTCTATTTGGGGCTTCCCTTCTTTACGGCGGTAAGAACCTCTTTTCTATTTCACTACCTCGTTGCGGCCACAGGGTGCTACTCTCTATGCCGATTGTGGAATTATCCACGTTATCTGGCCGTTATAGGGGCAACCCTCTTTACCCTTGGCGGCACACTGGTTTCCCTGACGAATCTATTGAATCACTTTCAGGCTGCCGTATGGCTGCCCTGGCTTCTGTTCTCCTGGGAACGAGCGATTCGCTTTGGTACCTTGAAAAGCTTCCTCGCCTTCACTTTGGTGGCACTGTTACAATTCCTTGCGGGATCTCCTGAGATTTATGCCATGGGCATGGGGCTGGTGCTGCTGGATGCGCTCAACGTCAGGACGGTGGAGCGTCAGGTCACCTACTCTAGAACGGTTCTCGTTTTCCTTGCGGCCAACGTGTTGGTGATGGCCCTCGCCGCGGTCCAGGTCTTACCAACTCTGGAACTTCTGCTGGAATCACGTCGGCACGGTCAAGTGCGTTTCGTGGAAGCCGTCGGCTGGTCCCTTCATCCATTGAGTCTAATCAATCTCTTTTTCCTTGATAGAGAGGTGGACCCAGGGAGCGGTGCTGGGCTTCATTTTTTCTTTCTCCGCGGAGTCCCCTTCTTTATCAGCTACTATATGGGGGCGATCTCTCTTTCTGGAATTTGCTTGTGGCTTTATTACGGTTCCCGAAGAGAAAAAGTGATCCTTTTAGGTTTGATAGTCATTACGGTGGCTATTGCGTTAGGGGGGTTTACCCCGCTATATGCTTTCCTCTTCCGAACCATCCCTGGGTTTCAGTTTGCCCGCTTCCCGGAAAAGTATTTTTTCTTAACGTATGGCCTTCTTTTGTTTATTACGCTTAAGGGACTTAGCATGTTCCTTGAACGGGATAACGCTTCCGCTAAGACACCACTTCTCATTCTTTCCTCAAGCGTTGCGATCTTTGCTCTTTTGTATCTCGTATTCCGTTTTGATGAGGAGCTTTTGATTCGCGTTATGGGATGGGCGAAGGGGTCCCCCGCGCTCTCCCCATCAACCTTAAGGAATTCCTCCGCAATCCTCTTTAATCTAGAAAGGCAGACGGCCTTGTCATGCGGTATCCTAATTCTCTTATTTCTCTACAATCAGAGAAAACTTAGGCCCGATCTGTTTCAAGTTCTCATTGTTGGGCTGGTAATTACGGATCTGTTCTCAGCCCATCAACCTTACCAATTTCTCCTTGATCCCGGCCCCCTATCCGACAAGAAAAAAATCATTGCTGCTCCGCCCCGGGAGCCGTCGCGTCTCTTCTATATTTCCCAACTGGGCAATCTTCATCCCAGCACTATGACGTTCAACGAGAAAACCTTTGCGGGTGGAGTTTCTTCTGTTGTTACTGCTCTTGTTCCTAATACGGGCGCCATCCATGGGTTTGATTACATGCAGGAGATAGATGCCTTAAGCAGGGAACCTTACGACTTGTTCCTCCAGGCAGCCAACACACTCCCTGCGGAGAGATTATACCATCTGCTCGGAGCTTTGAATGTGAAGTATCTCATTAGCCAGAAACCGTTACCGCGTGGAGACATCACCCTTGTTCGCCGCTTCCCGGAACTTCCCTCTTGGCTGTATAGCGTCAACCGTGCAATTCCCAGGGTAACTGTCGTCCCGAAGGCTGTTGAGATTAAAGATCCTCTACAAGTAATGGACCGACTCTCAAGATTCACATTCAACCCTCGTAGAGAGGTTATTTTAGAACAGCGCGTATCGCTCCATGCGAACAAGCTTTTCAATGGCCAAGCGAAGATTATTGAATACAAGGATCAGTCTGTGACGATCCATGCGTCTCTGAACGGATCAGGGATTCTAGTTCTGGCGGATTCGTACTATCCCGGTTGGCGGGTCTATGTGGATGAAAAAGAGGAAAGAATTCTAAGGGCAAACTTTTTCTTTCGCGGAATCCCATTGTCGGCGGGAGAGCATCTTGTTGAATTTCGCTACCAACCCAGCTCTTTTATCTTGGGTCTGATCATATCGCTGGTGACCCTTGGTGGGGTGGTCATTTGCACGCTTGTTCTTTGCCTGATCCGGAAAAAGGGAATAAGGGACGCTAATCGCTTGCCTTAGCCTTGTACACGGACACGAGGGGTACGCCCGCAAGGCGTACTGCATACCGGGGGTGTGCCGTATAGAACCGCGCGCGCTCGCCTTTTGAGAATGCACTCTGACGGCTAACCAAAACGTAGTAATCAAAGTTGCCGTTCCCGGTGAATTTGAAATCCGGGCGCAGGAGGCCTTCCTTTTGATAGTAGTCAAACATACCGTTGGCGAAAGAGGCATTGATGATTGCGTTGTGGGGTAAGTTTTTGTTAAGGAACCGGAGGAAATCGGGGGTCAAGGCGTCCATAAAATAGGTAACCTCAAGACCCCGTTGGTAAGCCCCGCGAATCCCTCCAATGAGTCGATTATAATAACTCAGCTCGTAGGGGTGGTAGGTGAGCAGATCCAAGGCTGGCAGGAAGACAGCTACGAGAAAGGCGAGCCCGATCAGCTTCTCCGGGAGATGTCGCACCCTCTGGAGATAGGCGACAGTCTGACATTGCTCGGTCAGAAGTCTGACCAGGACGAAAAAACCGCAACCGGCCAGCCCCGCGAGAAACGGGAGAACCGGGAGCAGCAACCGATTGATGTCATGGAGCACAGCACCGGGGAAAAGTCCGATAACGAGTATGAACATCGCATTCAAAAAAAACAGGATCATGGCAACCCCTTGGGGTTTTATCCGAGGCATAGCCACAGCTCCAACCAAACAAAATAGCAGGACCACTGCCGGGATGGTGACGACGGTCATAAAAAAGGGATAATACCACGGTACCGTGCTAGAGGTATAAGTGTTGTGCAGGAAGAAAATGGTAAAGTTGGTCTCTCGTTGAAATCCTCGGCTCACGCTGTCGTAGAGAAACATTACAAGCCGCGGCAGGGTCTTGTGCCACAGATAGGGCTGAACACTTATCATGACAATGGGGCTGAAAAACGACATAGCGAAAACGTTGTTATGGTAAGAGTGACGATGATACAGATGCGCCCAGAGAAGCAAGGGGATCGGTATTAGAAAGGCCGGGAATTTGGTAGCGAGGGCGAGCCCCCACACAAGACCTAGGACCAAACTCCACCTCCAGTCCTTTAAACCTTTCCAGAAGCAATAAACCGTAAGGAACCACATCACGGTGAGCGGCATGTCGGTCACCGCAAAGTGGGCAAAACCGAAAAGATTAGGCATCAATACCAGCGTCACAGCTGAAAATAGACCCGTTATGCGAGTGAAGAGTTGAGCCATCCACAGGTACATGACGGTCACGAGGAGCGCAAAGAACAGAGCCGGGGCAAGCCGGTAGGCGGTAAACTTGTCCATGACCGGTGAAAAAAGGGCCTTTGTTAATCCTGAGAGGATGCGAGAAAAAGGAGGGTGGGGGATATGGTAAGGATCCCAATGCCATGCGGCAGTAAGCGTCTTATCCTGGAGGTTTTTATCGATCTGCCCATTAAAAAGATTTTTCCCGAGATCCGCCAGCCACCGAACGTGGAGGTCTGAAGCATGGAAGTAGGACGGCTCATCCCAGGTCAGTCCATAATCGGAAATAGTCGTTCCCACAAGGAAAAATACCCCCAGGAACAGCCCCACAGGTACGACCCAATCCGCTAACCGCTTGTCCGGAAACAGGGAGTTTTTCATTTATATCTTCCAAGGTAATGGTTTAAGCGGATCCTCAATAGTCCCAGAAAAGAAGGAAAGATGTCTTTCCAAAGCCTGACCTTAGTTGCCCGATCATTACGCCATGTGACGGGGATCTCTGCGACGTGGTATTTTTTGAGATGCGCCAGATAGAGTATCTCTGCGTCAAAACTCCAGTTTTTAAGTCGCTGTCTAGAAAAGAGATCTCTAGCAGCTTCTTTTCGAAATCCCTTGAAACCGCAAGTGAAGTCAGACACCGACAAGCCCAAGATCCAAGCGGAAAGCCTGGTATAAAACTTGCCTAAAATCTCCCGATAAAGGGGTTGGTGGATTTCAATCATAGCGCCAGATTTTTGGCGTGTGCCGATGGCTACGTTGCAATGATTCTCTAGGTGGCCGAGAAATCTGGGCAACATTTCGATTGGAACGGAAAGATCTGCATCAGAAAAGAAAAGGTATTCCCCAGAGCCTAGAAGCATACCTTGCTGGACGGCTTTTCCCTTACCGAGATTCCGAGGCTGCCGATGGATCCGGACTTCTGGGTCGCTAGCAAAGCGCTCACGAAGTAATGATTCGGTGCCGTCGCGGCTGCCATCGTCGACGATGACAACCTCAAAAGAGTACGGTTGGGACCGAAAGAAACTCAAAAGACAATCCAAACTTCTCCCAATGCGTGTTTCCTCATTGAACGCTGGAATGATTAAGGAGAGATAAACGGGATAAGTTCCCTTCCGGGCCATAGAACGGGGGCTACTCTTTTGTCAGGACTGAGATTACGGATAATCCAAAGGGGAGATTCCATTTAAATTTAGCGATAATCCATTGTTCCAATCGCCCGATGTGGATGAGAAAGCGATTCAGGACACTCGGAATCGGAAAGAAGTCCGAAGAGTAACTTGCGGCCTCTCTCTGAATGAGCCGCTTGACACCTCGAACCATTATCGCAGGCGGCAGAACGAAAAAAAATATGTAGGTCAATCTCTGTATGGTCAGTCCGGCTTGCTGGACCATTCCAGCCAGGCCGGAGATATTGTACCTCCGTCGGTGTCCAAGGGCCTCATCCCACGGGCTCCATAGCGCCATGAAGGCCGGAACCGTTACAATCAAAACACCCCCGGCTTTGAGAATTCTCCTGCACTCAGCCAACGCACGAGTATCCTCGTCCATATGCTCAATAACGTCGAGGGCCAACACTAGGTCAAAAGAGTCTGCCTTAAAAGGTAGGGAAAACCTCGTCATGTCAATGCGGCACAGGCGCTTGAGACCCCGTAGCCGGCAGAATCGAAGGGACTCTTTGGAAAGGTCAATCCCCACCATACGCCAGCTGGATTCAAAAACCTTGGCGGTATATCCAGCGCCGCATCCAATATCGACTCCAACGCCCAAAAGCGCTTGGTCTTGCTTTAGAGCGGACTCACGCACCAGTGAAAGAACCATTTCTCGCTTGGAAACATTCCACCAGTAATATTGCTCTTTCTCATAAAGATCAGTAATCAGGTCAGGTCGCATGGATTTTTGTTCCCGCTCAGAGATTCCTTATATAAATTCTCCCCACAAGAAACAGCAAGCTTTCATTTAAAAAACATGAGAAGCACAAGAAAAAAGGGAGACCCCGCAAGCATCCCGAGGGGCCTCAAACTCTGTGGGGCTGTGAGGTGGCTGGGAAATTTGAGCCAGACCATCCCCGGACTTCAGCCTAGAGGAGCGGGCAACAACGAACCACCCTTAGAGATTTTAGCGTTAACCGTCGTTCGAGATCCTTTTGATATCGTTATGGTTTATACAAGGCTGGTTGGAAAACCCTCTCCACTGTCCATAAGGAGATGCAAGAGTCGCCTCTGGTTAAAGCTTGTCGGCGTTTAAGCTTTTCTTTCCTCTCGCGCCACCGGGCAATCACCAAACGGGACCTTATCACTCTACTCACGCTTGGCTCCAGCCTTTTCCTCCTTGATAAATTCATGGATGAGTTTCGGTACTCCACCGCAGCTAAAACATCGGGGAGACTGAGGCTTTGTCCCGTCGGGATATCTCATAAACCGAAGGTAAAAAGGCTTCTCAGTGCCAACAGTGTTATCGTAGTAGAAAGCAAGTTTTCCACATTCGCTGCATTGGAGAAATTTGGCCATCGAGATCTCCTTTTCTTCAACCCTCAAAGGTGCTGGTGACCCTCTGGTGACCGCGGTTCTCTTGGTAGCCTTCCTCCCGGTATAGGCCAAGTGCCCTCATCACAGGGGTGTCCTGGATGGAGAAGAGAATGGCCGGTTTCCCGCCCTCGGTGGCATGTTCATGCCAGGCCCAGGGGGGAACAACAAAAAAGTCTCCACGCTCCCAGGTAAAGCGTTTGCCGTTAATGATCGAGTAGCCGCCTCCCTCGAATACATGGTAGACGGCGCTATTCACCTGTCGATGCGCCTGGGTATGAATGCCCGGTCGGATCATCTGGATATAACAGCCGATGGTCGGTAGAACCGGCCCGCCGGTGCTGGGGTTTAAATATTCAAAACAAACATCATCATAGGGGCTTGCCGGGCCCTCCCCGATCTTCTTGAGCGCATCATAGGTCGGCTTCCATTTGTAATTAAGCAGGGGGGGAATTCCTTCTTTTGGCTTTTCCCAGGTTGGTCTGAGTTGTGGGCCACTGAACTTTGCCTCTGAATCGTTAACGTGAGGCGCCGGATGCCGGTATTCCGGATAGGGTTCAAAAAACGTGGCATCGAGATCTCCCACTAAAGGGAGGTCTAGACCGTCCATCCAGATTATGGGTTTGTCTGATTCGCAACCGTGATCATGCCATGTCCAGTTGGGTGTTAACACAAGGTCACCCCGGCCCATGACGCATTTGTCTCCATCTACGTTCGTGTAACTTCGATCACCTTCAATAATGAATCGGATCGCAGATGGGGTATGGCGATGGCATGGCGCAATTTCCCCAGGCTTTACAATCTGTACGGCAGCCCAAAGGGTGTGCGTGGACGCGTACTTGCCACCCAGCCCAGGGTTGACCAGGGCTAAGACCCTCCTCTCCCCACCACGCTCGATGGGAACAAGCTCGCCTGCCCGATAAGCCATACGGCGAAGATCCGGCCATTTCCAGAGGAAAGGTTGTACTTGACTCCGAGGCTCAGCGGGGAGAAGGCTTGCGGTGACGTTCCACAGGGCTACCAGATGTTTTTTCTCCAGCTCCCGGTAAAATCGCTCCGTCTCCGTGCTCGATCCTTCAGATGGCGCCGGAGTTTTGGCCATAGCTCACCTCCAATGCAAAGCTTAGCAAATTGGAAAGCACCTTGCCAGGGGCAGATCCACGATCTTCAACTCCACGGGGGGGCACAATACAGTATCTTGACTCGAGGGGCAGGAGAGGGTTAAGGAAAGAGTATGGCTTATTGCACAGTCAACGGGATCAAAATCCACTATGAAATTTCGGGAGAGGGATTCCCTCTTGTCTTGGTTCACGCCAATCCCTTCGACCGACGCCTGTGGATGTATCAGGTAGCCCACTTTTCCACCTTTTTTAAAGTTGTCAACGTTGATCTTAGAGGCTATGGTTACTCGGACAAACCGACATCCAGGACCAGCATCGTTGAGATGGGCGAAGATATCGTGGGCGTCTGTCGTCAGGAGGGCGCTCTGGAAGCCGTTGTTGCCGGTATCAGTGTCGGTGGGGTTATCGCTCTGCAGTTGGGTTTGGACCATCCGGAGATCTTCAAGGCATTGGTCCTCGTCGGTTGCAGCAGCGGACCCGGTAACAGATACCAAGAGCGAATTGAGGGCTATCGACAAGGGGTCGAGAGATACCATATCCGGCATCTTAGGGCGCTTGTGAGCAACAATTTCTCTGAGAGTCGGATTGGGCGTTACCTGCTCAACCATTTCACCGAGTGGGACAAGCGGCTCCATGCGAGTGCTATTGAGGAAATCTTTAAAGCGCTCCAGAAAAGGGAGGTGACTCATAGGCTGGGAGAGCTTGAGATGCCTGTCCTCGTGATAAACGGCGAGTTTGATAACGCCCTACCACGTAGCCGTGAGATGGCGCGGAAGATTCGGGGGGCCTCGCATCACATGATTCCCGGGACAGGACATGCCTGCTGCTTGGAGGATCCCGCAGCATTCGACGAAACGGTTATAGAGTTTTTCAAGAGAGTTCACTTGATGCCGGAAAACTGTTTTTCTATTCCAAACAAGAGGAGATAACGATGGCCATAAGATTGTTTCAGTCACAGACTTCTATGTTTTGCGAGAAAGTCAGAATCGTGCTTGCATTAAAGAGCGTTCCCTATGAGATAGTCGATGTAAAGAAGGATGACCGTAAATCCCTGATTGAGTATTCCGGTCAGAGAAAAGTCCCGGTCATGGACTATCAGGGGGAGTGTATCATTGATTCTACGGATATTTCAGCCTTGCTAGAGGAAAAGTACCCTGGGAACAGCATCTATCCGGACACTGCCTCAGAAAAGGGACTCTGCCTCATGTTGGAGGACTGGTCGGACGAAGTTTTAATACATGCGGTTCACTTGATGCGCCGGGCAGAGAAGCTGGAGGGGCGCAGAGAGGCCGAAAAGGCGCTGGGCCTACATCTTCAGAGCCTCGATAAGCTGTTAACGGAAAAGAAGTTCATCTTTGACCGGATGACCATGGCGGACATCGCTATCTTCGCCCAGCTCCATTATCTCTACACGGTGGTCAAGTACGAGGTTCCGGCCTCATACAAAAATCTCCATGCCTGGCTGGAGGTGATGCGGCGCTCGTTGAAATTAGCCTCTCTGAATCAATCTGCGGCGTAAAGAGATCGGTTATTGAAAGAGAGGATTTGGGAAAACGGTTCGTCATAAGACCTTTCTAGTTTTTTTAATTCTTTTCGGTTTTATTTTCGCTTGCAGCTCAGTGGCCCAGGGGGCCCCCTCCATTTCTAGAGAGCTTCACTGGGCCGTGACAAAGAAAAAGTTTGAGCTCGCCCTGGAGAGACTCCACCTGAAGGAGAAACGCCGGCGGCCCCCTGTCATCCTCAGTCATGGTTTTCTGCTCAATAGCCGATTCATGGATCTCGATGAAGAACATAGCCTGGCCGCATACCTGGCGAAGGAGGGATTTGACGTGTGGAATCTCTCGCTTCGGGGGACCGGCCGCAGCCTTAACCCCCTTAAAGGAGGCCCGAAGAATTGGTCGTTGGATGACATAATCAATGACGATCTATCCGAAGTGATCCGCTATGTCCAAAAGGAAAGCGGCAACTCCAGAGTTGGTTGGGTGGGGTTTGAGCTAGGGGGGCTGCTCTCCTACGGCTACCTTGAAAAGAAGCGTCCACGGGGGATCTCCGCTTTGGTGACCCTGGGTGCGCCGGCTACATTCAGCCGCTCCGAACAAAAGCCGTTGAAGCATCTCCTCAGGTTGGAGGAGAATCCTACTTTCAAGAGGGTATTTCTTTACCTGGATGGGCCATTTCTCGGCCGTCTGTTGATTCCGCTGGTGCCCAAGATCAGGAAACTGTTTTATAACCCTGAGAATATGGATGAGGGAGTCAGGACAGAGGTCCTAGAGACCGCCCTTGCACCTATCAATCCGGGGGTTCTAGATCATCTTCTCATGATGATTCGGAGAGGCGAGTTTGTCTCCGCCGATGGAAAGTTCAGCTACCGAAGGAATCTTTCTAGAGTTCATGTCCCGGTTCTTTTAATCGGCGGCAAACAAGATTCACTGGCTCCCCCAGGTGCCCTCCGTTCTACATATCGTGCCCTGGGATCAAAAGACCGGATGCTTAGAATCTTTGGCTCCCAGCGTAAAGGTTCAGCGGACTACGGCCATTTGGACCTCATTCTGGGTAAGAACTCTAAGCAGGAGGTCTATCCGGTGATTGGGCGATGGCTTAAACGGAGAGTTGGCCGAAGGTGACTGGGCAAGACCATCCTTCCCGTCTGCTCTATCGTAGTTGCCTCCTTGGCATTTTCTTGGGTTTCATGGCCACGGTCTATTTTATTGGCGGGCTGGATGGCCAACTAGGGAATCCGTTCCTGAATCTTGCGAGCGCATTTGTCGTATTCTCGGCGGCAGTGTTTTTTCTTTATACCCTTTTTGTTTTGTTTCCCCACAAGAGTCGGCTAGGGCTTCTTGTCTGGTTCTTGATCTTATTGGTCTTGCTGACTGAAATTGTTCTTGGGCTGGTCCCACCTGCGGCACGCGACGAGCTGACGCATCACCTAGCTCTTCCCAAGCTTTACGTGAAGTCCGGTAAGATCTTCGAAGTTCCCTTTGCCCCGTATTCCTATTATCCGATGCTCCTTGACATGCTCTACATCCCGTTCGTGAAGTGGGGCTGGGACTCGGTTCCAAAGCTGATCCACGGCCTTTTCGGGTTTTTCACCGGACTCTTGATTTATGCCTATTTGACGCGGCGGCTCCACCCGGTGTATGGCTTGTTGGGTCTTCTCTCTTTTGTCTCTACACCCATTGTGCTCAAGCTTGGGAATCTGGCCTACGTGGATCTCGGGATGACTTTCTTTGCCACGGCCTCTTTGCTGTGTCTCTTACGGTGGGTGGAAGACTTGCCCGCTAGACGGTGGCTGATTCTCTCAGGTCTTTCAGCAGGATTTTGCGTTGCTACTAAACCTAACGGGTTTTTGGTTTTTTTGCTTTTGTCTTTGTTTATAATTTTCATCGTGGCGAGGAAAAGCCAGGAGAGATTCCGTGCGCCGGGTGGTTGGGCCGCTGTTTTTATTCTCCTGGCTCTTGTCCCGTTCACCCCTTGGCTTGTCAAAAACATGTTCCAGACTGGAAACCCCCTTTTCCCATTTTTTGGTGATCTTTTCAGGGCTACGGCGGGTAGCGGCGCACTCCTACGTAACGTTATAGGAACGGGAGGTCTGGGGATATTCACGGAGCGCGAGATGCTATATGGAGAGAATGGGTGGGAAATAGCTACTCTGCCTTTCCGTATCTTTTTTACCGGTCAAGATGATAACCCCCAGTATTTTGATGGGGTCCTTAATCCTTTCTTGATTTTGTTTCTTCCTTGGGCATTCAAAGGCAAGTGGGGCGAAGAGAAGAGAGTCCTCCTAGCCTTCAGTCTTCTTTATCTTCTTTACGCCCTTTTTCTCACCGGGCTTCGCATTCGCTATGTCCTGCCTATGGTGCCTCCGTTGGTGATCCTCATGGTTTATGGGATTCACAATATCTATTTAAGAATAGTGCATCCGTCGATTCTTTTTGCGGTGGTCGCTTTGCTTTTGACATTCAATGGAAGCTATCTTCTAAACTACTTTCAAGTGGTTTCCCCGCTCGATTACCTACAAGGTAGAGAAAGCAGACAGGCCTACCTTACTCGGATGCTGTCTGACTATCCGGCTGTTCAATACGTCAATGAAAAATTGCCCCCGGGAGCGAGAATTTATCTTCTCTTCATGGGAAGACGGACGTATTATTACGAGCGGGAGACTATTCACGATGGGGGGGATAATCCGTGGTTGCTTTTGAGCATGATTCAGAGCGCTCCGGAGGCAAAGGAACTTAGGGCGACATTTATGCATAGGCATTTCACGCATCTTGTGGTGCGGGACGATCTACTGAGGAGATTCCTCGCAAACAACCTTGATGCCGAAAAGTTGCGGCTCTGGAATGACTTTACCAACTGTTACCTTGAAAGGCTTTTTGAGGCACAGGACTATTCCGTTTATCGGATTCATGGCTGATCACTGCGAAGTCTCTGTCATTATTCCCACCCTTAATGAGGCTCAATCACTGGGGTCTTTGTTAAATGGGCTGAAGGCCTTGGAGTTGAATGATTACGAGATTATTGTAGTGGACGACGGATCCACTGACGAAAGTGCCGAGATTGCCAGGAGACACGGAGCAAAGGTAATACGACACCCCTACAATATCGGAAACGGAGCCGCCATTAAGAGTGGAATAAGGGCTGCACGTGGAAAACTACTCGTTTTAATGGACGGAGACGGACAACATCGACCTGAGGATATCCCTAAGCTTTTAAATGCGTCCGAGCAGTATCATATGGTGGTGGGGGCGCGGGCCAAAGGGTCAAGACTGAGGTTTCATCGCTACGTCGCGAATCTCGTTTACAACAGTTTCGCTTCCTATGTCGCGAAGTTTAGAGTAGAGGATCTCACTTCAGGTTTCCGTGTCCTTTCGCGCAAGGATGGCCTGAGATTCATTGATCTGCTCCCCAATACCTTCTCTTATCCGTCAACCTTGACTTTGGCTTTTCTGCGGTCCGGCCTCACGGTCAAATACGTTCCGATTCAGACCCTTTATCGAAGCGGCCAGAGTAAAATCAGCCTGATTACGGATGGCATTCGGTTTCTCCTGATCATCACTAAAATCGCCACTCTTTTTTCGCCCTTGCGAGTATTTCTCCCCGTGAGTGCTTCTTTCCTCATCTCGGGAATCGGTTATTATCTTTATACCTACGTTACCGAGAATCGCTTTACCAATATGGCTGTGTTTCTTTTAACGACAGCGGTCGTTATTTTCATGCTGGGTCTGGTTTCTGAGCAGATTGCCCTTTTGAGAATGGAGGGACGATCCCCAATGCTCCCTTGGAAGGTCAACGATGATGATGAGTGATCTTTTCTCAGGTCCAGTCTTTCATAAATACGGCTTTCTTTAGATTATTTTGCGGTAGAGTGCTTCGAAATCCGCGGCAATGGTTTGCCAGCTGTAATCCTCTCTGACTTTGGCAAAAGCGTTTTCCGCTAGCCGTACGCGAAGGGTTGGATTCCGTAATAACCTCTCCATAGCAGCGGCAAGTTCTGTGGGATTGTGGGGTTCAACCAGCAATCCTGTACGGCCATCTGCAACAACCTCGCTGATCCCCCCGACACGGGTTGCCACTACGCATAGCCGGGCGGCAAAGGCTTCTAACAGCACCACCCCTTGCCCTTCCGTGTCTCCTCCTTCGGCTTCAATCGAGGGAGCAACAAACAGATCTGCAGCAGCATAAAATTTCGGTAAGGACTGATTGCTTTCCCCCCCCCAGAAGTAAACTTTATTGGTTATACCCAGGTCCTCGGCATATTGGTGTAGTTTCGTGTAGTAGGCACCGTCTCCAACTACCCACAAGGTCGTTCTGGCACGTAATTCGGGCGGAAGGAGTGAAAAAGCCTTCAATAGGTCGTGGCCTCCCTTTTTCTCGACTAAGCGGCCGACGAATAGTACCACGGTTTCATTCTCCGACAATCGGCGACGCAGGGTGGTCCGCTCCCCACTGGAGAATTGGTCGACGTCCACACCCATAGGAATGATGCAGGGTGTGGGAAGGAAAGCAGTCGGTCCGAAGGCGTCGGATGTAGCCCGGGTGTTTGAAGTCCAGGCGTTGCTTCTGGCAAGGACAAGCCGTTTTAGCCACCCTATCAGCTTTCCCCGGAAGACGAACGCGTCACCGCCATGGGCAGTGGTGAGGACGGCAATCTTGAAGAAGCGTTTAGCGAATACGGCAACGAGACCTTGAGGAAGCACCCAGTGTGCGTGGATCAAATCGGGCCGCTCCTTTCGAATCAAAGCGAGCAATGAGAAAGTCATCGATATCAGAAAGAATGGAACTTGAATCCAGAGCCATGGCTTGTGTCGAAGATTGGACAGTATTCCAGAACCGTAAGCTAATTGTTGTAGCCTCGGTAAGAAGTAACGGAAACGGTGGGTGGTAACTTCTTCTTCGAGAAACGTGCCTCCCTGCTTATCTGCAGGGGCTAAGACATGGACACGATGACCGCGTCGGGTTAGGCTTTCAGCGAGATAACGTAGAAAAGTGGAAGCTGTATCCTCCCGGGTCCGTGGATAGCTGGAGACCAACATCAAAATTCTTAGTGGCTTAGACAGGGTCATGCCGCTGTTTTAAAGTCTGGGCAAGAAACGCTTCCAACTGTTTAGCCGTGTCAGACCAGCTCGGGACCTTGAAGTCAAGCAAGGTAGGTTTGGTTAACTGATTACGTATGGCATTGGCGCAGCTTTGAGCATTGTCCGGTTCAAATAGGCATTGAGGGTGATGCTCCAAAAGATCTTCCATCATGCCGACTGCTGCCGCAACGAGAGGAACACGGCAGGCCATGATCTCATATGCCTTTTGTGGGAAGCAATAGCGCCCGAATGGTGAATCACGGTTGCAAATAACGGCCACATTGAGTGCATTAATCAAGAACGGGACTGTCTCCAAAGGCAAAATTCCAAAGTCATGAACCCGCGGACCAGTTGGTATCCGACTGCGAAAGTCCCTCGGCCCGGCGATGGCCAGGTGAAGGTTGACGTTTTTGGCTGCAAGGAGCTCAAATCCACGAAATAGGGCATTGATGCCACGTTCGCGGTACAGTGCGCCTGCTGTGCCGATTATCTGTGCGTTTGTAGGAAGTCCAAGACTTTTTCTACAGGTCTTTTGCAATCGGGCATAAAAGAGATCTGTCCGAGCAGCGTTTTCTAATACCATGGTCGGCCCGGTGCGACGATAATTCCGAGATACCCGTTCAGCCAGCCGCCTACTCGCGCAGGTAACGCCGTCTGCAGCATTAACTGCTCTCTTGAAAAGTGGCAAAATCCCAGGAAGCCGAGTGATTTTGAAGCTTTCAAAATTGTCATAAAGATCAAGCACACATTTAGTGCCAAGTCGATTTCCCAGCCATACCCCGAATATGGCGTGAAAGCTGTCCGAACAGGCCCAGATGATATCGGGCCTAAACTCCCTTGCCAGTTGGTTGACCTGTAAAAAAAAATTGACCAGCCCGGGAATAATCAGCTTCCCAAGATTTAGGGAATGCCAGATTACATGGACGTTTGAGGAAGGATCTCCATCGGTGGTAGTTCCATTCACTCTCGGGCGGTAGCTCAGGCAGATACCGCTGACCTCGTGAGCGAGTTGGGCAAGCCCAAGGGGTATTTCACGCAAACGTCCGAAGCGGTCATTAAGGAGATCTTTTCCTGTATATTGGCGCTTCGTTAGGACGAGGATCTTCATGTTTCATGTTGTCGCTGTGCCCACTTTTTACTGAGCGAATGGAAGGCAGTTGTTGGAAGGATCCACCTTGCTGAGATCAGAGAAAACATTCGAATGTAGTCATAAAGCCATGTTTTAAAGAAATACCAGACACCTCGGCGATGCCGCCATAGAAAGTATGTCCGGGAGCTAATCTGAAACACGGATTTTCGAGAAAACAATAATTTGCAAATGCCCACGGGTCCCAGGCGACGATCATAGGGGTTAACGCCGGTTTTGCTGCGATCGTTCAGTACCACGGCATTGAGCGTGACGTGCAAACGATAGCCGGCTTTAACGGCTCGTAAGGCAAGATCATCATCGGCGAAGAGAGAAGGAAAAGCCGATTCATCGAAGAGGCCTACTGTGTTGAAAACAGTTATGGGAAAAAGGGTGCACATGCCAAGCAACAACTCTACTTCACGTATCCCCGTATCGAGAGTTGATAACGGTACATCATGATCCAGATAGTAAAAACGGTCAGTCTGTTTTGCACGCATGCGCCCAGCGAAAAATAGCGTATCTGGTCGGTCGAGGTAGCAGCATACCGCTGATATAATACTATGCGGGTACAGATGAGCGGCATTAGCAAGGGCGACAAACAAACCCGGAGTGGCAACATTGTCATCATTGTACGTGAGCACATGGCGGCAACCCAATTTCCTCGCCTGGTGGACGCCTCGGTTGGTTGCTGCAGCCCACCACATGGTAGAGTCGCCCTGAACAAGTATGACTTGGGGGAATCGCTTCCTGATCGTCTCTATGGTGCCATCAGAGGAGCCCGAGTCAACGACAATCACATAGTGATCCGTAGGCAATGTCTCAAAAACGCTCTTTAGAGCGGATGAGATTGTTTCCCGACGATTAAAGGTTGGTATGACGAGTGCAGTGGTCACGAGGTTATGTTAACACGAGAAGGGAATTCCTTAAAATCAACCAGGTATCAAGTCGGCGGTCAGCAAATCAAATGAGCGTTGTGACGACAAAGGCAATCGGCCCAGATGGATCTGTTGACCAACGGTAGAAAACTTGCACAGGAATTGTTAATCTCCAAAGAAGAGAAAATGTCAGAGATCATCCCGAAATGCATTCCAGAGTTAAGGAGACGAATGGTCTCGGGCTTACCCTTAAACTGTAATGCATCCCCGGTTCTTGCTGCCAACAAGCGGGATCAAGACCAAGCACAGACTAGGTCAACGTGAAAGAAAGGAATAAACTGAGGGGGTGAGAAGCTGCACCCATTCGCTCTAGATATCCGTCCGGCATCAGGTTGGGTACCGCTCAACCCACGCGACTTGTGGGAGTACCGAGAGCTACTATACTTTTTGACCTGGCGCGACATCAAGGTGCGCTACAAACAGACCGTACTGGGGATCGCCTGGGCGGTCATTCAGCCACTTTTCCTGATGTTGATCTTTACCATTTTTTTTGGGCGGCTGGCCCGGATCCCCTCCGACGGGATGCCTTACCCTATTTTTGCCTATACGGCTTTACTTCCGTGGCAGCTCTTCTCTCGGGCACTGACGGACGCCAGCACGAGCTTGGTCGCGAGCGAGCGACTCATCACCAAAATCTATTTTCCCCGGCTTCTAGTTCCAACGTCGGCGGTTTTAGCCAGCCTTGTGGACTTTGCCATTGCCTTGGTTTTACTGCTCGGCATGATGGTCTTTTATGGTATGGTTCCCACGATGGCGTTAATAGCACTGCCTTTGTTTATCCTGTTTGCTTTGATGACGGCCTTGGGCATGAGCTTCTGGCTCTCCGCGCTGAATGCCCAATACCGCGATATTCGCTATGTTCTTCCGTTTCTCACTCAGGTTTGGTTTTTTGTAACACCAGTGGTCTATCCGGCCAGCATGGTGCCGGAGGCTTGGCGTTTCCTCTACGGTATCAATCCCATGACCGGTGTGGTGGAGGGATTTCGTTGGGCCTTGCTCGGTAACACCGAGGGCCCTGACGCCACCTTGGCAGTGTCATTTACCGTCGTCTTGGCTGTTTTCATAGGTAGCCTGTATTACTTTACCCGAGTGGAAGAAACTCTTGCAGATGTGATCTGAGCCATGAGTGAGGTTGCTGTCCACGTTGAGCACCTAGCAAAGCTGTATCGCATCGGCCGACGGGAACGTTACACGACTCTCCGTGATACCCTGGTTCGTGCGCTGAAGGTCCCTTTCCACAATTCTCGAACCAACGGCGGTCAACCGTTGACGGATCATATCTGGGCCCTGCAAGATGTCTCCTTTCAGGTAAAACGTGGGGAGGTGGTCGGCATTATCGGTCGTAACGGCGCGGGTAAGACCACGTTATTAAAGATCCTTTCCCGTATCACGAAGCCCACGGCAGGCCGTGCGAAGATTAATGGCCGCGTTGGTTCGCTATTAGAGGTAGGGACTGGTTTCCACTCTGAACTGACGGGACGAGAGAACATCTATCTCAATGGTGCCATCCTGGGGATGAAGAAGGTGGAAATTGACCGCAAGTTTGATGAGATCGTGGCCTTCGCGGAAGTGGAGCCATTTATGGACACTCCAGTGAAGCATTACTCCAGTGGGATGCATATGCGTCTGGCCTTTGCCGTGGCTGCCCATCTGGAGCCGGAGATCCTGCTCGTAGACGAAGTATTAGCGGTTGGAGACGTTGAATTTCAGAAAAAATGCCTGGGAAAAATAGGCGATGTGGCTAAGAAAGGGCGGACCGTGTTGTTCGTAAGCCACAATGTTGCTGCTGTCCAGATCTTGTGTACGCATGTCATTCACCTCGAGTACGGCAGGATTGTCGGCCAAGGCGATGCGGCGCAAGAAATCGACCGATTTCTCAACGCTTCCGAAAAAACGGAGAGTCGCGGTGCTTTTGTTCCGGTAGAACTGGGACCTCAACTGACCCTTCGTAAAATTGAGTTTTACCCGAATCCTGTCAACTCCGGAGCACCGTTGAATTTCGCGGTGGAACTGTGGTCATCTCACCCGGCCTGCATAGAAGCGATAGCGCTATTAATCTTCTCTTCGTTAGGGGTACGCACCGCTATTCTTGACCTCAGACGCTCCGAGTCGACCTACCGATTGAATCGTACACAATCATGCGCGATCAACGGTTCCATCGCTTCCCTGCCTCTGGTGGAAGGGACGTATGATGTCGGACTGTATGTTGTCTGCGGCGAGACAAGCGGGAACTTTCTAAATCTGGTAAAATTAGAAGTTCGGTGCAACAGGGTACCAGGGGAGATTGTTCCTTACCCACCTAGTGCTCGTGGTGTTGTTGATTTGAATTTTTCTTTCTCTGTGTGGAAAGGTGATACATGATCACAGGCTCCAAGATACTCGCTCAGTTTAATCCTCTTAGACGGTTTCGTGTATCGAAGCAGGGCTTGGCGGGAGAAACCAGAAGGTCCCCGTTCTCCCAGAGCCATGGCTACTATACTCTGTCCCCAACCTGCCAAATACCTGGCCTGGATAGAATTTATGAGCAAACCTTTTCAATTCAAAAGGCCGGGACATTTGTTGAAATCGGGGCATTTGACGGAGATTATGCAAGTAACACAAGCTGTCTCGCGGACGCGGGTTGGTTTGGGATCTACGTAGAGCCGGTGCCTGCGTACTATGAGTTATGTAAAGCACGGCATGCAAAAAATGAACGCGTTCAGGTTTTCAACATTGCTATCGGCGATAGCAACGAGTCTAAGACACTTTATCTTGGTGGACCCTTATCTACGATGGATCCAGAAATGGTGGATTTGTTCGCGACGCTTGATTGGGCGAAAGGCTACCACAAGGGAGAGACCATTGAGGTGCAGCAGGTCACAGCTGATGATTTCTTGGTGATGCATGATGTGCCGAAAGGTTTCAACGTTCTGGTTATTGATGTTGAAGGTTATGAATGGAACGTCCTTAAAAGATTCGATATTCGACAGTGGCAACCTCGAATGGTTATTATCGAATTGCATGATCAGAACGATGATTATCTGCCCATGCGGGACACCTGTAACCAGATAGCCGGATACTTTGATCAAACCGGGTACCGGATCGTATACAAGGATTTAACCAATACGATTTATGTACTTGGCGCCTAATTGCTTGACTGCACATGAACCCCTGCAATGCGCTTCTCCGGGGAAGAAGAGGCATATGGATCATAGAATCCATAGTCGTTACCGTTATGATTTCTTTACTATTTGGGGTAACGGTTTGTCTCATGCCGAAGCGATTCTGAACATTTTGAGGAAGGAACGGAATCTGGAGATTGTCCGGATTGAAACTCGCCGGATCGAGAAAATGAGACGGTTCGTGTTTGATCTGTATGCCTGTGACACTGTACCGATGAGGCATTTGCATGCGAAGCTGGCCTACCTTCTGGATGAACATCCTGAGATTGTCATTGTCTTGGTGAAAAACCTTGCTCCAGAGGAGAGCATTGTCGGTGAGGGTCCCTTTCGGCATGTGCAGTGTTGCTATATTAATCGGATAAAAGAGACAATACGCGACCTGTACAATCCCCGTCTTAACGGCGTTCGCACGGAAGAACATGTCATCCACGCTTCGGACCATGAGGAACAGGTAGATTATTTAGTTAAGATGCTGGGGGATTCCAGGGGACTCAAATTCCTTGGAGAAGATAGCTCGGGCTTGCCTTTCAGAAAACCGTACCACATACCTCGCCCAAGCGCGTACGCCTTCAAATCCTTACCCGTAGAAGGCTTATGGGCTTCCATCTTAGTAGATTTAGAATCGCGGGTGGATAAAACGAAACTCGTGAAAATCGGGGAAACACCTCATTTCCAAACTTTGACAAACGGGGGAACGGCGTATGTGGATTACCTCCGGCATTTTCGCCATACCTGGCTCACGGATGACCATACCTGGGATAAATTGCTCCACATGAATCAATTGAGCGAAAGACGGATAAAAGATTTTGATCCTATCCTGGTCACCCAGGTGCCTGAAGGATTTAAAATTTTGGACGGTGTCCACCGTGCAGCCGTAACGCTTGCTCACAGGTTTGATACAATAAAATGCGTAGACATTCAGGATTGACCTGTAGGATCAATCTCATCGAACTGCTCCGATATGTGGAGGACTATGTATTGATCAAGAAAGATTCAGGGTTTCCGGAATACGCGCCTGGTAGCGACATTGACTTAGTGGTCTTTGATCGAGAGGAGGCCATCCGTTCAATTCACTCGTTTTATGAAAGGGAGATGGGTGATGCGGCTGAAATGAAAGTCTCGGATAGGAAAGCCTTTTGTCACGTTGACTTCATTTTTGCAGGAGAGTTGGACCTCCGTGTAGATCTCATTGATAATTTTGATTTTTTTAAAAACCTGGCTGTTAAGCCAAGCTTTATGGTGAAACTGTTCAAAGACCGACAGGTAGCAACGTGTTGTCAGAGTCAAGTCTACGTGCCGAGCGATGAGGATGAGCTTGTACTCCGTTATTTTGAGTTTCTGGAATGGTTTGACCGCCGTTCTGACAAGATCAAGCACCTGGATTATATCTGCGCGGTGGATGACGCAGCGCTCAAACAACGATTTTTTGCGAACACTCACCGGTTTATCCAATTCAAACGGAAAACGTGGCCGCCGATGGGAATACAGCCACAGTCGCGTGAAGAGGCGCGGACGATGATAAAATCGGGAATTCGGTATTTAACCGCTGTTACCGTTAAGGGCTTGAGTTCGAAGATAGGGCGGTTCTTTTGGTCATAGGTTGCGGCTTAAATTCGATGTGTGCTCCTTTTTAACTGATCCGGTGCTTACTTTTCTGATCGGGTAACGTGGTGAAGCTCCTCTTTTGTGCACTCCATCACGATTACGGTTGTGTTCACCGTGGTCCAAGCTTCGAGCTGATAAACCTTGGTGACGCATTGCGGCGCATGGCCGATATCGAGGTCGTAGATTTTCCGTATGATGTTCTCCGCCACCGCGGATGCGATGTAAACGAAGAGTTAATACGGACGGTTGAAAAGGAGAGGCCTGACGTAACCCTTATCGTTCTGTTCAAAGACGACTTTGAACCACGAGCGCTGGACCGAGCCCGGGGTCTGACTACTTTGGTATCCTGGGGATGCGACGATCACGTAGAGTTCAACAGCGGGTATATGCAGCGCTATGCCGCCCATTTTGACTATTCCATCACGACCTGCAAGCAAGCTGTTCCGAAATACTTTGCTGCCGGGCAGCCGAATATTATTGTGAGCCAGTGGGGCTGTAACCACCACCTCTATCATCCTAGTGACAAGGGTAGCCTCTACGATGTTTCGTTTGTGGGTTTGAATTACGGTTCCCGGATGGAATTGGTTAATCAGCTGTGGAGCTGCGGAATCCGGGTGGCTGTTTTCGGACACAACTGGCCTCTGCGTAGACGGCAGTGGCGGCGAGGCCTCCGATTTACACTGTTTGGGAGAGGCTGGGTCAGGCCAAGGTGGGTCGAGCCCGATGAGATGGTAGAGATCTATAGCCGCACAAAAATTAATCTCTGCATCAATAACAATGTCACGGCAGTTGAAAATATAAAGGGCAGAAATTTCGAGGTGCCGGGATGTCGCGGCTTCCTACTGAGCGGCCCTGCTCAGAACCTGGAAGAATACTTTGAAATCGGAAAGGAAGTGATCGTTTATAATCATCGCAATGATCTCGCAAAGAAAATTGACTATTATCTCCAACATGACAAGGAACGGGAAACAATTGCGCAAGCTGGATACGAGCGTGTTCTGAGGGATCATACCTACGAGAAGCGCTTTGAGCAGATTTTCTCCATTATCCGGCAGGGACACGTGAAGCGGTCTAGCCCAGGGCTATTTACGGGGGAATCGGAGCAGGGCTTGAGCAAACCCGAATCTCAGCGTGATGAATCGGGTGACGGGCGTAACGCAGAAATGGCTACCTGTCGATCGCAGTTGATTCAGACGCCAAGCCAACCGTTCATCTCTATTGTGGTTCCCTGTTATAATCAGTCCCATTTCTTGCATGATTGCTTACAAAGCGTGGCCGAGCAGAGTTTTAGAAATTGGGAAGCGATCGTCGTGGATGATGCCTCGACAGAAAGTGACCCAGCCGATGTGGTTCGACAGTTTGGTCATGAACAGGTCAAATTAGTCCATCATAATCGAAACCAAGGCTTGGGTGCTGCGAGGAATACCGGATTTAAACTTGCACGAGGTGAACTCGTCGTACCCCTAGATGCAGATGACCGGCTATCCTCTACCTTCTTGCAGCGACTGAGTCTAGCCCTGCAGGGACGTCCAGATGCTGATTGCGTATTCCCTGATTTTCAGCTGTTCGGGACGAGCAATGAGGTTTGGCACCATCAGGTCTGTGATGCTGCGGCCATGACGCAAAGGCAATGGATACCTGGACCGGGGACGCTCATGCGACGTAGCCTATGGGACCGGGTGGGCGGATATTGTGAATCCATCGAGATTCTTGGGAATGAAGATTGGGATTTTTGGCTTTCCGCAGTTTCGCTGGGTATCCGAGCTGTGCATGTGCCTGAAGCGCTATACCTGTACAGGCGCCACAAGACATCCATGGCCGTGCGCTTGAGATATGAAGACTTCCAGCATCGTAAGTTCCTTTATCGACGGCACCGTACCCTGTTTGAGCGTTATAAGACCGGGAACGAGTTCTTGGCGGAAGGCTACGTCAACAGTGCCGTTGCCTCATGGCAGCGTAGGAAACGAATTCGTGCTGTGTACTTGGGTGGACGGGCCTATTGGCTTTCACCAAGGCGAACGCACCTGCTAAAACTGGTGGCAAGCACATGGATACCTTCATTTCTGATACCGGCGGCTAGAAAAGGACGGGAGCTGTTACGAGAGATTCACAGTCTCAAACAAGATAGGGTTTCTTAACACTTGTCATAGGGGTCAATGAAAGGCTCCACGTAGGGCCTCTTCAGATTAATCGCGCTTTTAAGGTATACGGGTGCCTAAGCCAAAGTGGGAGGCTGAAATCAACGGTCGCCATAAAAAGATTGTACTTGTTAGCCCAGGCAGTTTACACGCCTGGGAATCCTTGGGACTTGGATACCTAGCTAGTTATTCGTATGAATTTGGTTTCTCCCCCCAGCAGTATAGATTCTTTACCGGTGAATTTGATTCTGTAGAAGAAACGCTAGCGGGCTGTGAAGATGCGGACGTTGTGGGTTTTTCGTTGACCTCTTTCCAGGTGGAGAGTTGCCTGGCGCTAGTACGGGCGATAAAGAAAATCAATCCTCGATCCAAAATAGTCTGGGGCGGCTACGCCGTGAGCGGGCTCGCGAAGTCTCAGTTGTTGGAAAGGTATGGCGATGATGTAGATCATTTCGTCCAGGGACCCGGTGAGGAGAGTTGGATAGAACTTCTCTTAAGTCCCAATGCCCCTAGGGTTATACGCAAATCCCTCACGGGGGAACTGAATAAATTTCCCTTTCCCGACCGTAACCTTATACGGATCGACCGGAATTTTGAGAAGCTCAGAAGGCGTGGGGAAAAAAGAAAAACCTCTATGGAGTTACAACGAGGAGGGTGCCCGTTCGGATGTGTCTTCTGTGCTGCTGGCAGTTTTACTAGAACCCATGGTCGGTCTAGGACTGCTGAAAACATCGTAGACGAAATGGAGGTCTTGAGGGATAGATACGGCATGGACAAAAATAGCCTGGTCCTTGCTTGCGATGCTGAGATCTTTATGACTCCGGAAATGTACAAAATGGCCGAGCTGAAGATCCGGCGCCGTATCGATTTCAAGTTCGGTATAAACGCCGTCGCTTCTACGATCTTGAAGCCAACAGCGCGGCGGGTCTTGGAGAAGCTGATTGAAGCTGGGTGTACGGAGATATGGATGGGTGTGGAGAGCGATCCTAGTCTAATGCGCTTGACGGGCAAGCCGATCACCCCAGATCAAGTGCGAGAGGCGTTTCGAATCACCCGGGAGATGGGCTTGATCCGAAAGGCTTATTTCATTCTTGGGTTCACTCCCGAAGAGAACGAGCAAACGGTTTTGAACAGAATCCCTTTTATCAAGGAGATCGACCCCGATATCGTGGGTTTCACTATATACATCCCCGTACCTGGGAGTCCGGGTTACCATGACGAACAGCATAAGCATATTGATTATGCCCATGCTTGTGAATACACCAACGGCTACACACGGACAAAGACCCTTTCCAATTCTGACCTTCATTACTGGCAGCAGTACCTGGTGCGGTATTTTCAGGATCGAATCACTTACCGCCAACAAGATAGCGAGACAGAAAAATTCATCATGCTCAAGGATAACACGGGGCGGTCCGGGTATTGAAGTTCGCCCACGACTTATTACAAACTTCGGGAGTCATGCAAGTCAAGCAATGAAATGAATTGGCAGGGACATAAGGTACTGGTTACAGGAGCCGGCGGTTTTCTCGGTAGCCACTTGGCCGAGCACCTGGTCGCACTAGGTGGGCGTGTGAGGGTGTTCGTGCGTTACAACTCCCGAGGTGACATGGGACTATTGGGGTTTGTGCCGGCTAAGATTTTAAACGAAATGGAAGTTGTGGCGGGAGATTTGTGTGATACCGATGCGGTACGAAAGGCAGTACAAGGGTGCGAGACCGTCTTTCACCTGGGAGCCATGGTCTCCATTCCTTATTCGTATCTTCATCCCCGGGAAGTGGTAAAGGCAAATGTGCTAGGCACCTTGAATGTGCTGGAGGCCGCGCGAAGTGGGGAAGTTGGGAAGCTGGTCCATACGTCAACTAGCGAGGTCTACGGTACAGCGCATCACGTGCCGATGGATGAAAGGCATCCGCTACGGGCGCAATCACCCTATTCTGCAAGCAAGATCGGTGCGGATAGTATCGTCGAGAGTTATTGGCGGACGTATGGTACACCCGTTGTTGTTCTACGTCCCTTTAACACCTATGGACCGAGGCAATCAGCTCGTGCGGTTATTCCGACGATCATCACGCAGGCGCTAGTGAGGAGCAATGTTTGCCTAGGCAACCTCAACTCCGCGCGTGACTTTACGTATATGACGGACACGGTGGCCGCTTTCGTTGCCGTGGTTGAGGCTGACGGAGTCATGGGACAGGAGATCAATATCGGTTCAGGCAGCCAAATCAGTATCGGCGAGCTTGCTCAAAGGATCGTCACTTTGGTAGGGCGGCCCGTAACCCTATCAACGGAAGACGGCCGTCTACGCCCCCTTCTTTCTGAGGTCGAACAACTGTGCGCTGACAACCGTAAAGCAAAACAGCTCCTAGGTTGGTCGCCACGAATAGATCTGGATGTAGGTTTGTCACGAACTGTCACGTGGATCAACGAACATCTAGATTTATATCAAACGGGGACATACCAGGTATGATGGCCGTCATACTGGCTGGTGGCAAAGGTACACGCCTGGCCCCGTATAACACCATCTTCCCGAAGCCGCTCGTACCGCTGGGTGAACGGCCTATCCTGGACATTATTATCCAACAACTGGCTTACTATGGTTTTGACCGGATTGTGTTGAGTGTGGGTTATCTGGCTGAATTGATCGAGGCGTACTTTCAGAGTGGGTCACCGAGGGTCAACAATGCCCAGATCAGGTTCATTCGTGAGAAGAAACCACTCGGCACTGTCGGTTCTCTGGCACTTATTCCTGACCTGAGCGAGTCCTTTCTCGTGATGAACGGGGACGTATTGACGTCTCTCGATTACGCAAAATTTTTTAAATTTCACCAAGAGCATGGCGGTCAGTTGACCGTCGCTTTGAATCGTAGGCAGGTTAAACTCGACCTGGGTGTTGCAGAAATCAATGAGCAGTTTGAGCTCCAGAGCTTTCTGGAAAAGCCAACGTTGAATTACCGGGTCAGTATGGGTGTTTATGTCTATGAACGGGAGGTCCTGAACTACATTCCGGCCGGCGGTTATCTGGACTTCCCGGAGGTCGTGTGGCAGATGCTGCGGGATGGCAAGAAAATTGTCGGATACCCATCGGATGATTACTGGCTCGATTTGGGATCGCATGTGGACTACAAGAAGGCGCAGGACGAGTTCAATGCAATGCGGGGCCGGTTATTACCAAAATAGGAGAGAGGTGTGATGGACACCTGGAAAATTCCCATGGCCGATCCGGCAGTCGGTGAAGAAGAAGCTCGCGCTGTCTATGGGGTCGTCCTGTCCGGTTGGCTCTCCGCTGGGCCCAAAGTGCCGGAGTTCGAGAAGGGTTTTTCGGGCACGGTGGGAGTCAAACACGCTGTAGCATTCTGCAACGGTACTGCTGCGCTGCATGCGACACTACTGGCAACGGGTATCGGGCGAGGTGATGAAGTGATCGTCCCGGATATTACGTTCGTATCCACGGCTACCTCTGTAATACATACAGGGGCTACGCCGGTTTTCGCCGATGTGGATCCGGTGACGCTGAACATACGGCCGGAATCGATTCAGCAAAACATCACCTCACGCACCAGAGCTATTGTGCCCGTCCACTATGCAGGACAGTCGGCCGACATGGATCGGATCCTGGACATGGGCAGAAGTCACGGGTTGGAGGTTATCGAAGATGCGGCGGAAGCACACGGCGCCGAATACAAGGGGCGAAGAATAGGTTCCCTAGGTCGGGCAGCGATATTTAGCTTTACGCCCAACAAAAACATTACTTCTGGAGAGGGGGGGATGGTGACTACCAATGATGACCAGTTGGCCGACTGCCTGCGCCTACTTAGAAATCATGGTAGCCGAGTTAACAACGAATATGAGATGTTGGGATATAATTACCGCATGACGGAAATGCAAGCGGCCATCGGCGTAGAACAGCTCAAGAAGCTGCCCCCCATACTCCAGCGAAAGCAGGAATTGGTTGACTGTCTCTCCGCTATTGTTAAGCAAATTCCCGGCCTTGAAATACCTACGGCACTCGGCGGTAACAGGCATACCTATCAGATGTACACAATTCGTATAGATGCGGGGCTGGTTGGGGCCACTCGAGATCAAGTACGTGAGAGAATGACCGCAAAGGGAATTCAAACGCGGGTGTGTTTTCCACCACTTCATTTACAGCCTCTCTTCAGCAGGTACGCGAATCCCGATAGCAGGCTCGGCAACAGTGAGAGGTTGGGAAGGGAAATACTCTCTCTACCCATCCATACCAGATTGACCAAGGATCAGGTAAATTACATCGGTAAGAGCCTTGCAAGCGCGGTGCATGTTTGAAGCAATCTAACCAGTGGTGCCGTCTGCGGTGCTAGGATTAGGAGGAACATGACCGGTTCTGCCCGTTGGCCCTGGTCGGCTATTTAGTGAGGGCGACGTGAAGATTCTCATGCTAGCCCCATGGTTTAATATTCACTCCAGACGTCCTTTAAATTGGCTCCTGGGTCGTGGGTGCGATGTAGTATTTGTGGATCGGAAAGACCCTTATCCAGAGGGTCGCGAGAGATACCGGTTTAAGACCTACCCCAGGTCCGGGATACGTTACTGTCGGAGGTTATTAGGCTGTAGGACGGGTGATCGGTTCGTGAACTGGACCATGGTTCCGCGATTGTGGTTATTGTGGCGACGCATTAAACCAGATGTGGTTCATCTTCACTGGGTAGATCGCCGTGCCTACCATTGTGTAAAAGCCGGTCTCAGACCTTTAGTCCTGTCCGTCTGGGGATCGGATATCAATCAGCACTTCCTGACCAATGCCAACCCCGATGATCGTCGGATCGCAGGCCGGGCCCTAGCTGGTGCTGATCTGGTTCTCGTTGATCACCCGTGTATGGTTGAGAAGTGTGCCATCCTTGCAGGCCGTAGCGTTCGCACAAAAATATTGCACCTCGGTATTGACACCAAAGCTTTTCGACCGGGTTATGGCGCGGCGGCAAACGAGTGGAGACGTAGACTGGAAGTGGCCGCAGACACCAAGGTCCTGTTGTCGATGCGTGGTTGGGGACCCCATAATGGCCATCATATTATCTTGGAGGCTTTTTCTCGGGCGCGAAGGTATTTCAAGACAAGAGTCGTTCTTGTTTTCAAGACCTACAACCGAATAAGCTACCCCGATTCCATAGCCTATGAACTGGAGCTGCGCCGCAGGGCCGAACAGCTGGGAATTGCCCAGTCAGTGCGGTGGCTGGAAGAGGTCCTCTTTACAAAATTACCTGAGATCTATGCTTTCGCAGATGTTATTATTAACTATGCCTCCATGGATACGTTTCCTATGACATTTTTGGAAGCTGCTGCTTGTGAGCGGCCTTTGATTAGCGGCCGGTTACCGAGCTATCAGGGTACCTTTGCGGAACGTTGCTTTCATATGGTGGACCTGGGAAATGTATCAGCTCTGGCTGACGCGATGGTGGAGCTGATCAATAACCCCTCACCTGAAAGAGCCAGGCGGTTGTGCGAAGCACGGCGAATCGTCGAGCGAGAGTATAACGAATTGAGTTCGGCCGATCGGCTCCTGAGTACCTATGAAGAACTCGCGTGCCTCTAACGTGTTACCTTTCAAACCAGACTTACAAAACTGACCGGCGGCCGGGAACCCTGGGGCCCATTTGCCACATCGTGTCCCTAGGCCCTTGAACAACGTATGATTGTTTTGCCAACCAATGCCGGGCTGGGGTTCACGGCACTTAGAAAAGAATGGCGTTTGCCGGGTAGAAAATAATAAAGAAAGGAGACGATGAAGTTCCTTATCCTTAACACGGATTATCCTGATTTCCTCAATTGGCTTTATGTCCGACACCCCGGGTTAGAAACGTTGCCGTATGACCAACAGCTACAAAAGCGGATGGAGAGCCTTTTTGGTTTGGCTGATTTTTATTCGAACAATCTTCGGAAACTGAACCACGAGGTTATGGATGTTCATGTTAACAACGAATTCATGCAGGTGGCCTGGGCACAAGATCACGGCTTACCCTATGAACAACTCTTGAAGAGGAACCGAGTCCCATGGGCCATGTACAGGCTTGGGCACATGGCTGCCAGGACCCCGTTACGCTATCTGAAATACTTTTCGCTTCTCCTGTTGCATGCATTCAATGGCCGGCCTTCCTGGTTTACAAACATCCTGACGGCCCAGATTAAAAGCTACAAACCGGAGATCTTGCTCAACCAGGCAATGGAGGGCATCCCTACCAAGTTCCTGCTGGAGATCAAACCGTACGTGGGTTTGTTAGTCGGCCAGCATGCCGCTCCACTGCCTCCGGGGGAGGACTATGGTTGTTACGACTTGGTCTTGTCATCCCTACCCAAATTTGTCGATTATTTTCGGCAACTGGGTGTGCCTGCAGAACTTCACCGTTTAGGTTTTGAGCCAAAGGTGTTGGATCGACTCGGTGAGAACGAACGAAACATTGGGTGTTCCTTTGTGGGGACTCTGTCTCGTGATCACAAAGGGCGAAGGCTCCTTTTAGAATATCTTTGCGAAAACACAGAACTTGCAATCTGGGGTCGAGGTATTGACGCGCTACGCAGAAGTTCGTCCATTCGATCCCATTACAAGGGGATGGCTTGGGGTGTAGATATGTATCAGATCCTACGGGATTCAAAAATAACTCTGAACCGACACATAGATGTGGCTGGGTCCCACGCCAATAACATACGCTTGTATGAAAGTACCGGGGTGGGTGCCATGCTTGTTACCGACTGGAAGGCCGATTTGTCGGACATGTTTGAAGTAGGCAAGGAGGTGGTTGCCTACCGGAATCCCCAAGAATGTCTAAAACTTGTCCGCTATTACCTGGCACATGAGGAAGAACGAAAAGCGATTGCCCGAGCTGGACAGCGCCGTACTCTTGAGGAACACACTTACCGTAAGCGGATGCAGGAGTTGGTGGACATCGTCCATCACTACGTTTAGGCGATGGCCGGCAGTGATCACTCCTGTGGCAGGAAACCGGGTTTTTTTGGATAATCGTGAGAGATCTATCGGGTATGTCCTTTGTTAGCTTTTTTGTTTCGATGGCAAGGGCCGTTATTCCAGCTCCCCTGAGACGTTGGATAGATACCCTATGGCGCCGCTTGATGGCGTGGCCGAAAGTTGGATGCGTTCAGTTCGGCAACCTGCGAAGACTAAAACCCGTTAGCAGCTCTTTTGGGCTTGACCGCGGTCTGTGTATCGATCGTTATTATATTGAGAAGTTTTTGGTAAGGTACGCAGCGGATATCAAGGGGCACGTGCTGGAAGTCGCAGACAATAACTACACCATGCAGTTTGGGGGGTCCCGCGTGGCGCGATCCGATGTCCTTCACCTTGCCGAGGGCAATCCGAGGGCTACCCTGGTTGCGGATTTGTCCCGAGCAGAGCAAATCCCTTCTGATCATTTTGACAGTATCATAGTGACTCAGACATTGCAGTTTATTTACAACGTGCAGGGTGCGATGCGAACACTGCACCGGATCTTAAAACCCGGCGGCGTCTTACTGGCAACCTTCCCTGGGATCAGCCAGATCAGCCGCTACGATATGGACCGCTGGGGCGATTATTGGCGGTTTACAACTCTTTCCGCCCAAAGACTTTTTGAAGAGGTGTTTCCAACGGCAAATGTTAGGGTTGAAGCCTACGGAAATGTTCTCGCGGCGATTGCATTTCTGCATGGATTAGCGGCGGAGGAGCTGCGTGAAGGAGAACTATGCTGTCATGACCCTGATTATGAGGTATTAATTGCTGTCAGGGCAGTAAAATCCCGGATGGCGTTATGAGGATTCCTATTATCGGAAAATCTCGGTTGGGGGCGAGGCGGCTCATGAAGAGATTCATCTCGGGGACCGTTATTCTATTCTATCACCGTGTGGCAGAACTGCCCTCGGATCCCCAGTTGCTGTGCGTGACGCCACAGCATTTTTCCGAACACCTGGAAATTTTGAAAAAGTTCGGCCGCCCCATGGGCGTGCGACAACTCATCCTGGCCCTTCAAAATGGTAACATTCCTGATCGGACGTTGGTCCTTACGTTTGATGACGGTTATGCCGATAACCTTTATAATGCAAAACCCCTACTGGAGCATTACGACATTCCGGCAACGGTCTTCGTCACAACAGGATATCTTGGGCACAAGCGTGAGTTCTGGTGGGATGATCTCGAAAGGGTATTACTGCAACCCGGCACGTTACCGGCCTCGCTTTCCTTGAACGTTAACGGGAGCACCTTAGCATTTGAGCTGGGGGACGCGGCTACTCTCCGCAACGAAAACTACCAAGTCCACCGAAGGTGGCACGTGGAAAAGAGAGAAGATCCCAGCCCCCGTCACTATCTGTATCGTCGTCTCTGTCAATTGCTGTACCCTTTGTCTGAAACGCAACGACGCCCGGTACTGGATGAGCTACTGGCTTGGGCTGGAGCGCAGTCGGTAACCCGGCCGGCTCATCGACCCCTTTCCCCTGATGAGGTATTGCAGCTTGCAGCGGGGGGGTTGCTCGAAGTTGGGGCACACGGTGTAACACACTCCGTTCTTTCCAAACTACCGGCCGAGGAACAGTGGGCCGAAATCAAGGGCAGTAGAACTAGACTAGAGGAGATTGTTAACGGTCCTATTAACGGTTTCGCTTATCCCTATGGCACACGGTCGGATTACACAGTGGAAACCGCCGCCATGGTACAAACGGCCGGTTTCAAACTCGCCTGCTCCAATTTTCCTGGCTTTGTTTGGCGAGGGAGCAACCGCTTTCAATTGCCTCGGCTCTTGATACGAGATTGGGATGGGGAAGAATTCGCTCGTCAAGTGGGGACGTGGTTTCGTGACTGATAGACTGTGCCGGATTTTGCAAGTCAATGGCAGTGATCTCAGTGGCGGTGCTCAGAGGGTAGTCTGGACTCTGTTTCAGGCCTATCGTGCACGTGGATACACGTCACGGCTGGCCGTAGGGTATAAGGAGAGCGACGATCCGGATGTCTTCACTGTTCCCAAGGGTACGGAGCAGTGGTGGTCTCGCTTGTACTGGGTCCTGCATTCCCGGTTACAATCGCTGGATGGAAACGGGCGACTTAGCCGTCTTGCTCGAGAACTGGCTCATCCAGGCGCACTTCTGGAAAAGTATCGGGGCATTGAAAACTTCTGTTTCCCGGGGACATGGCGCCTGTTGGGAATGTTTCCCCGGCCGCCGGATATTGTTCACTGCCACAACTTGCACGAAGAATATTTTGACCTGCGGGCACTTCCCTGGGTGAGTCACCATGTGCCCACAGTATTGACCCTCCACGATGCGTGGTTGCTCAGTGGCCATTGCGCTCACTCGCTTGACTGTGAGCGGTGGAAGATTGGTTGCGGAAAATGCCCTGACCTCACCCTCTACCCTCCTGTTAGGCGCGATGCCACCGCCCACAACTGGAAGCGTAAGCGGGATATCATGGCGCAAAGCCGCCTCTATGTGGCCACTCCCTCGCAATGGCTAATGAACAAGGTACGGCAATCGATACTTGGGAGGGCTGTCGCAGAGTCCCGCGTGATTCCCAATGGCGTGGACTTGAAGGTATTCCGGCAGGCTGACAAGCGGGCCGCGCGGGCTGCGTTACGGATAGCACCCCATGCGAAGGTTCTTCTCTTTGCTGCGAATCGTATACAAAGGCATGTTTGGAAAGACTTCGACACCGTAAGAGCCGCCGTTATGGAGCTTTCCCGCCGGCTGCAGGTGGAACAGGTGCTTTTCATTGGATTAGGCGAGAGTGGCCTGGCGGAGCCATGGGGGGACATTGAAGTTTGTTTTGTCCCTTATCAAAAAGATCCGAAAGTGATTGCCGGTTACTATCAGGCAGCGGATGTCTACGTGCACGCTGCACGGGCCGAGGTATGGGGTCTTGCCATTACAGAGGCCCTGGCTTGCGGGACGCCGGTCGTAGCGACTGCGGTAGGTGGTATTCCGGAGCAAGTCAAAAGCTTGGGACATCGGGTGAAAGCCACGGGGGTTCCCACCTGCGGGCTTGAGGAGGCCACCGGTCTCCTGGTTGCGCAAGGGGACGCGGAGGGGATGGCTGCTGGACTGGAGCAATTGGTGACCGATGAGCCCTTGCGCCAACACCTGGCATCGAATGCAGCAAGAGACGCGTGCAAGCGATTCAGTCTGGAGCGCCAAGTTGAGGAGTACTTGGGGTGGTATAGGGAAATCTTGAATGAGCCGGGCCGACAATGTCCTAGTTCTTCAGTTGTTCCGTAATGTTTCGTCAAGGGTAGGATGTCACCATGAAGAAAATAAACTTCACAGGGATGGCCGGTCCCGACAGTTTTGGTTAAAACTTTGCTCACCAAGTCTTATGCAAACACATTGGGCAAAGATAATCCAGACTGGCCTGGGTACGTTGCGGTGAGTCCACGCTCCGCAATCACATCTCGCACAACGGCTGCTCGACGGAAGATCGATCAGGTCTGTCGGGCCAAGCCGACGACAGGATAGGAGTCCCATGAATTTGTATTTTGTTCCGATGGTCCCTTCGCTGATCGTTTTCATCTTTGGAGCCATTGTCGGTAGTTTCCTCAACGTCTGCATTGTACGGTTGCCGAAGGATAAGTCGATTGTTAATCCTCCTTCCCACTGCCCGGAATGCAAAACGCCCATCCCTTTCTACGACAACATTCCGCTGCTCAGCTATCTCTTTCTGAAAGGGCACTGTCGATTTTGCAAGGGGAGGATCTCCCCTCGTTATTTTGTCGTGGAGCTTCTAATGGCATCTCTGGCGGTAGCCCTGTTGCATCGGGTCGGTCTCGGGTTCGCCTTCTTTATTGGCTTTATATTTGTAGCTGCACTGATCGTTATCTCCTTTGTTGATTTGGCCGTGAGAATCGTTCCGGACGTTATCAGTCTTCCCGGCATCGGTTTGGGATTCCTCTTATCCATTGTAAGCTACCTGTGGTCCCTGGACCCTCGTGCCGTCATACCTTCTCCACTTAGTTCTGTGCTTGGGATCGTTGTTGGCGGCGGCATTCTCATACTGACGGCCTGGGCCTATGAGTTTTTTTCCGGTGTGGAAGGGATGGGGGGGGGGGACATAAAGCTGCTCGCCATGATCGGCGCCTTTTTGGGTTGGCCTTCGGTCCCGGTGGCCCTTTTTGCCGGTTCTTTGGTTGGATCCATCGTGGGAGTTGGGTTTATGGTCGTCAAGGGATTTGACCGGAAAACTGCCCTGCCTTTCGCCCCTTCTCTTTGTCTTGGTGCACTCATCTACCTGTTTTTCGGCAAGGAACTGATCCGATTTTACCTGCCCATGGGGTAAGAGAACAGCCTGATCAGCTGTCGCTTTTTGTAAAACTTACCCTTTTTTGTCATCTCGCCTGTTAAAAAAAGCCCTAGAGCCCAAAGTTTTTTCCGAAAACCCCCTGTAGTTACAAGCACTTACCTGATCGCCTGTCATGTCGATGGGTGTTGGCACAATTTTGGCTTACGATCGCGTTAGGTCATTTTATAGAGATAGAGCTTATGAAATTACGAAAGCACATCCGATCCTCCTCCGGTTTTACTGTTGCTGAGCTTATGACGACTGTGGGAGTGGCAGCGATACTGATAGGAATTGCAGTACCCGGCTTTCTCTCTTGGCTGCCCACACTTCATCTCTCTGATGCGGCACGGCAGGTAGCCACAGACCTCCAGTTGGCACGGATGACGGCAATTTCGCAGAACACAGCCACGACGGTTGCGTTTAATGTCACGAATGCAACCTACAGCTTCGGCACTGAATCGCGCGACTTGAGTGATCTTTATCCGGGGATCACGATCTCGTCCGTTACCCCCGCAAATCCGACTTTCTCTATGCGCGGGACTGTCACCGGTGGTGGCACCACAACGATCACATTATCTAATGGGAGTGACACCAAGCAGGTGCAAGTAAATTCGGTGGGCCGGGTAGCCATGCCGTGAAGGCGCGAATGGAAGAGAATAAATAGTGAGGGCCAGATGGTAAGTAAAGAACCTTTCAAAATTATATTTTCAAAGTGGCCCCTTGTACATCGCCTGTCCCAGGCCGGGTTCACCGTGATAGAGGTTTTAGTGTCGATGGCGATCTTCTCCATTGCGATCTTGGGCCTGGCCGCAGGCGCTACATCGGTCATGCGGGCAAATCAGACAAGCCGTTTGAGCAATATCGCCACGAACCTTGCGCAGCAACAATTGGAGCAGCTTAAGTCAAGGACCGTGGCAAACGTCACTTCTTGTTCTTCCAACTGTGATAATCCTGTGCCGACTTACCAGAGCGTGGCCTTTACCCGAACCTGGACGGTGACAGCTAACACCCCTGCTCTGGGGGTAACCCAGATTGCGGTCACTGTCCAATGGACTGACTATACAAACCACACCGTGACCATTACGTCGTCGGTCTCGCAGTAGGCGATCATGAGGAGAAAGCAGGGAATGGCGAATAGCCGATGGTCAAGAGAAAACGGACCGGGGAGCAACCAATGCTAGTGAACAGCAAAAGCGGTTTTACACTGGTAGAGCTTTTGGTATCGACTGTTCTGACCTTCTTTGTCATGGGGGCGATCTACAGTGTCTTTCGGGTTCAAACCCGTTCTATTAAGTCGCAGGAGAGCCGGATGGAGGCCCAGCAGTACGCGCGTGCGGTGTTGGATCTGATGGTGCGCGAAATAAGGAATTTAGGATATTTCCCAACCGGAGTACCTTGCTCACCCCCGTCGAATACCAACGGGATCGTCGCAGCCAGCGCCACGAGTTTCCGATTTGTTTACGATGCCAACGGTACGAATGGCTGCGCTGACTCCGACGAAGATATCAACTATGCCTTCACAGGCCAAGATATTACCCGTAATGGAGTGCCCTTAACCGACGGTAATGCCACTAACCTGCAACTTACTTATTATCCGCAGCAAACCACCGGTATAGCCCCGGCTCCCTTCTGTGCCTCGGCCGGCAATCCTTCCGGCTGTAGTGGCAATCTGGCTACCAATTTGGCCAATATTCAGAAGGTATCGATCTCATTGACTATTCAATCCAAGAGTCCGGACACAGAGTTTGGCGGCGGTAAGCTCGATGCCATCATGGTGTCCAGTGCGAATCTGCGCAACCGAGGGTAAGGACAATGAGGAGAAGGAGAGGAGGCTATAAACCTTGGAAATCGGCAGGAGTTCCAGTGTTCAGGCATCGTTGCCTTTCGGTCTTTCAACGGTGATGAGAAGAGTTTTTATGAAAGACGTGATTAAGCGCGAAGTACAGAGTTCAACGTTGATCGTTGCAGATCGGATGTTGAACTCCGAGAAAGGGATCGCTCTGATAGTCGTGCTCATGGTGATGGTGATTTTGCTATCGATCACCGGGGCGGGTCTATTCTTTAGCGGAGTCGAACTTAAGATGAGCAGCAACTTTCGGAGCGGGAATCGGGCTTTTTATGCCGCGGACACCGGGATCGATATCGGCCGCAACCAGCTCCAGTTTAATCAGGCGCTGGCGAGTGCGCCGTTCAGCGGAACAATCGACGGAGACTTAGCTTACCGAAGTGGCAGTCGGAACGACACGGTAGCTCAGCCGCTTCAGTATGAGGGCATGAGGATCGAGTCAGGTTTTTCCATCGGAACGGGGACAGGCTACAACCCATCCGGCTATACCTTCTACCAGTATCAGATCAACGTAACGGGGACAGGGCCGAGAGGCTCCGCGCGAGAGATTGAGGCCAAGGCCGAATACGGCCCCGTGGCCCAATGAGGTACGCCATGAAAAAAGTGATATCGGTTAGCTTAATTGTCTGTTTACTTTTTTGGGATATGCCGCTGGCGCTGGCGGACGACAGTGACATCTTCGGGGCGAACATCCAACCCAACGTGATGATCCTGCTCGACAGCTCGGGGAGCATGAAAGATACCATCAGCACTAACCCGTATGATCCCAACACGACCTATCCAGGCAGGCGTAAGTCTACGAAAGTCTATAGAAAGTTCTTCATTTGGTACTTCACATACGCGAACAGCATTGCTAACGTCCCGGATGTAAATGCCCAGAATGCCCTGTCCACCGACGGCTTCTGGTCCGGGAAGATCGGTCGCTCCCGAGTAAACCTCTTCGTGGGTAACTATCTTAACTACCAGAACTGTTCCGCTTGTAGTCAGCAACAAAAGAAGATCGACGTTGCGAAAAGCGTTATTACCAACCTGATCAATGACACACAAAACGTCCGCTTTGGCCTGATGAAGTTCCGGACCTCTCCCAATGGTGGCGCGATGGTAGCTCCCATCGGGACTGCCAAGGCCACGATGATCAGCGCCCTCAACGCCATCAACCCTAGCGGGTGGACCCCCCTTGGTGAGCAGCTCCGCGACGCCGGCCTGTACTACGACGACAGCGCTTCCTTTAACGATGGTACGGGCAGTTATAGCAGTCCGATCCAATATTACTGCCAGCCGAGCTTCGTCATCATTATTTCGGACGGGGAGCAAAACGGCTCTGTGGATGTCCGAACCGAGGCGACGAACCGTTTTACGCAGGACCACAGCTCATTAGCCAACACGCAGAACGTCATCGTCCACACCGTCGGCTTCAACACCGGTGCCGCGGCGAATGCCGTCCTCCAACAGGCGGCCACCAACGGCGGCGGCACCTTTTACACCGCGGATAATACAACCCAGTTAGAGGCAAGCCTTCAGAATGCCATCAGCCAGATTATCGCCGCCACCTTCTCCTTTTCCACACCAGCGCTCCCGACGACCACTGCGACGGGAAGCACCAAGGCCTATTTTGCCTCCTTTAAGTCCGATCCTGTCCGCCGGTTCTGGCGGGGGTTTCTAAAAGCCTACCAGAGGGATTCGAACGGTAAGATCCCGGTGGACGGCAACGGTGTCCCCCTCGCCTCGGCCCTGGTCTGGGAGGCCGGGCAACAGCTCAGCCAGAAATCGCCGGGAAGCCGGACAATCAAGACTGCCATAAGCGGGGCCTTACAGGACTTTACGAAGAACAATGCGGCTATCACTACGGCTCTCCTTGGCGTCTCTACGACCTCCGAACGGGATAAAGTTGTCGATTTCATCCGGGGGATTGACGCCTACGACGAGGACTTAGATTCCAACGTCACCGAGGAGCGGTCCTGGAAGCTGGGGGACATTTTTCATTCAAGTCCTGCTGTGGTCTCTCCGCCCTTCTTGCCCTCGACAGAACCCAGCTACACGACCTTCAAGAGTGCCAACGCCGGCAGAACGACAGTTGTGATCGCCGCGGCGAATGACGGGATGGTTCATGCTTTCAGGGATAGCGATGGCGAAGAGCTGTGGGCCTTCATCCCCGAAGACCAGCTCGGCCGCTTGAAGGATCTGGCAGTCAAATCAACGCAGCATCTCTACTATGTGGATTCAAGTCCAATCGCTGCCGATATTAAAATCGGGGGCGCCTGGAAGACCATTGTCGTTGTTGGCCAGCGGAGGGGGGGCAATAGCTATATTGCCCTGGACATTACCGACACAACTAATCCGGGATACTTGTGGAGCTTCACCGACTCCAAGATGGGGGAGAGCTGGTCCGAGCCGGTCATCGGAAAGGTGAAGATGTCGGATGGGACCGAGAAGTTCGTAGCCTTCATTGGAGGAGGCTACGACACCGCTCAGAATAACAACTCCGGGAAGGCTTTCTTCGTCATCGACCTAGCGAGCGGTGCCAAGCTCTGGGAGTATTACAACGACGGTTCCACAGACGGCCACCAGTATATGAACTTCAGCCTTGCCGCCAATCCGACGGCGGTCGACCTCAACCACGATGGCTTTGTCGACCGGGTCTACATAGGCGACGTTGGCGGCCAACTGTGGAAGTTCGATGTATCGGCGGCGGCCACGCTCTCGGGCGGTCTGGTTACCAACTGGACGGGAAAGCGCCTTTTTACGGCAGCCCCATCCCAGGCGAATCCCCCGGCGGTCGGAGAGTATTATCCAGCCCAGGCCATTTACGCCCCACCCACTCTCACCCTTGATGACAGCGGGAACATCTGGCTATTCTTCGGGGCAGGGGATCGGAATCACCCCAACAACGCGAGCGCGAACCGCTTCTACGGCATCAAGGATGATACCAACATGACCAACGGTAGCAGCCTGGTTGAGACGGACCTGACGGATGTGACCTCGGGTACTGGCAGTGTCTCTCAGGGTTGGTTCATCATTATGGGGAGCAACGAAAAGATCCTGGCGGCAGCCGATATCTTTAACAAGAGTGTCCTTTTCACATCCTTTACACCCGTGAGCACGGTAGCCTGTGGGAGCGCGGGCGGAGACGCCAAGCTCTACGCTGTCAACATGCTTACAGGCGATGCTTCTATCGATCTGAGCACTGGACAAGCGCTGGCCTCGGGTCAGAGCGCGTTGACCATGGCGAAGGCTATTGGGAAGGGGATACCATCGAGGCCGGTTGTGATCATCAAGGAGACTGGTAGCGTGGGGATCCCTACCGTCGTCACGGGCACAACCAACGAGCAGATCGATAACACCCCAGCGCCTCCTATTTCCGTGAAGCGGCTGGTGCGCTGGCGGGAGGTGTTTTAAGTGATGGGCAAGACAGCGATCATTATAACGTTCATTTTCTTTCTGCTGGGGGTGGGGCATGTGCAGGCCGGCTCTGATGAGGCAAGGGAGCGGACCAATGCGGGTGTGAAGTTGCTCCAGCAGGGAAAGACGGATGAGGCGGTCACGGAGTTTGAGAAGGCGGTCACGCTGGATCCCGATTATGTCGCCGCCCACGTGAACCTGGCATATGCCTATGACCGCCAGGGTCGGGTCGAGGAAGCGATGGACGGGTATCGCAGGGTGATCGAGCTGGCACCGGAAGATGTCATGGCCCACAATAACCTGGGCGTCCTCTACGACAAGAAAGGTCTCTACAACGAAGCTATCGGGGCATTCGAGCAGGCCCTTCGGATCGACCCCACCAACGCCAACGCGCAGAAAAACCTCGAGAACGCAAAAAAGAACAAGGCCACCATCCAGGGACGGCAGGACCGGATCGCACAAGCCCAAAAGGAGGTGGAGGACCATCCTACCAGTCCGAGGGCCTCGTACAAGTTGGCCCGCCTCTACGCCTTCTACGGCAAGAAGGATCAGGCCATCGAGTGGCTCGATAAGGCCTTGAAGATGGGGTTCAACGATTTAGACTACTTGAAGGCAGATCCGGCCCTAAAGGATCTTAGGGATGATCCAAGCTTTGCAAGATTATTGAAGGCAAGGTAATAAACACCTCCAATCCATCCTTAACTTCCATTCCCGGATTAATGAATCACGGATAGATCCAAGGCACCCCTTTTTGTGCCCAGAGGGGGTTTCCTCCTCAGCACAGCTTGAGAAGAGGAGGTCGTGGAATCACCCCTTAATCTTTGATTCTTCCCTTGACAAGGCGTGCTGGAGGGAGATATTTTCTCTCCCCCGATGGCCAGCAGGCAAAAAGGATCCTTTTCCCTATACGCTTGGGGTTTCACCCTGATTGAAATCCTAGTGGCCCTGGCCAT
>JBHHYU010000003.1:0-97880 GCA_046757725.1 Binatia bacterium
GGCAAGAAGACGAGGAACGTCTCCCTGTGGATTCTGTCCCAGAGAAGGGCTTAGTTTGACAACTTTTATTGGGTGGTGGGAGAATGGTGAGGAACGCCGGTCCGTTTGGCAAAGGGGGGGGTCATGAAAGAGGAAGGGGTCGTACGACTACGCATCGCGTGGAAATCAGGGCAGGTCACGGCAACTCTCAAAGATACACCGACCACACGCAATCTCAAGGCGGTGCTGCCTTTTGAAGCCACCGCCAACCGATGGGGTAAAGAGATCTATTTTGAGGCACCGCTGCATGCCGATCTTGAGGCCGACGCAGAGCAAGTCGTGGAGCCTGGGACGGTTTGTTTCTGGGTCGAGGGCAGTAGCCTTGCCATTCCTTTTGGACCTACCCCGGTATCTCGAGGATACGAGTGCCGTCTAGTAACCCGGGTGAATGTTTTGGGGTCTGTTGAGGGTGACGCTTCGATTCTAGAGTCTGTCAGAGACGGGACTTCCATCCGGGTGGAAAAACCATGAGCCTGATCAGAGTATTGCAACAAAGGCGGGGGATTGGTCATCGATCGTCACCCCTCGTAAGCCTTTGCTGAGCAGACCATGTGTGGACGGTACACGCAAACCGCCGAGCCGGAAAAGTTGATCTTTTGCTTCGGCTACCAGAACCATGGGCTTAAATTCCGGCCAAGATATAATATCGCGCCGGGGCAGGAGGCCCCTGTGGTTGTTCGTGATGGCTCAAGGGTGCTCAGGCTGATGCACTGGGGTCTTGTGCCTTCGTGGGCAAAAGATCCTTCCATCGGGAATAGGATGATCAACGCAAGGGCGGAAACCGTCCATCAGAAGCCTAGCTTTAAAAAACTTCTGGGCAGGAGACGCTGCCTCGTTCTCGCGGATGGTTTTTACGAGTGGCGCAAGGTTCAAGGCGGCAAGATCCCGATGCGCCTTGTACTCAAGGGACGAGAACCATTCTCTTTTGCCGGCCTGTGGGACAGTTGGCAGAGACCTGATGGGGGTGAGCATCAATCCTTTACGATCATTACAACAATCTCAAATGACCTCCTCAAGCCCATTCACGATCGGATGCCGGTCATTCTGCAGCCGGAGGGTGAGGAAAAATGGCTCGCTCCAGATGTGAAGGACATGGCTGCATTGGTCTCATTCCTGAAGCCCTTCCCATCAAATCTCATGGAGGCTTATGAGGTCTCTAGACTGGTTAACTCTCCCATGAACGACAGGCCAGAGTGTATCTTGGAAACAAACTGAAACATTTGGTTTTTCTCTGCCTCCGGGTCATTGATTCTGACTTATCCAATTGAGACATCTAGTTTTTTTCCTACCCGTAAGCTCCAGTGGTGCATTTCTAACCATTTTGTGGGCGTCGCCTTGCATCTGTTCGAATTATAAGATAGGAAGCTCGTCCCCGGATAAGTATTCGGACCAACGATAATGTGCTAGATCATAGATCGGTGTGTTGCATGATATGAAAGGGGCCTTTTATAAAAACGTCGCTAAAGCGATATAGCCTAGTAGCCGTCGCATTTCTTCACCTTGGCATTCATAGAGGCATCCGTGGCTCTTTTAGTGTTTTTTACGTTACCCTACTTGATGTCTTCAGTTGGTCTAGAGCGGCTACGGCCGGTGCCATCTCCTTAGCGGTAATCGTTGAGGGACTTTCTCTCCCTTTTGTCGGGTCTCTTACGGATCGGCTTGGAGCGCGCAGGGCTCTTAGTCTGGGTGGATTGATGCTGCTCCTGGGACTGGGGCTGAGCTCGACCATTTCCTCTCTCTGGGAGCTTTACCTGTGGATGGGGGTGGCGACTGCCCTGGGACTTGGACTGATCGGAACGGTTCCACACGTATCTATCCTATCACGTAAGTTTTCTCAAAACAGGGGGACCATCCTGGGGATTGCTTACGCAGGAGGTGGTTTCGGAACGCTATTCTTGGTGCCGCTTTCACAACTCATAATCAGCGCCTGGAATTGGTCTGCCGCATATATGATCCTGGGCGGCATCGCGGCGCTTCTGGTTATTCCTCCCGCCCAGGCGTTCTTTGATTCGGACTCTGGACCGTCCCATGCTCCAGCAAAGAGCAAAGAGATGAGAACCGAGTGGACTGTCCGGCAGGCACTTTCAAGTTCAGTCTTTTGGCTCCTCTTTTTCTCGCGTGTACTTGCAAGCATGGGCAACCAACTCGTCGTTACCCATCAGATAGCGCATACGGTGGATGTCGGCTACACAAAGCTCTTTGCGGCGTCCATATTCGGCGTCATGGGTATATTCAGCATCTTTGGAAGAGTTCTTTTCGGTTATCTGACCGACCACATGAAGAGGGCAGCCGTTTTCATGTGGGTACAAGTGGTGTCGGCGATGGGAGTAGTAGCCTTGTTGGCACTCCAGGACACGGTCCATCCGATACTTCTCTACGCCTTTGCCGTCTTGTATGGTCTGGGCCAGGGTTCGCGAGCCCTCGTTCTTTCCGCCATCTCTGCCGGCCTCTTTTTGGGTAAGAATTTTGGCGCTATTTATGGGTATTTTACCCTGAGCATAGGGGTTGGCGGGTCCCTTGGGGCCTGGCTTGGCGGATTCCTCTATGACGTTACCGGGAGCTATTTCACAGCCTTTTGTACCACCCTAGTTTGTTTTTTTGTTTCCTCAGTTTGCGTGTGGGTGCTTCAAGCCATGGCAAACCATCTGCCTCGTAAAAACTAGTCTATTCCCCGATCCCCGTGACTCTCACACTGCCGTGTTTGGATTTGTATTTGCGGTTGAGATAGATCAACACGCCAGTGAGTCCTTCAATGACATAAGCATTAGTAGCCGGTCCGGCGTCAAAGGCCCTAGCCCCGAGCCTGCGAATGATTTCCATCACCTTCTGTTTGGCCTCATCATTATCACCGCACACCATCACGTCCCCAAGAGAGGCATGAGACTCCTGCAGATCCACGGCCGAAATATTATGGAGGGCCCCGATCACAGGTGCTTCCCCACCTAAGATTTCCTGTGCCTCCATCACGGCGGAACCTGCAGCTGGAACAAAAGGTTTCCCCTTTTTCAGCGGTACAACCGCGTCAATAACGGTCTTGCCTGAAAGTTGTCCTTTTAACGCCGCAACTATTTTGGCATGGCCTTCGTAGGGAACGGCGATGACCACCACCTCTGCCTCCTGAACGGCTTCCTGATTACCTTGTCCCACGATATCGGCGTCTGCCGCAATTTTCTTGAGCGATTCGACGACTCTTTTTGCCTTTTCCGGGTCACGCGAGCCAATCGTAATTTTGACCCCGGGAGCAGCGAGACGGAGCGCCAGAGCACTGCCTAGATTTCCTGTTCCTCCAACAATCGTTATCGTCATTTCCTTTTCCATATTCTAATCCTGCATTTTAAAGATTGCGAAAGAGATCCTTCGATTCCGGACGAAGAAGCTCTTGCGCTGTTCCAGTCTCTCCTTTCTTGGTATATCCACGAATGATGATAACAGGAATGAAACCTTTCTTGCCCATCATCAGTTCTGCTGCTGAGGCCATTTCATCTGCGACTGCTGTGACTGAAGCCTTGAGCTCATACCCGTAGCGGTCATTGATCCCACGGTAGTCCTCCAAGGGACTGAGGCCTGAGACGCCTAATGCCACATCTACCGTACCCAACCGCCAGGGGCGGCCGAAGCTATCACTGATAATAACCGCAGGGGCTTTCCCGGTGTGCTGTCGAATCTCTTTCCTGATCTCTCCTGCCGATCGGTCGGGGTCTTGGGGTAACAGAGCGATTCGGTCCAGACCCACGTTGGACAGATCCACCCCTGCGTTGGCACAAATAAAACCATGATGGGTCTCAACAATGATTGTTCCTCTTCCCTTTCTGATAATACGGCGGCTCTCCCTTAAAATAATTTCTAAAACGCCGGGGTCTTTGCCCAGTTCCCGGGACAGGCGTTTGGCCCTTGCCGAGGGCTGGATCTCACCTAGAAAGGCGATCCGCCCCTCTGCTTTGGAAACGATCTTGTGCGCCACGACTAAAATGTCCTCTTCTTGCAGGGAAAGATTTAGCCGGGAGCAGGCCTCCGTGATGAGCCTCCCGATAGAGTCGCCTTTTCTTACTTCCCCCAGACCTTCCAGCCCAATAAGTTCGATGCGGCTCATGGTTTTTCGGACTGGTGCGTGTTAGGTGCTTCTCCGACGACTCCCATGCGGAGAACCATTTCGTAAGTGTCACCGCTTCCTTTTCCTGCCGACAAGAGAAGCTGAAGATCCTTCGGCTCATCAATATCCAGGCCGATCCTTTTGTTCTCAAGGATCCGTGGGGGCAAACCCCTAGCAGCGACATTGCCGAGGTGGTAGCGGAAGCTGTCAGTACCGAAGCGCAGCTTGATAACTTCCGGCGGAGAGAGCAAAAGGGCATTGGTTCCCATGTGATCATGAGACGGCACCAGCAAGGCAAAGGGCACGGTAGGATCCCATCCTGAAGCTTTGTCCAGGAGAAGCTCAATGTCACTAGAACGAACCAAGGGAATATCTGCCGGTAGAACCAGAACGGACCGAATACCCCGGTGCTTCATCTCTTCGAATGCAAAGACCACCGCTTCGGTCTCCCCTCTCTCTGTTTCCTCTTGAATCACGCAGGCCCCCAGAGATGAAGCGATATCGGAAATTCTTTTATCCACTGTTACAACAAAGGTTTTATCCAACTGTGGAACCGGAACCACCTGACGCAAAACATCCCGTAACATCGTTTCCGCCAAGAGCTCCCGCTCTGCGGCGGCGAGGATTGGGGACAGCCGCTGCTTGGCGTTGGTGAACCCTTTTACAGGAATGAGAGCCGATAACATCATGTCTATTGCAATAGGTTCAGAATCTTACGTGCGAGGCGCCTTTGATCACTGGAAGAGTCCATGCGTATGGAGCTGACCACCGTCTTGACTCCCAAACCTTCAATCCTTGCTTGGAGGTTGCTATCCTCTTTTGCCACTAGGATCATATCGAGAAAGTCTGCATAAGTTTTGGCTACACCAAAGGCCGAAACCTCTAAGCCGATAGCAGCCATCAGTTTATGAGCCGGCCCACTGACCGGTGCTCCGTGAATGATTGGACTCACGGCAACGATGGTCGCCTCCGTCGTCTTCAATGCTCTCTTCACCTCCGGAACTGCTAGGATGGGTCCAATACTGGTCACTGGATTGCTAGGGCAGAGAATGACCGCCGAGGCTTCACGAATCGCATCAATCACTCCCGGCGCTGGTCGGCTCTCTGTCGCGCCGGCAAAAAAAAGTTTTTTGACCTCGTCTACCCAATGGTCTCTAACAAAATATTCTTGAAAAGAGATCTCTTCCTTAGGTGTGACAATCCTGGTCTCGATCGTATTGTCTGACATCGGGACCACCGTGGACCTGACCCCCAGCGCTTTGCGAATTCGCTCTGTTACCTGTGAGAGTGTTAGGCCTTCTCGCAAAAGGGCCGACCGGGTAATATGGGTGGCCAGGTCACGATCTCCGATTTTGAACCAAGTTTCCCTCTGGTATCTTCCGAGCTCTTCCAGGGTTACGAAAGTATCATCTCTTATCCCCCATCCTCTGCCGGCATCATTAATCCCTGCCAGGGTATAAGTGATCGTATCAAGATCGGGAGAGATATGGAGGCCATACATGACAAAATCATCCGCTGTGTTGCAGATAATAACCACATCCTCAGGGTTGATCTCTTGGCTCAACCCCTGGACTAGTTTTGCCCCTCCCGTTCCTCCCGTCAGGATTGCTATCCTCATTGAGCCACGGAGGCCTCAGCCCCTTGGGGCAATTCATTTCTGGCGAAGTTATCCTTGTCGCACAGCTTCTCCACATGAGGCAGAAGTGAAGAAGGAATAAATTTGTCTCCCTGAGAAATAAACTCAGGATAGATAGGAAGCCTTGCCTTGAGCGTGAACCCGGCCTCGGTGGTTGTTTTGTTCAGAGTCTCTAATGCCGGCCAGGGGGCTTCCGGGTTGATGTAGTCCGGAGTCAGAGGGGAAACTCCCCCCCAATCATTGATCCCCGCCCGGAGATAGAGATCATATCCCTCAGGGGCCAGATTGGGAGGGGCCTGGATATTCATCTTCCCACCTAGAATCAGCCGTGCCAAGGCAACGGTCGTGAGCGTCTCCTCAAGGGAGGGTTCCGGATGATCGTGCATGGGGATCCCTGGTTTGGAGCAAAAGTTTTGAATGATGACCTCCTGGACATGACCGTGGCGCTGCTGCAATTCGCGGATGGTCAAAAGGGAATCAATCCTCTCCTGCCAGTTTTCTCCGATGCCTATAAGGATCCCCGTTGTGAATGGAATCTGGAGCCTGCCGGCTTCTTCGATGGTCTTGAGACGGAGAGAGGGTCTCTTATCCGGTGCATCGAAGTGAGGCCCTGAAGGTGACATAAGGCTCTCGCTGACATTTTCCAGCATGAGGCCCAGACTGATGTTGACCTCTCTAAGCCTGGCAAGATCCTTTTTCCCCATGAGACCAGGGTTCGAGTGGGGCAGTAACCCTGTCTCTTCCAGCACTAGCCTGCAAGCATCATAGAGGTAGTCAAGGGTGCGTCGAAAACCCATCCCCTGCAGGAAATGTCCCATCTCCGGGTAGATGGCCTCCGGCTTGTCTCCTAGACTAAACAGCACCTCCGTGCACCCGAGGAGCTTTCCCTCGCGCACAACCTCAAGAACTTCGTCCAAGGTCATGGTCTTTGCACCGGTCTCATCTGGGGCCTTGCGAAAGGTACAGTAGCCGCAAAAGTCCCGGCACAGATTAGTGAGCGGGATAAAGAGCTTGGGAGAGAAAGTTATGATCCTGCCCTTGTAACGATCACGTAGCTCAGAGGCCGCTGCAAAGAGAGCCGCGTGGTCAACCTCCTGCGCCGTGGCGAGCATGAATGCATCGTCCCTAGTCAAACACTTTCCTTGAAGGCTATCTTTAAGAATGTTCTTCACCATCACTGCCTGAATAACCGATAAGGGAAGTCGGGTCAACTACCTTGAGATCAATGGCGTCATCTCTTGTTCGGATATTCATGAGTTGATGGAGATATTCATCTTTCTCTTTGGAAGATGACCTCACGTTCACATCATACGGATTTAGTTTTAACAGAACATATCCCAACTCCGTTCGTAACCTTATGGCTTCGGGAACCATCCAGGCAGTTCGATTCCCAGTGGAGGGATATTTCAAGAAACGGCGACATCTTGTCTTCTTGGCGTTCTTGTTGGTAAGCTGGAGTCATAGAATGAGGTCAGCATCGCGGTCGGAAGATCGGGGTGAGAGTGTAGAAAAGTTGCCGATCGCGTAGAAAACTTCGTGGTTGAAGAAAAGCGTAAGCTAAGAGCCAGAGGAAGAGCTTTCGAAGCTAGACAGGGAGGGGTTAGTAAGGTGAAAATAGGGTTTCATGGGTTTTTACCCCTAGACCTGCTTGAAGCTAAAATGGATGCCTGAATCTGCGGCCAGCAGTGGTAAGCTTTGTAGCTGCTCCATGTCTTTGGATGCTGAAAGCAGGACAGGAATGAGCCCTCCGGAAGTCATAAAAACAAAACGTCTTCAGCTACGTCGGCCGGTTATGGAGGATGCAAAACCAATCTTTCAGAGATACGCCCAAGATGCGGAGGTGACGAGGTATTTGGGGTGGCGCCCCCACCAGACTCTGGCAACGACATGGGACTTTTTACACCGTTGCCGGACCTGGTGGGAACATGGAACGGCCTTTTCATGGGTGATCCTACGGCAGGATGATAAGCAACCTCTGGGAATGATAGAGCTTCGAATTGAAGGCCATCGAGCTACCGTCGGCTATGCTTTGGCTCGTACCGCTTGGAATCAGGGTTTTGCGACTGAGGCAGCGCAGGCTATTGTTGAATGGGCATTGGCACAACCAAGTATCTACCGCGTTTGGGCATTTTGCGACGTCGAAAACAAAGCTTCAGCCCGTGTCCTTGAAAAAGTTGGTATGCGTAGAGAAGGTGTGTTGCGGCGCTGGATGATACATCCTAACTGTAGTAGCGAGCCACGTGATTGCTATTGTTATGCCCTAACTAAATAAACTTCACCAGGAACAGACCTGCCGGTTTGTTCAAACGGCACCGAAGAGGTTTTTATGCTTTCAAGGGGAAGTCCTCAAGCCCGTATCGGTCTTATCATCCCATCAAGCAATCGGCTCACTGAACCCCAATTCCAGCACTATGCCTGTCCTGGAGTCAGTGTCCACGTGACTCGGCTGCGCATGACAGGAAAGTGGCATAGACCTCTCACAGAACTCAGAGAGGCCGTTGCGAGCGCAGCAGGTCTTCTTTCCGACGTCAAGCCGGGAGTCATCGTCTTTCACTGTACCGCAAGTTCCATGGAAGCGGGCCTTGCCGGCGAGGAGGCAGTCGTAAAACTCGTCCAAAGCGCCGCCGGCTGCCCCGCACTGACCACCGGCCAGGCTATTACGGAAGCTCTATCACGCTTACGGGTAAGAAAACTGGTTCTAGTAAGCCCTTATGTTAAGGAGACGAGCCAATCTGAAATCCGGTACCTGCAGGAGGCCGGTTTTGAGGTGATTCATAATGTGGCCCTTGGGCTTTCGGGAAGCGACGAATACATCGCCGTTAAACCCGAACAGTGGAAGGAAATCGTTTACGGTAATGCACGGAACGAAGCCGAAGGCTATCTTCTAAGTTGTACCAACACAACTACTGTCGAAGTGATCGATGAACTGGAGGCGTTTCTTAAACGCCCCATCGTTACCAGCAATCAAGCCACTCTCTGGGCGTGCCTGCAAAAACTGGGTTTCACAAAACCCATCGTGGGTCTAGGCTGTCTATTCGAACAAACATAAGGGAACAAACCTCGCAGTGTAGCTTTCTGTGATCTCAGTTTGGCGACACCGAGTTTCTCCGTCTCTTTGTTTCAGCCTCTTGTTAAAGCCATATCCACCGCCATGATATTGCCAGCGTGGAACGGACCGAACTAGATGATGAGTAAGGTCGCGGAAACCAGGGGTTAGGAGATCAGAGGAGCCAATGGGGTTTTTCAATGCTCTGGTACGTTTCTAACCTGGACGCAGCAGTTTCGGTCCTGACCTCTGGTGAAGGCCAGGATATTTTCCGCGACTTCGTTGAGCAGCCGTTGGCGAGCCTCACATGTTGACCATGCGCAATGAGGTGTCACGATTAGGTTGTTTAGTTCCTTGGCAGCCTGAATGACCGGATGGCCGGGTGATGGGGGCTCTTTTGGTAGAACGTCTAAAGCCGCGCCTGCCAAGCGTTTGTCCCGTAAGGCCTGGATAAGTGCAGCGCCATCGAGGAGACCTCCCCGCGCTGTGTTGATGAGGAAAGCGGTCGGTTTCATGAGAGCTAAGGCGCCTTTGTCAATCAAGTTGCTTGTCTGCGGGGTCAGCGGGCAATGTAGCGTGACAAAATCCGCGCGTCTCAGAAGTTCGTACAAGAAAAGGCGCCCTGCGGGTATGGAACCGGAGGAACCAGGGCGAGCTGCGATCAACACTTTCAAACCGAGGCATCGTGCCATTTTTGCTACTGCTTGGCCGATGTTGCCGTAGCCGATAATTCCCAATGTCTTACCCTCAAGCTCGATGGAGGGAAAATCCAACAGAGTGAAAATGGGGCTTTTCTCCCACGCACCGACACGAACCAATTCCCCATATCGGTTAACGCGGGTTGCCAGTTCCAGGATCAGGGCCATGGTGAACTGGGCAACGGATCGAGTGGCATAGGTGGGAACATTGCAAACCGTGATGCCATGCGCCTGAGCAACTTGCAAATCTACATTGTCGGTACCCGTTGCTGCAACCGCAATAAGTTTAAGATCCCTTGCCTCAGGTGATTCCAGGAGTGACCGGTCAAGTACAACCTTGTTGATGATAACCACTTGGTGTCCCTTAATTCGCCGAGGGACTTTAATCGGGGTGGATTTAGTATGAATCGTGCAGTTCCATTGTGATGTGAAGCGATTAAACGAGATATCCCCAAAGGTCCCAGCGTCTAAAAAGACGAGGCGAAAAGAAGCTTGGCTCATGTCTACCGTTTCTCCTGACGCTCTATTTTCTTTGCTTCTTCCCAAAGGGAATCCATCTCCTCAAGGGAAGCATCTCTCAAGGTCCCCCCTCTCTCCCGGATTCGCTTTTCTATGTGAGAGAAGCGCCCGAGAAATCGATCGATGCAACTGGTTAAAGCATCTTCGGCGTTGAGGTTGATAAAACGGCATAGATTAACCAAGGAAAAGAGAACATCTCCGATTTCCTCTGAGATTCGGTCTTTATCACTCGACGATATCGCAGTTTTAAGCTCAAAAAATTCTTCATCCAATTTGTCCAAGACCTGGTCTATGTCGGGCCAATCGAAGCCCAAGAGAGAAGCCCTTTCAGTCAATGTTTGGGCCCGGGCTAACGCCGGCATGGCCCGGGGAAGATTGCCCAAAGCCGAAGCCGATTTCTGGGTGCGATTTTCTTCTGCTTTGACCCTTGCCCACTCCTGCAGGACAGCCTCTGGATCGGACAGTCGGCGGTCGGAAAATACATGGGGGTGGCGCCGCTTCATCTTTGCTACGAGGTTACCAACGACTTCTTCAGCTGTAAATTGGCCTTTCTCCGTAGCGATCTGGCAGTGAAAAACGATCTGATGTAACACATCCCCCAATTCCTCCGCCAGCTCTTTTGAATTTCCCGACTCAATGGTGTCGAGCAGTTCATAGGTTTCTTCTAAAAGGAAAGGTTTGAGAGAGATATGCGTCTGTTCTTTATCCCAGGGGCATCCCTGCTTTCCACGAAGGCGCGCCATGACTTCGACCAAATCGCCAAATCCCTCGCCTATTTTATTTTCCTTCGCCACATGAACCTCCCGCCAATTTGAAAGACGCCGGCTTTTCTGTCATCCGTCGTCGTGCTAAATTCTTGCTGGTACAATGCTCAACAAAACAAGTTTAACAAATTGTATCGCGCCAAGCCGCCAAGAGCGTAAAGAAAAATTTCGTCCTTTTTCCCCGAACTTGGCGAGCTTTGCATCTTCGCGCGATCCATCTTTTGACGGATTTGCTAAACCCAACTTCGTCAGAAGATTTCAACTATGTCTGGTTAGATCTTAAGCCACAAGCTGCTTGATGTCGAGTTCGATTTGAGCGTTGAGGACCATTTAAAAACCAGGGAAAAAAGGGGGGAGTCTCATGCCGGTAGCGACAATCGATGGTTTGGAAGTTTATTACGAAATTCACGGGTCTGGACCGCCGCTTCTAATGCTTGCCCCGGGTGGGTTTGACGCCACGATGGATAAGTGGCGCAGCACGAGGGCATGGAAAGACATGAACGCCTTGGAAGCGCTTTCTTCCGAGGTTACCTTGATCGTCTATGACCGGCGTGAGTCGGGAAAATCCGCAGGGCGGGTGGAGAAGCTGAGTTGGGTGCTCTACGCGCGTCAAGCCAAAGGTCTTCTGGGTCACTTGAAGATCGATTCTGCCTTTGTCCTCGGCGGCTGCATGGGCTGTTCAGTAGCGCTCTCCTTCGCCGTTCATTATCCGGCAAGCACTCGAGGTCTGTTGTTACACTGGCCCGTCGGAGGCTACCGTTGGAAGGTCAACGGCCGGGAAAGATTCACCCGCCATCTCAGCTTTGCACAAGAGGTAGGGCTCCACGGTATTGTGGAGCGTGCCAGGCACGGTAAGAGTTTTTGGGAAGAGTCCAAAGCCGGTCCATGGGCTTCGACTATTGCGCGGGACCGTATCTTTGCCGATGCCTTCGCTTCACAGGATTTAGAGCGCTATTTAGGCATTGTGGCTACAAGTGGGCGAAATCTTTTTGATAGGGACACGGCTACCGGTGCAGAGCCTGAGGAGATTATGGGAATCAAGGTTCCGGCTCTTATCATTCCGGGAGATGATCCGTCTCATGCCACTTCCGCCGCACACTACCTGCGTGAGTGCCTGGCGCACCCGGAGTTTTGGAATGTGATGCCACCTGAGCAAACGACAAAGAGCAACTGTGAACGGATCTTGGATTTTATCCGGGCTCACGGCTGATTAAAATCAAATGCCATTCAAAATTTGGGTTACGGTTAAGCCTCAGGCTAAAAGGGAAGAGGTAAAAAAAACTATCATTGGTGAATACCTGGCTTTGGTCCGTACCCCGGCCCGTGAGGGTAAGGCCAATAAGGCACTGGTCAAACTTCTCGCAGATCATTTTTCAGTCCCCAAGTCATCTATCCGGATTATCCGGGGCCAGAGCAGCAGAAGAAAACTGGTCGAGATTGAATGAAGATTGCCGCGTTCAAATGTTAAAAAGAATCGTTGACGTGAAGGAAGACGAGCCCCGCACGCTGTTCTTGTTTTTTGCCTGCTTTTTAATCCTTAACATTCTCATCTTCTATAGCCTCTTCGAAAGCGGCATCGCCACCATCTACGGGGCATGCGTCTTCTTTTTTTGGGTGAGTGTCTTCAATCTCTTTGTGGTTTCGGTCTTATGGAGCTTTATGGCCGACCTCTTTACCAACGGGCAGGCCGACGGCTCTTCGGCTTTATTGCAGCTGGGGGTAGCGCCGGTCAACTTCTGCCCAATCGTCGGTCTGTTGTAAGCGGTTTTTCAGAGATCACCATTTGAAGCCCGTTCCTTACAAACGCTCCGGAGAGCTGGAGTGGGAGTGGACCAAACAGAAAAAATCTGATAGACAGAGAGCGACTTCCAACCAGTAAAACCCTTTTGAAAGGAGACAGGTCATGGACATAACTACTTCAACTCTTCATCTTGACACTTCGGATGGGAAGATGGAGACGTATGAGGCACGGCCCAAGGAGGGTGGGGTTCATCCGGCTATTATCGTTATCATGGAGGCGTTCGGACTCAACAATCATATCAGGGACGTCACCGGACGGGTCGCTGCTGCGGGCTATGTCGCTATCGCGCCGGACCTTTATCACCGGGAGCCGGAGCGAACCGCGCCTTATACGAATCTTCAAAAGGCAATCGGCCTCATGAATCGCTTGCAGGACCCCAAGGTCATGGGCGATGTAGGCACGGTCATCTCACACCTGAAGTCACAGAGTTATGTCAAGGCCGGCTCAATGGGCGTTACCGGATTTTGCATGGGGGGCCGGTTTACCTATCTAACGGCGGCCCACCACAATAAGGATATTACGGCGGCCGTTGTTTTTTATGGCGGAGGCATCCCTATGGGAAAGCCGAGCCCTCTTGAGCGTACCGGAGAGATCAACTGTCCTATGCAGCTCTTCTTCGGGGGCAAGGATCCGCTTATTCCCCCGGAACATGTGGAAATGGTGAACAAGGCGCTAACGGATCAAAAGAAGGATTTCAAGCTCAAGCTCTACCCGGATGCGACCCATGGTTTCTTCTGTAATGAGCGGGAGAGCTATCATCCGGAATCTGCCAAGGATGCCTGGGAACTATTCAAGTCTTTCTTTGCCCAGCATCTGAAGTAAACAACGACGAACTGTCTGTTAAAAGAGGAAAGGTGGTCATACCTTTCCTCTTTTTTTGTTTTTCTTAACCCAAAGAAGACACGGTTCCTTGTTTATGATAAAGTAGGAAAAGAAGGATCTCTAAGATGTCCCGAAAGAAAGGCAAAGAGCAAGTTGCCATCGGCCTCATCCAGATGAGGACAACGGATGATCCGAAGGTGAATCTGGCCAAGGCCGTGTCAGGAATCGGAGTTGCCGCTAAAAAAGGCGCGAAAATCGTTTGCCTTCAAGAACTCTTTTGCTCACGCTATTTCCCCCAAAGTGAAGATGCCGAAAACTTTAAACTGGCCGAGCCCATACCGGGGCCAACCACGGAGACCCTGAGCCGGGTGGCACGGGACAAAAGGGTCGTCGTTATCAGCTCTATCTTTGAGAGGCGTTCGGCAGGGATCTACCACAACACTGCGGTGGTCATGGATGCGGATGGATCCATTCTCGGAAAATACCGCAAGATGCATATCCCGGACGATCCCTGCTATTACGAGAAATACTATTTCACGCCTGGGGACCTCGGCTTTCCCAGTTTTCTCACACGCTACGCCAGGATCGGCGTGCTCATTTGCTGGGACCAGTGGTTTCCCGAGGCCGCGCGTCTGATTTGCCTTTCCGGTGCTCAGATCCTCTTTTATCCCACTGCCATCGGATGGCTCCCCAGCGAGCCTCGCGGTGCGGCCCAGACCCAGCGGGGGGCCTGGGAGCTCATCCAGCGTGCACACGCGGTGGCCAATGGTGTTTATGTAGCGGCAGCGAATCGCGTGGGACGTGAAGGCAAACTCAGGTTTTGGGGAAATTCCTTTGTGGCTGATCCCTTCGGGAAGATTGTCGCCCACGCCGTAACGACACAAGAACAAGTCCTGGTAACGCTGTGTGATCTTCGGAGGATCGATGAAACGCGCCAGAACTGGCCATTCCTGAGAGACCGACGGGTCGATGCATACGACGCTATTACGGCACGCTTTCTGGACGATGACTCGCGTGCAGTTTCAGCCTCCGCAACCTGTCTTGCAGCCCTGTCACAGAAATAGCGATCCAAGCAAGAAAGGGCCTTCCCCACGCCAACTCGGTTATCACATGCCGGCGGAATGGGAGCCTCACAGGGCTACCTGGCTGGCCTGGCCGCACAACATGGAGACCTGGCCCGAGCAACTGGACGCGGTCAAAGAAACCTGGGTCAAAATGGTACAGACAATCTCCACAGCGGAGGAGGTCTGCCTCCTAGTGAACGATGAAGGCGCTGAACGAGAAGCAATGAGTCGCCTTAGCCATGCACAGGTTGTCATGGACCATGTGTCCGTTTACAGAATCCCCACGGTGGATACCTGGATCAGAGATTACGGCCCAACTTTTATTACCAAAAAGAAGGGCAAGCATAAACTGGCCTTCAACAATTGGGTGTTCAATGCGTGGGGGCAAAAGTATAAGTCCTATTTACAGGATGATAGTGTAGCCGGGGAAATCGCCCAGCATTTCCACACGCGTGTTTTTGACTCTGAGTTGGTTCTCGAAGGGGGATCCATCGATGTCAACGGATGTGGAACCTGTCTCACAACGGAGCAGTGCCTTTTGAACCCGAATCGCAACCCGCATCTGGCGCAGAATGAGATTGAGGCGGTTTTGATGGATGCTCTAGGAATGGATCATCTCATCTGGTTGGACAAGGGCCTTGTCGGTGATGACACGGACGGTCATGTCGACGATATTGCCCGGTTTGTCAACCCAACCACGGTCGTGTGTGCTGTAGAAAACAATTCTGGGGATGAGAACTATGCTCCACTCCAGGAAAACTATGAGCGGCTTCAGGCTGCCACGGACCAGAATGGCAATAAACTCACTCTGGTACCACTTCCGCTCCCCGGACCGGTTTTTTACCGATCGGAGAGACTTCCGGCCAGTTATACGAATTTCTATATTGCCAACCAGGTGGTTCTCGTTCCGACTTACGGGGACCTTAATGACCGGATAGCTCTCGGAATATTGAAAACGTTGTTTTCCCAACGTGAGGTCTTGGGCGTTCCCTGTAACGATGTGGTGGTCGGCCTTGGCGCCATTCACTGTATTACCCAACAGGAGCCCTGCCCTTGACAAGATGCCTGTATCCTTTTTAAATGACTCTTGCGTATGGGGCAAGTAGTATATTTTAAAGAAGTGCGCCGGGCCCAACAGCGACGTTGGGAAAAGATCCGCATGGGGCAATGCGTGGAGCTTCTGGAATGGAATCTCAAAAGGAGTCTGGATTGTTATTTCGCCTCTCCGCTGGAAGAAAAATCGATGCGAGCCACTCAGGTTCGTAAGCTCAGTGAGATCTTGGAATACGCTGTTCGGCTCGTGTAACCCTCCCTGCTCCCAATGGCGGACTCCCTCAATCTTATCCTATTGATTATTCTTTCCCTTGCCGGTTTTGCTGTTATCGGTTGGTTCCTCTTGCGGCGTCTTCAGGGGCTCCTTGCTGAGAAGAGCGAAGACCGGTTGCTCCATCAGCAGGAGATGAACCAGCTCCGTGGACAGTTAGTCCAGGATCTGGACAGCAGGACACAAAGTCTCCAACAACAGTTAGGACAGATTTTGAGCAATGTGACGGAGAGGTTAAAAGAGAACTCGGAGGTTCTACAAAAGACGCAGCAGAATTTGGGGGATAGGCTCGATAACGCTGCGCGGGTAGTCGGAGATGTGCAGAAGAGTTTGGGAGGCCTAGAGGAAGCCAACCGAAAGATATACGATGTAGGTAAAGACATCGCGTCACTGCAGGAGATTCTTCGTGCGCCTAAACTTAGGGGTGGTCTGGGAGAATTTTTTCTTGCGGACTTGCTGGGTCAGATTCTTCCCCCGGATCACTTTGCTACACAGTTTGCCTTCAGAAGCGGGGAAAAGGTAGATGCCGTCATCAAACTAGGGGGTTCCCTGGTCCCGGTAGATTCAAAATTCCCTTTGGAAAATTTCAAGCGAATCCTAGAGGGAACGGGGGAGGAGGAAAAGGGCAAAGCAAGAAAGCAGTTTGTAGCCGATGTAAAAAAACACGTCGATACGATAGCCACCAAATATATTCTGCCCGATGAAGGGACCTACGACTTTGCCCTTATGTATATTCCCGCGGAGAATGTTTATTACGAAACGATTATCAAGGACGACTCCACGGGAGCCGATTGGAGCATTAGCCAGTATGCGCTGAGTAAAAAAGTGATCCCAGTTTCACCCAACAGCTTTTATGCCTATCTCCAGGCCATAGTCTTAGGGCTCAAGGGGATGAAGATCGAAGAGCAAGCCAAGGAGATTATCCAGTATCTGAGTCGTCTTGAAGGGGATTTTTCCAGGTTCAAGGATGACTTCAACGTGTTGGGTAAGCATCTCGGCCATGCCCATTCCAGTTTTCAGAACGCCGAGAAACGTCTCGATCAATTCGGTCAAAAACTTCTCGCAGCGGATTCAAACAAAAAAGGCTTTCTGGAATCATAAACTAGGAACAGGATTTTTTATCACCCGAGTCTACTCTTTCCCATGATGAAAGATGAGTTTAGTTTCTTTCTGCTGCCTTTACCTGTCTGGGTCCCGCGATCCAAATAAGGAGCATTGAGAACGCGGCAATGACATTTGCTCCCCAGAAAGCGGCATAGTAGTTTCCAAAAAGGTCAAACAGATACCCCCCCAGCCAGGGTCCTATGCCGCTTCCCGCACCAATGAAAAGGGCAAGAGCTCCGTTGATGGCCCCAAAGTGACCTCCGTGGAAGAGGTCCGCAGCGATGGAGGGGAATAGCCCCTGACGGGAGGCAAAACCAAGGGCAAAAAAGACGGTGTGGGCATAGAGCATCCAAACACGAGAGGGGTCCCCGGCATTCAGAAGCAGAACAATGCCGAGGATCATTGCGAGAGAGCCTAAAGTGTAAGCCCATTCTCTTCCGATGCGATCTGAGGCTGTACCCCAGAGAATCATACCGGGAGAGGTGAAAACTCCAGTAAGGCCCAACACATAAGCTGCCAGCTCTTTTGTAAATCCCATGTCCACAATCGCAGCCACTTGGTGGATCAGGATCATATGCAGGGGAGTAGCGCCGGTAAGGAAGCAGGCCGAGAGCCCAGAAGCGGTAACTCTTAAATGCTCGCGCTAAAGTCCATATCGTTTCGTTGCGAGTTTTGGTAGACACTATCGGTGAATCATCCACAGAGTCGGGAGATAGCCCCACATCCTGCGGGTGATGGCATTGGAACGTGGCGTTTAAAGGAGCGATAAATCCCAGCATGAGAATCGCCAACGCTAGATAGGCACGGCGCCACCCGAATTGTGCAATGAGAAACTGGGCGGAGGGGACAATCACGAAGATTCCGATGCCAATGCCTGAAGCAACAATGCCCATCGCTGTTCCCCTTCGGCGAACAAACCAATTTGACAGAACAATAGCGTGGGTAGACATGGGCAAAGCCGCAAAACCGAGGGCGACTCTAGGACACCCATGCCGGTATAAAAAAGCAGAATATTCTGGGAAATGCTGCTGACAATAAATCCCAAGGCCATGATGACAGCGCCAAGGGAGAAGAGCACCCTCGCTCCCAGCCGATCTAAAAGTATGCCGATCAAAGGGGCTGCCAGACTCCAGACCAGGGCTCCTAAAAATAAGACCCCCGCTGTTAGTCCCCGGCTCCAGTGAAATTCTTCAATGATAGGGATAAGAAACACGGCAAACGTGCTGCGACACCCGAATGCCACACCTACGGTGAGAAAGGAAAGCCCCACAATGGACCAGGGATAATAAATCCCTCGGCGCCTTCGACCGCGGTTATGCATCTACCGCAACTTGATTTTGCCGAACTTTTCCTTGAATTCTTTTTCGATATGCTTCAAGAGGGTGTCTCTTCGGTCATAGAGACGTTTGTGTTTTCTAGGGGTGTGCTTCGCTAGAGCGTAGGCGGTGAGAATGGGAAGGCCGATGGTCGAGTCCGTATAGCAGACAATGGATTCAGGCAGCTTGTCCGGATCAATCTTTCCCCAGCTCACTGCCTCAGCGGGGGTAGCTCCGGAGAGACCCCCCGTGTCCACCCTGGCGTCTGTCAGCTGGATGAAATAATCATGCCCCTTCTCTTCCAGTGTCAGTACCTCCTGGATCTGCGGTTCCGTTTGCAGCAGAAAATTCTTGGGTGAGCCACCTCCCATGATGATGGCTGCACTCTTCCCCCCCGTCCGCTTAGCCTCTAGAACGATTGCAGCAGACTCATTGACATCCAACGAGACATCAAATTTTAAGCGATTTTCCTTCAAGGCCAAGGCCGCCACATTCATGCCGATGGAACTGTCACCGGGTGACGATGTATAAACGGGGACTCCACACTGATAGGCGGCAGCTAATAGAGATTTTTTCTCCGTCCCCAGTAACTTCTCACGTTCAGCGAGATATTTCCCTATGATAAAGTGAAGTTCCGAACTGCTCATTTCTTTTTGAAGCTCGGGGGCTGTGAGAACCTCGCGGAAGAAATCATCCGTGGAAATCAGTATGTCATAGTCAAAAAAGATATCGTAGATCCTTACGATACCATCTCTCCTCAAAGTTACATCATCGACGTTTGGGGTGCCGCGGTGCATAGGAAGCCCCATCGCAAAATGCGTATCGTGGTACAGATTGGCGCCTGTACTGACAATCCAGTCCACGAAACCGTTTTCAATGAGTGGAACAAGGGCCGAGATGCCAAGCCCTGCCGGGGTTAGAGCACCACTGAGACTCAATCCAACAGTAACATCGTCCTCAAGAATTTTTCCAGTGAATAACTGGCATGCCTCACGAAGCCGGCCGGCATTATAGGAGATAAAGTTGTTGTCCACCAAGTCGGTAATGGAGATTGAAGGGTTGATCGGGTTAGGGTCGATTTGTTTTCCACTAAGGTGCCTGCTTCTATTCATCAATGGTGGACCCGATCACTCTTTGATAGCGGCATCCCGCCTCTGTAGGTAGCCGTTTCTAACGGCGCCGTAAAGATCGATCACCGTCTCCTCGATACCTTCGTAACGCTCCAGATTAAGTGAGCGATCGTTAACGGCGTCTGTGGCACCGATGCCCAAGAGTACACCCAAGGTTGTTCCGGAGTCCGCATTGGCAGCGTACGGAAGAATGTAGTTGAGGGGATTCATGGCTCCATCTACGGCAAAGCCAATCCCATCGCGAACGGTCAAGGGAGGTAGAAACGGGAGGACCAGGTAGGGGCCAGGGCCGACCCCATAAACTCCCATTGTCTGGCCGGCATCCTCTTGGCTCTGCTCAATGCCAAAACCGTCCTTCGCAACGTCGAAGAATCCAGCCACACCGATCGTACTATTGATGGAAAATCGCGCTAGTTCCCGTCCGGCGCCGGTAAATTTACCCTGGGCCAGGTTATTAACCAAACGAGAGACGACGTTGGTATTATCGATGACATTGTGTATGCCGTGCTGGACGAGATCCGGCAGTAAAAAGTCCCACACCTTTGCTATAGGCTTGAGAACATATCGGTCCACCTTACGGTTAAACCAAAACACCTTATCATTGGCGGGTTCCCAGGGATCATATTCAGCGTCCTGCTCGGCCGCTGAGCCCTCACCCTCCTCGACGGCATAGACGGCCCTTTGATCAATAAAATCAGATTCTTTATTCCCGGAAGTGTCACCGGAAGCCCCAATGGAGTATAACTCTGTAGGAAAAAATTTCTCCTCAGCGCCCACGGTGCCCAGATGACCAAGACTGCCAACCCCCAGTGTGATAAAAAGGACCGAGCTTCCTAGAAAACCAAGAATCCGACGATCCATTGTCGTTTCCCCCTTTGTTTTTTAGGCTATCATTGTCAATTACACGAAGTCATCATACAGGTCAAGGTATTTCCTTCTTGTGGAATTTAAGTAAAGCACACGACAACAACGTGATTGAAAATTAATCATGCCAAATATGTGCCAGCCTCAGCGAAGATGATCACCTATCCTAAAAGGGTAGTGAAAGCAAGGACTTCTAGCGGGAAGGATTTTATTTTTTAGAGTTCGAAAAATCCGTTTTGAAAAAACGAGGTAACAAAAATCGTAGTTGTGACAAAAATGTGCAAGAATCATTCCCGGCTTTCAGGTTGGTTATTATCGACTCAAAGTTTGCAAACCTCCAGTCAATTAGCTATTTTTGAACCATGTCTGGAAACGGAAACCCTAAAACCGTTATCATCGGGGTTTCAGGCGGAATTGCCTGTTACAAGGCGGTAGAACTAGTCCGTCGGCTTGTACAAAATGGATTTGTCACTCGGGTCATAATGACTCGTGAGGCCACAGAGTTTGTAACACCACTGACTTTCCAAACTCTTTCCGGTCATCCTGTAGCAACCGAGATATTTAGTCTGACCCAGGAGTCTCAAATAGGCCACATAAACCTGGCCGATCAAGCCGATCTCCTTGTTATTGCCCCTGCCACCGCAAATGTTATTGGAAAGATTGCGTCCGGTATCGCTGATGATCTGTTGACTACTGTGGTGATGGCCACTCAAGCCCCTGTCTTGATTGCGCCATCCATGAATATTCACATGTATGAGAATCCCGTCTTCCAAGAGAATCTCTGTAAGCTGAAACGGGTAGGCTTTCATGTTATGAATCCGGCAGAGGGTTATTTGGCCTGCGGCTATGAGGGAAAAGGCCGGCTGCCTGAGCCAGGCGATATTGCGGAGGCGATCTCGCAATTGTTAAAAAAAAAGGACTTGACGGGTGAAAGGATTTTGATTACAGCCGGCCCAAGTCGTGAGCCCTTGGACCCCATCCGCTATATCTCTAATCGCTCTTCGGGAAAGATGGGTTATGCGCTGGCCCGCCAGGGCGTGTGCAGGGGGGCGGAGGTAACACTGATCAGCGGTCCGACTTCACTTGCTCCTCCGGTTGGTGTCCGTTTGATTTCTGTAAGGACTGCCGAGGACATGCACCAGGCGGTCCTTAAAGAATTTCCGAACTCTACGGCTGTTTTTATGGCTGCTGCCGTTACAGATTTTCACCCGGAGAAATTTACTGCTAGGAAGATCAAAAGGAGGAGAGGATCCATCCAACTCAAACTGAGACCGAACGCTGATATTCTGCGCGATCTCGGGGTGAGAAAGAGTGGACAGGTTCTTATAGGGTTTGCCGCCGAGACTGAGGCACTGGTTGCCAATGCAAAAAGAAAGCTCCGTGAAAAGAACCTGGATTTGATTGTGGCCAACAACGTCACCAAGGAAGGCAGCGGTTTCGATGGGGATACCAATGTGGCAACCATTTTGGATAAAAAGGGGACTGCCCATTCGCTTCCTCTCATGAGTAAGGACGAGCTGGGAAATAAGATCTACGACTATTTTCTTGCGTTAAAGGGCAGAAATAGTAAATAGAATGAAGGATAAGAATGTAAACCTGAGCCGCTATACGTGTTATCCAAACATTTCGGGCAGTGAGGCTTTTTAGGTCGTTCCAGAGGTATAGGCCTGTCAAGCCGTGTAAAGACTTGAGCCATTTTTATGGACTTGAACCAAAACAGCCCTACTGTGCTCCCGGTTGTTCTGGGGATTGTTACCGGCTCTAAGGCGCTCGATTCTCGTCTTGCATGCACCAATCACGAGGATCTTTTCTATCCAGTAACGACGGAACTGAGATCTACCTCGACTACCCGTAGAGTCAGACCCCCCCCTCGTTTTACTCCAGTCGCCTTAAACGGAGCCGGTTGAGACAGAACTTTCAATGATGGTGATCGCAGACTAGAAGCAGGCAAACCAGAATCCCCTGTGGGCGGGTAGAAACTCGGTTATTGATAGGAACAGAGGATTAAGCTAGTTTGTACTTTCTGACATTATGGATCAAGGGTCCGTGCGGGAAGAACTAAGGATTATGGTGGCCTCATTACGCTGCCACCTCCAAAGGAAGGAACGAGTCGGTATCCGACATCTGCCCAGGGGTCGATCCGTGGACAATAAATCAGCCGGGATGGCCAAGGGAAAGATACTTGTAGGAGTGGAGGAAGGATTATTTTCCGACTACGCCACGGCATATCAGGCTAACACCCTGGACGAGCTCCGTGCCGCTGTTGGTGACTGCCATCGGTGTAAACTCGCTCCCGGTCGCACGCACTTAGTATTTGGCGTAGGCAACCCCCATGCCGAGGTCATGTTTGTTGGAGAAGGCCCCGGCAGAGATGAAGATATCCGAGGAGAGCCCTTTGTTGGTCGTGCGGGACAACTCCTCACGGACATTATCACTAAGGGGATGGGGCTCAAGAGGGAAGATGTCTACATAGCCAACGTCATTAAGTGCCGTCCACCGAACAACCGGAACCCGGAGCCGGACGAGGTTGAATCTTGTGGTCCTTTTCTTATAAAGCAGATAGATGTTATACGACCGAAGGTTATCGTGACGTTGGGGAAGTTTGCGTCGCAAACGCTATTAAAAAGTAAAGTCCCGATCATGCGATTGCGCGGGAATTGGCAAGACTATCATGGGATCAGACTGATGCCGACGCTGCATCCGGCTTATCTATTACGCAATCCTGGAGATAAGAGACTTGTTTGGGAAGACATCAAAAAAATTCTTAACGAGCTCAGCGCGCCTGTTGCCTGAGACCGCTCTGGTCCTTGCTCTTCTCCTCGGTGGGGTTTCAGCTATGGCCCAGCTAAATGGCCCCTCCGGGCCCCATGTGGAAGTGATCACAGTGGCGGCCGGGATCAATCCTGCCGTAGATGATTTTATCAAAGAGAGCATCCGCCGAGCACACACCCGGGAGGCTCGGGCCTTAATCATTGAGCTTGATACCCCGGGTGGGCTTTTAACTTCAACCCAGAGCATTGTCAAGCAGATTTTAGGGGCCCCGGTCCCGGTGATGGTTTACGTGGCACCGAGTGGAGCCGGCGCTGCCTCGGCAGGAACTTTCGTTACTATGGCGGCTCATATTGCCGCTATGGCTCCAGGGACGAGTATCGGGGCTGCTCATCCGGTGGCCGGTGGGGGCCAAGAAGTGAAGGGAGTCATGGGGAAAAAGATTGAGAATTTTACTGCCTCATTCAGCGAAGCGATCGCCCAAAAGCGGGGCCGTAATACAGAATTTGCCGTACAAGCCGTAAGGCGCAGCGTATCTATAACCGACAAGGAGGCCTTAAAAAAACACGTTGTCGACTTCGTAGCCAAAGATATCGATGATCTCTTGAAACAGGCAGACGGGAAAAAAGTGGATGTGAACGGCCGTGAGCAGAAGCTGTCGCTCAAGGGTGTTCGTGTGGAGCGTTTTGAGATGGGTCTCAAGCAGGAGATCATCAATATCCTCTCAAACCCCAACATCGCCTATCTCCTCTTCATGGCGGGTATCCTTGGCCTTTACATGGAATTTTCCCACCCTGGAGTGATTTTTCCAGGAGTGGCGGGGGGAATTGCGCTTCTTATGGCCTTGACCTCTTTCCAAATTCTCCCTATCAATTATACGGGTCTTATTTTGATCCTGTTGGGAGTCTCTCTCCTGGTCGGAGAGGCGTTTGTTCCCAGTTTTGGGGTTATGGGCATTGGGGGGATCATCTCCCTGGCCCTGGGTTCCGTTCTTTTATTTGACGCGGAAGGATCGGATCTAATGGTGGATCGTTCCATTATTCTCACCGCTGTCCTCACTTTGAGCGCTTTGATGCTGGCCTTGAGCTATCTTGTCTTGAAGTCCCAGCGGCGAAAGCGGACCCTGGGTATGGACGGATTGATCGGCGAGATTGGAGAGGTTCGTACGGAACTTCATCCCGAGGGAAAAATCTTTGTTCATGGAGAATATTGGAACGCGTGGTGCGAGGGAGAACTGGCCGTGGGTGAGAAGATACAGGTGATCGGCTTTAAGGGTATGAACCTCAAGGTCAAGGCACTGTAGTTTTTTCAGGAAAAGAGCCCAGAGAAGGAGGATCCATGTTTGGTTTAGGACCGTTATATACGTTTCTGATCATAGTTGCTTTCCTGATTATCAGTGGGGTCAAGATTCTAAAGGAATATGAACGAGCCGTCATCTTCAGGCTCGGGCGCATGGTGAATCCCAGGGGTCCTGGAATCATCTATGTTATACCGGGCATTGAAAAGATGCTCAGGATAGACCTCCGTACAGTCACCATGGATGTTCCTCCTCAGGATGTGATCACCCGAGATAACGTATCCGTGAAGGTCAATGCCGTCCTTTACTTTAGGGTTTTGGAGCCGAATCTCGCCGTCGTAGAGGTGGAAAGCTATCTCTTTGCGACCTCACAGTTGGCCCAGGTAACGCTGAGGAGTGTGTGTGGACAGGCTGAACTGGACGAGCTTTTAGCCGAGAGGGAAAGGATTAATAGCCGTATTCAGGAAATCCTCGATGCCCAGACCGATCCTTGGGGTATCAAGGTGGTGCTCGTGGAAGTGAAGCACATCGATCTCCCTCAGGAGATGCAGCGGGCCATGGCAAAGCAGGCGGAAGCGGAAAGGGAAAGACGTGCCAAAATCATTCATGCGGAGGGAGAATTTCAGGCCGCGCAGAAACTTGCGGATGCGGCCGAGGTCATCGGAAAACAGCCCATGGCCCTGCAGCTCCGTTTTCTGCAGAGCCTGGTTGAGGTGGCTGCAGAAAAAAACTCAACCACTATCTTTCCCGTACCCATCGATCTCCTTACTCCATTTCTCAAGAAGACTGAGGAGACGTAAAACCCTGTTAGGTTACGGCGTCGTCCTTCCATCTCCATTCGTATTTCTTGCCTGGGCTTCCCGTCACCTCCATACATTTTCTTATGGAGCTAAGAGAGTTCATGTATGAGCTTCCCCGCTCTTTGATCGCAGCGTATCCTAGTAAAGCCCGGGCGGCAGCTCGTCTCATGGTCATACAAAGGCGTACAGGAGAGTTTTGTCACGTCGAGTTTTCCGGGCTAGGAGACTTCCTAGATCCGGGCGATCTCCTGGTTTTAAACGACACCAGAGTATTTCCAGCACGCCTTAAGGGAAAGAAAGAGAGCGGGGGAAAGGTAGAGATTCTTCTTATAGAACCTTTTTCCCAGTGGCAGAGTTTCTGGCTTGTCCTCCTGGATGCGGCCAAGAGCCCACAGGTGGGAAACCGGATTTTTCTTGCTGACAGGATTTACGCTGAAGTAATTGGAGACCTGGGTAAGGGTCGCTATGGAGTGAGGTTTCATCACCCTGGAGAGTTTTCGGAGGTACTGGCCAAGTTGGGAGAGCCTCCTCTTCCGCCGTATATCCATCGACAACGCTGCTTGTCTCCGCTCGACTGGGGGCGTTACCAAACCGTCTATGCCTCGAGTCCCGGGGCCATAGCGGCACCAACCGCCGGTTTCCATTTTACGCCACAGCTCCTGGAGACATTAGAGATGAAAGGAGTAGAAAGGGCATTTCTTACTTTGCATGTGGGACCTGGAACCTTCCAGCCGGTACGTGAGGAGCAAGTGGAAAACCACCGGATGGAAGGGGAGCGATACGAGTTAAGGACAGATACCACCGCAAAAATCAATCGGACGAGAAAGAGCGGAAAACGGGTGATCGCCATTGGCTCCACTACGACGCGTGTCTTGGAATGGGTGGCCCGCCAAAGGGGGCGGGTGGAACCCGATGAAGGAATCTCCCGCCTTTTCATCCGACCTGGGTACCCGTTCCGAGTTATCGATGGACTTATTACCAATTTTCATTTGCCTGGTTCCACGCCGCTAATCTTGGCTGCTGCATTCGCCGGCTTGGATTTGATCCGACGGGCGTACGAAGAGGCGATTCGGTTGCAATATCGGTTTTACAGCTATGGAGATGCCATGCTAATTTTATAGTGTTGCGCAATGAGTGCTCAGCCATCACGACAAAAAAAACTGAAAGGTGATCGCTGATGGTTTAGTCCTTGAGATAAAGTTGGAATTTAGTTTTACAGTGATTAAAAAAGATCCTACCACCAGAGCACGGGTGGGTCGTCTGGTCACAGCTCACGGAATGGTCGAGACTCCTGCCTTTATGCCGGTGGGAACCAAGGGCAGTGTCAAGGCGGTGCCTCCAAGAGATCTGGAGGAGATAGGCTGCCAGATGGTCCTTGCGAATACTTATCATCTCTACCTTCGCCCCGGGGAGGAGTTGATTCGAGATCTTGGCGGCCTGCATCGCTTTATGGGGTGGACCGGACCCATCCTTACCGATAGCGGCGGGTATCAAGTATTTAGCTTGGGAGCGTTACGAAAGATCACTGAAGAGGGTGTCCAATTTCAATCTCACCTGGATGGTTCTCGCCACCTCCTAACCCCCGAGAAGGTAATTCAGATTCAAGAGAATCTTGCCAGCGATGTGGCCATGGTCCTTGACGAGTGCATCCCTCACCCGGCGAGTCGGGAATATGCCCAAGCGTCGACCCAGCGTACGGTACGGTGGGCGGAACGTTCCCTGAAGGCGCGCAAGAGAAGTGAGCAGGCGCTTTTTGGTATTGTTCAGGGAGGCATGTATCAAGAACTACGCCTGGCGTGTGCAAGGGAAATGGCTTCTCTCCCGTTTGATGGTTTCGCTGTAGGTGGGTTGGGAGTCGGTGAGGAAAAGGCAACGCTTCATTCGATTGGGAAATTCACAGCCGGTTTATTGCCGGAGCAACGCCCTCGTTATCTCATGGGAGTGGGCCGACCGGAAGATCTGGTCTTCGGCGTGCAGTGTGGTTATGACCTATTCGACTGTGTCCTCCCGACTCGAAACGCCCGGACGGGGATGCTTTTTACCTCCCGGGGAAAGATGAGCATTAAACGTGCCGAGTTTTCCAGTGACCCGCGCCCTATCGATGAGTCCTGTGATTGCTACTGCTGTCGCCATTTCTCCCGGGCGTATCTGCGTCACCTCTATCTTGCCGGAGAAATCCTTGCGGCCCAGCTCAACACTCTTCATAACCTTTTTTTTTATCAAAGACTCATGGAAAGGGCTCGCCAAGCGATTCGGGAGGAGAGAACCGGATCCTGGCATCCGAAATGTGAATCCGGGGAACTGAAACCCGACTAGGAGGGATTATGTTGGATGTTGCTTTTGCACAAGCCACACAGGGGTCAGGAGGACCACCCGTTTTTATCCAAGTTTTGCCTTGGGTTTTGATGTTCGTTATTTTTTATTTTCTCTTGATCCGGCCGCAGCAAAAGAAGGCCAGAGAGCACCGGGATATGCTTGACAAGCTTAAAAGGAACGATGAAGTGATGACGTCGGGCGGGATTTACGGTAAAGTAATTGCTTTAACCGATGCCGTGGTCACCATAGAGGTGGCTCAGAATGTCCGAATCCGGGTATCCCGAGCCCAGATCTCGCAGCTTGCCAGGGTGGAGAAAGTTTCAGGTAAGGAGGTTAAAGCGAAGTGATATGCCGCGAGGATTAGTCGTTCGGTTGGTCCTTCTTCTGGTTATAACCTGCGCTTCTCTTGTTTACCTTTCCCCTACTTTTGTGGAGAAGCTTCCTTCCTGGTGGGGCACCATTTTCCCTACTCAGGGAATCCATCTAGGACTGGATCTTCAAGGTGGAACTCACCTCGTCTTGGAGGTCAAGGTGGGGAAGGCCGTGGAAAACGCCGTGGATCGGGTTAGAGAAAGCTTACGCCGTCTTCTTAGAGAAAGACGTATCCCGTTTAGCGAGCTGACGAAGGTCCAGGGAGACAAGATTCTCCTCCAGCTCCCACTAGAAAACGCTCAAGCGGTTCGGGGTCTCCTCAAGGGTGATTTTCCCAATCTCGTGGTGATAGATTCTCAGTCGACTGGTCAGAGCATGGAACTTCAGATTGGTCTGCACAAGCGGGAGCTTCGCACCATCAGGGATAATGCCGTGGACCAATCTCTTGAAACAATTCGCAATCGCATCGATGAATTCGGTGTGAGAGAACCAACCATCCAACGCCAGGGGCAGAGCGACATCTTGGTCCAGTTGCCTGGGATCGAGGATCCGGAAAGAGCCAAAGAACTCATCGGTAAGACAGCAGTACTCGAGTTCAAATTGGTGGATGACACTCATGATGCGCAGGAAGCTGTGCGCAATGGTGCGCCTCCAGGCCGGGAGGTTCTGTACGGCTACGTCGGTAGGGGTGAGGGTGGATTGGCGCGGACGAAGGTGCCTTACCTGTTGGAGGCCAGAACGCTGATGACCGGTGACATCATCTCGGACGCCCGGGTGCGACCCGGCCGCCAGCTGGAAGGGCCGTATGTGGAGTTAATTCTAAACTCAAGAGGGGCGAGGCTATTTGAAAGGGTCACCGGCGAGAATGTAAAACGGCGTCTGGCTATTATTCTGGATAATCATGTCTATTCAGCTCCGGTGATACAGGAACGGATAGGTGGAGGTGTGGCGTCGATCACGGGAAATTTTGATCTCACGGAGGCTCGCGATCTTGCCATTGTACTGCGGGCTGGTGCACTGCCGGCACCGGTCGAGATCGTCGAGGAGCGTACCGTAGGTCCATCCCTCGGTAGTGATTCCATAAGGCAAGGACTTATTTCCTTTGTTGTCGGTGGTATTCTTCTCGTTTTCTTTATGGCTGCCTATTATAAAGGGGGGGGGCTGCTTGCCGATCTGGGCCTGTTGTTTAACGTTTTTTTCATGATGGCCGTTCTAGCGGGTTTTGAGGCTGTTTTAACTCTCCCTGGAATCGGCGGGATCATTCTGACCATGGGTATGGCAGTGGATGCTAATGTACTCATCAACGAGCGTATTCGGGAAGAGGTGAGAAACGGGAAATCCCCTCGCGCAGCCGTTGAAGCCGGTTACGAGCGGGCCTTACCGGCCATCCTTGACTCGAACATCACCACCTTCCTGGCCGGTGTGATCCTCTTCCAGTTTGGGACGGGTCCAGTGAAGGGATTTGCCGTGACCCTCTGTGTAGGGATTTTCACATCCGTCCTCACGGCCGTATATGGAACCCGGATCTATTATGATTACCGGTTGGCGGCTAGAAAACTGTTACGTCTGAGCATTTAAAAGGAAAACTATGAATTTTATCAAGCCAGGGACTCAGATTCCCTTTCTTCGCTATAGGCAAGTAGGTTTCGTTACCTCCAGCTTGTTGATTCTGGCGATCCTGCTCCTCCTCTTCACTAAGGGTCCCAAGCTAGGGGTCGATTTTGCGGGGGGGACAATGGTCCAGCTCAAGTTTAACCCAAAAATCACAATCAGCGAACTACGCCGGGCCTTAGCGGAATCCGATCTACACGATAGCGTTGTGCAGGACTTTGGTGGCGCTGGATCCGGCGAGTTTCTCATCCATTTGCAAACGACTTCAGCTCAGTTGGCGACTGTGGGAAAGAAGTTCCGTCGTAGTCTTTCTGATCACTTTGGTCCGGAACGCTTTGAAATTCGCAGGACCGAATCTGTAGGACCGAAGGTGGGAAAAGACCTACGCGAGAGGGGAACTTTGTCCGTGATCTTCGCCACCATTATGATGGGTGCCTACATCTGGTTCCGTTTCGAACTCCGCTTCGGTGTGGGGGCTGTCGTTGCCTTGATTCACGATGTCTTAGTCACCATCGGGGCCCTTGTTCTTGCCAACTATGAATTCGATCTACCCACGGTAGCTGCCCTTCTCACCATCGCCGGATATTCGGTAAATGATACCGTCGTCGTATGTGACCGGATTCGGGAAAACATGCGGAAACGGCGCAGGGACGCTCTGGAAAAAATTGTTAACGCAAGTATCAATGAGACCCTGGGCCGTACGATCCTTACGACCATTACTACCTTGCTTGTACTCTTTGCCCTGTTAGTCCTCGGTGGAGGCGTCATTCGCCCTTTTGCCTTTGCTCTTCTCGTCGGTTTTACGTCGGGTATCTATTCCACGATCTTCATTGCGACCCCTACGATTCTTCTCTGGGAAAAAGGGCGGGGGCGGTAAAAAAGAGTAGATACACTATTCTGATTTCTGTCTTCTGGATTCTAGGTTAGTTCTGACTCCTAAATTCTAACTTTCGTGAAAAAGCGCTGGAAACTTTGGGAGACCGACGAGGGACTGCTTCTCTCTCTTTCCAAAGCCCTAAAGATTTCGCCTCTGTTAGCCCGGATTCTTGTACATCGTGGTATGACGGAGCCACAAGTTGCCAGGCGCTTCCTTTCGTCTAGTTTACGTTCTGATCTTCCTTCCCCCGCCCTCATGGCAGGTATGGAACAAGCGGTAAACCGGTTGGTTCTTTCCCTACAAGGCAAGGATCTCATCGGTATCTGGGGAGATTACGATGTTGACGGGACCACCGGTGCCGCAATCCTGGTTTCTTTTCTGAGGGAGATGGGCACCGACCCCCTCTACTATATCCCCCATCGGATCGACGAAGGATACGGTTTAAACATTGAGGGACTCAGGCAATTTAACACCCGCGGGGTCCGGTTGGTGATTACAGTGGACTGTGGCATCTCAAATGCTCAAGAAGTAAGGTTCGCACGGGAGTTGGGAATTGACGTGGTCATTGTGGATCACCATGAGCCTCCCCAAGAGACTCCACCGGCCGTTGCCATTTTAAATCCTCATCGGCATGATTGTCCTTTCCCTGACAAGGGACTCTCGGGCGCTGGGCTGGCCTTTTATCTGGTCATTGGGCTTCGGGCAAAGCTCCGCGAGATCGGTTGGTTCACCCGCTCTACAACCCCCGATATCCGCCGGTATCTGGATATCGTCACCCTCGGGACCATAGCAGACATGGTTCCCCTGAAGGGTATCAACCGGACCTTGACGCGACGTGGGCTCACCGAGCTCAGCAGTTCCACGCGTCCCGGCATCCTTGCTTTAAAGCAGGTAGCCGGTATCCCGCCCGGAGAGGTGACTGCCGGACAGGTAGGTTTTCGATTGGGGCCTAGAATCAATGCTGCGGGTAGGATGGATGCCGGGCTAAAGGTGGTCGAGATGTTGACCACCGAATCCAATGAAGTGGCGTTGCGAGTTGCCCAGGAGCTGGATGAGCATAACCAAGAAAGGCGAGCCAGGGAAGCCCAGATGTTGGAAGAAGCCCTGTTCGCACTGGGGGCCGAAAACGATGGCCGGGGGCGTTATTCTATTGTTCTTGCTCGAGAAGGTTGGCACCCGGGAGTGCTGGGTATTGTAGCCTCCCGGCTTGTGGAGAGATACCACCGGCCTACTGTGGTGATCGGCTTTCATAACGGGGAAGGAAAGGGGTCGGCCCGTAGCATCCCTGGTTTTCATCTTGTGGAGGGGTTTCACCGCTGCTCAGACCTTCTGGAAAAATTTGGCGGTCACGAATATGCGGGAGGGTTGACCATCAAAAGAGAAAAGCTTGCCTCGTTCGCTAAGCGGTTTGAAGAAATAACCCGAGAGTTTCTGACTCCAGAAGATCTTGTCCCGGTTTTGAAAGTAGATGCCCTATTGGATTTTTCCGAGATTGGGCGCCCACTGGCACGCGACATCAGACTTCTGCAACCATTTGGCATCGGCAACCCCGAGCCCATTTTTATGACCGGGGCAGTTGAGATCGCTGGGAGGAAAGTCTTCTCGACCGGATCCCGGTTCAGGCTCTGTCAACGTGGCCGTTGTCTGAATGCCGTGGCTTTTGGTCCGGAGTATGGAATAGCGGAAAGCAACCCTAAAGAAAGTAACCCCTCAAAATCTGAAACTCTGAACTCAAAGTTGGCTCTCGGGACAAAGGTCGATGTGGTGTATCGGCTGAGTGAAAACGAGTGGAACGGGACCACGTCCGTTGAGCTCCGAATCATGGAACTTCGTCCTTCTACTGGGCCGTAGGTGGATAGCGTTCCTTACTCAAAACGAGGATACCTCAGCCTGGTTTGGCCATCCAGCAGCCCCCAGGCCTCCTGGAATGAACGCTAGTTCGCGGTTGTCGGAACCCAATTTCACTCCTCGACCTCAGTTTTGTCAAAACAAAAACCTATCACTGTTTAATACCCCCTCCGCATGATCGGAATCAAGCAGCTTACTAGCATTCTTTTGCCCGCCTGTGTCATCACAGGTTGTACCGGGTCTCCTCCCAAGCATCAGAAAGATATCTGTGCGGTCTTTGATCAATATCCTGAGTGGTATGACTACGGCAAAGCATCTGAAGAAAGATGGGGAACTCCAACCCACATTCTTATGGCGTTTGTCCAAAAGGAGTCGGGGTATCGGCCCAACGCCAGGCCACCACGCAAGTGGCTCTGGTTCATACCTTTAGGACGAAAATCCTCCGCCAGGGGATACGCTCAAATTAAAGATACCGCATGGAAAGATTACACTAGGGAAACCGGGAGCTTATTCAAGAGTCGTAGCGATATGAACGACACGCTGGATTTTATTGGCTGGTATAATAATAAAAGCAACCAACGCCTGGGAATTTCTAAATGGGACCCTAAACAGCTCTACCTTGCCTATCACGAAGGCCAGCGAGGCTATCAACGTAGAACCTATCGTAGGAAGCCGAAACTTGTACATGTGGCTGATCAAGTGGCTCGGCTTGCGAGAGAGTATGGTATCCAGCTACGACAATGTGCCCATCGCTTTAGATGTCACAGGTGGTATCAGTTTTGGCCGCTCTGCAAGAAATGAACTCGTTGATAGAGCAGCTTCCCGACTTTCTTTTGGCTACCCCTTTTTTTAACGTTCAGGAGACGCCGGCAAAAGGTATTACCTGCGCAATCCAGAATACCAGTGAACGGAGACAAGGTATGATATACTCACACCCTCTTGGGGCGCCCTTTAGGATTTTGCGACAGAGTCCTGAGCAATTCGGTTTTCCCGGCCTCGGTAGCAGCCAGCAGAATCGTATCGCGTAGTTCGAGAATTAAGTCGCCCCGTGGAAGCAAAACCTGCTTCCCACGAATCACCGCAACCGCCACAATATCGGTGATTTCGCCAAACGCTTGCATCACGCTCTCACCAGCCAGGGGGGAATTCTTTTCGATATTTATTGAGAATAACCTCCCCTGGCCGTTGGAGATGGAAATCGGTGTGCCCTGCTTGATCAGGTTAGCAAGCTGCGGGAAAGAGACATGTTGCAGATTGACGGCTGAACCCTTTTCCAACACTTTAAAGGCGACTTCGATCAAGTGCTCGCGACGAGTAGGGGAATCACTTCGCCTTTCCACCTGGGACTCGTACAAGCGCGGATACCGAAACCGCATAGTAATGGATCGCTGTACAACAAAGGCAATCGATGTGGCCAGCATCGACGGGACAATCAGGCCATAACTACCAGTCATCTCCGCAACCATAACCAGGGTTGCAATGGGCACTCGCGCCGTGCCAGCAAAGACAGCGGCCATCCCTACGACGACAAAAGCCGATGGGTTCAGAGCCGCCCCCGGGAGGAAGGAATCGACAGCGAATGCCACCCAAGCACCTACCATTCCCCCGATATAGACGTTCGGCCCAAAAACGCCACCGGACCCACCCGAGGATATGGTCAGGGACATGGCCAACAATTTAGCCAGTGCCAGGAAGATAAGGGACCAGCCCACGTACCCCCCGGTCATGGCCATCTGTACCCAGCCATAGCCGGCCGAAACGGTCTGCGGCAGAAACATCGCCAGTAACCCCATGAGAAGACCCCCGATGGCCGGTTTCACATGGGCCGGAACAGGGATCCGTTTGAAGAGGTCGCGGATCCCATAAAAGATGGACGGTTCGAATGCCCCTACCAAACCGGCGACAATCCCCAGGACTAGGTAGCCGATTAAGTCCAAGGGCTGGGAGAAGTGAAGCGTATCGGAGAACAGGAACAGAGGTTGCCAACCAACGAAGAGTCCGTTTACCGCATAGGCTACAACCGCGGCCACAACCGTGTAAATCAATGCCTCACCCTCGAACGCCATACTGCCGTATAGAATTTCTACCGCAAAAATGGCCATTCCCAGAGGTGACCTAAAAATAGCCGCCAGCCCTGCGGCCATGCCTGCCAACACTATCGTGAGATGTTCCTCGCGGCTCAGTCGCAGATAGGTTGCTAGGATCGAGCTCACACCGACGCTGATCTGAGCAGTCGGTCCTTCACGACCGGCCGCGCCCCCCGAGCCGATGGTGATGGCCGATGCAATAGCCTTGATGGGGGGCACAATAGATCTGACCTGCCCGCCCTTATAGTGGAAAGACTCTACTGCGGCATCAGTTCCATGTCCCTCGGCTTCCGGCGCGAAGGTATATACGAGGATTCCGGATAATAGTCCCCCCACGGTGGTTGCGACCGGGATCAGCCACAATCCCATAGGCCCCATGTGGGGCGCAGGATTGAGGGTGCCGGGTTCCGGGGCCACGTAGCCTGCAATTCCCCATAGAAACAGCCGCTCCCCCCATGAGAGAAGCCAAATGAAGATCTGTGCACTCAGGCCCCCCACGACACCAACAACGGCAGAAAGCAACAAGAGACGGTATTCACTCCATGGGAATTGGCTCTCGGAGTCGGTGGATGACGAAGGTTCAGTCCCGGATTGATAGTCGGAGCTAGCCAAGTTGTTCAACCTCTAATCAACAAATCGTTAAACTTAAACATACTAGCCAAGGGATGTTTGTGGACCCGCAGTGACCGAGGAATAGTACAACGGCGAGCGACCAGTGAACACTCAACACAAACGGTCACTGGAGTGAGCAATGAAGGAAAACAAAAAAAATCGGAATATCCTAGAGTGTATAGGGTACAACCGAAAAACGGGCCAACCAACACCACACACAAATGCTACCCACCGTGGATTATTTCACGGGAATTTTTTCTACCTACGCACTTTTATATATATGACTTTGCGTCATCCTGTCAACTTTTCATGAAAACTAATCTGCGGCCACCGACGGCTAACCTCTCATAAAACAACCCTTTTCTAGCAGATGGGGGAAAGCGTTTATTGACCTCGATGCAAAGCCAAACGAATGAAAGGACACCGGTCTTTCTGATCAGTCGGACAAGACAGCTGGAGGAGCCGCAATCCCGGCTCGAAATGGATAATGGATTTTACGCATAGCTAAACGGGAAGGGATGAACAGATCTGCCTTCATGCGGCGGTCTACAGCGCGGCGTAGCGACCAATCTTAGTTGCGATCCCCGGGGTTTCGGAATATATAGTAACGGCGTTTGATGGGTCGAGTACTGGTGTTCTTGTTAGATGTGATCTCAGGACCTACCGGGCATAGATTCACATAGCGGGTGCAGGTCGTATCTACTAGCCTATCCCCGCCATCAATGGCATGGCTCCGCAAGTACAACGCGGTGGAGATTCTCCTTGCGGGGTGGTGTCTTTCCAACAGGACATGGCTCGTGGTAAAAATAGAGTTGCGTAGCTGGCTGCACCGTCTACTCTTACTGAGGGGAAAATCAATATGTGTAGCAGCGCAACAGGCACTTAACCCGATGAAATAAGGGTAAACGATGGCTCTTCAGAAAACTTCGCTCAATCCACCCGGGAAATCTACTGCCAGTGATAAGTATATAAGTGTCACCCAAGCAGCAAAACTCCTGGGGGTTGGGGAACAGACTGTTCGGCGGTGGATCTACCAAGGCAAGCTGCGGGCAAGATTAACAGCGCAAGGGCGTTACCTCTTTACGGAAAAAAAATTGAGGCGATGGGCCAAAAACCATCATATCATGATCGGAAAACCGCAGGCAAAGTCCACAGAAGACCCTACAACCGAGGTGCCCCTGCTGATGGACGCACTGAAAAGAGGAAATGTCTTCTTTAATATAGACGGTACTGACATTGCCAGTGTATTAAAGGAAGCAGTGTCACGTGTGCCTCTGCCACAAGGCGTGGATAGGGCAGAGCTGCTGGATGCGATTGTTGAGCGCGAGGCAATGGCTTCCACAGGAGTGGGGATGGGTGTTGCAATCCCTCACCCACGGCAACCCTTAGGAAAATCCTCTTTTGAGCCGAGGATTACTACGTGCTTCTTAAGAAACGAGATTGATTTTCATGCCGTAGACGGCCGGCCGGTTTTTGCCCTTTTTATTATGTTAAACGCGTCACCGGCACAACATCTGCAGATGCTGTCTGAGCTGAGTTACTATCTCCGCGATGACGCCTTTATTGCGCTCATGAAAAAGTGTAAGTCCGCCGGTGGCTTCTACGAAAAGTTCGAGGTTAAGAAGCGGCGCGCGTAAGAGGACCAAAGGCAATGAAAAGCGCTAGGGGCAAAACCCCCACGGCTTCAGGCGTAGAGATGAGTTTCTGATGACGTCAAGATTCCCGGTGATCCAGATCATCCGCGACTTCTTTAATTCTCTTGATGAGCGATTTCAACTTATCCTTATTGGCTCAGTCGTCGGAGCACTGGGCGCTTGCGCCTCGGTTTTTCTGACCTACGCCCTGTCTTCAGGTGCCGCGCTGTTAGCGCCCTTGCGCGGGCGAACCTATGGCCTTTTGCTGCCGGCCATTGGCGCCGCGTTGTCGGCGATTTTGCTTCGGCGAATCTTCAAAGAAGCGGGTGGTAATGGTGTTACGGAGGCCATCTACAGCATCTCGAGACGGGGCGGATTGTTGCGCAGTCGCAGCGTTTTTTCGCGACTCTTCAGCAGTCTGCTTACTATTGCGAGCGGCGGGTCCGCAGGGCCCGAGGCCCCTGTTGTGGTAAGTGGAGCGGGTATAGGCTCAAACGTGAGCAATCTGGTTAATTTCGATGATCGCCAACGGTTTATGATGGTCGCAGGTGGGGCGGCAGGCGCCCTTGGCGCGATTTTTAACGCCCCCTTGGCTGGGATTGCTTTCTCCCTCGAGGTTGTTTTAGCAGAGTGGAATTCTACGCACTTCGTTGCTATCGCGGTTGCAGCGGTTGTAGGAACTGAAGTTAGCCGTCTCCTCCAGGGAAACCAAATCCCCTTTCAGGAGCAGGGATTCAATGCCGGCTTTCCCGATTTGATGCTATCGGTGGTGCTGGCGATCTTATGTGCCCTTGTGGCGATCTGTTTTGTTAGGCTGTTGCATTTTACTGAGAAGAGGGTAGCCGATCTGGTTTCAGGCCTTGTCTATCGCGCGGCTCTCGGAGGCCTTCTCGTGGGAATCCTGGGCTTCTTTTTCCCTGTAGTGTTAGGCGAGGGCTATGCGACCGTGAGAGAGATGATTAGAGGGACGTATGCTACCGGCTTATGGATCGTAGGCCTGGGGGCCCTCGCTAAAGTGATCGCGACATCTCTGACTCTCGGTAGTGGTGGTTCCGGCGGTGTTTTCGCGCCCTGCCTAGTGATAGGAGGCCTGAGCGGCGTATTTTTCCAAAGGGCGGTCGGTTACTTTTTTTCTTCCGTGCCTATACCTACCGAGAGTTATTATGCTTTCCTTGGAATGGCGGGAGTGATCAGCAGCGCGTTGCAGGCCCCGCTTACCGGCATCTTCCTGATCATTGAGATCACTGGTAGTTACGAGATGGTGCTCCCCGTGCTGGTCACTGCCGTGGTTGCCGCGGCAGTGAGCCACTGTTTTGAGCCGTATTCAGTGTATCATCGAGCCTTGATGGAAAGAGAGGGGTTGTTCCGACCAAGAACCGATCGGGCTGTATTGGCGGATATCCCGATCGCCGAAGTCATAAAAAGTGATTGTATGGTCCGTGAGCCGGAGATGCAGCTTACGGTCCTTGTGGATGCCGTGAAGCATACACGTCAGCATTACTTTCCTGTGGTGGAGAACGGAAACAGCCGATACATGGGGCTAATCGATCTCGATGAGATTCGCGGTTATTTGTTTAACCCTTTGCTTTACAACACGGTTTTGGTTGCGGAACTTGCGAATGAAAGAATAACAACCGTTTCGCCGGGGGAGGATCTCTTAGGCGTTATGGAAAAATTTGACAGACAGGGAATAACCTGTTTGCCTGTTGTGCAGGGGGGCAGATTCGTTGGCCTGATTTCAAAGTCAACCGTACTGGAGCATTACCGTAAGGAACTGATCGTACAGGAGAACCCTTGAGTTCAATATAATGCTGTGGCATTCGGTGGTTTTTATGAAAGTTTTTTTGGCCTGTGGAGACCGGTCACCGGTAGCAAAGGGAAATACTTTTTAATTTGCCCAAGCCTAGCCGGTCGAAACCATAAACTCCCCTGGTTGACGGCCGGGGCAGGCAGAGTTATTCAATAGCTGTTGGTTCAAGATACGATCTCAATTATCACTAATAGGAGGCGGTCCCATTGAAGAGAGAATTGTTGCACGTATTCCGTAACACACCCCTCGGCAGAGAAATCTTTTTGCAATCGGCTTACTTTTGCCAGAAGCTGGGTCTTCATTCGAGAATTTATGTCCCGAAGCATCCCCAGTTTTAAATTATTTCGAACGTTCGATCGTAACGGTGGATTTGGACCGGGCCTTTCTGCGCTCCCCCGAAACGGCCAAGGCGCACGTCGAAGAGATCCTGAAATCGTTGGGGGATGTAGAGTACAGTTTTTTTGAGCCTTCAGATTTTACAGCAAGCACGCTCCCGGAGATACCACCCACTTTCGGATACATGTGCTGTCCCCGGACAATCAGCGACCTGTCCACGAAAATCAGCCTCGGGTACATCGGTCCGCGTGTGAGGAGCATCATCGAACAGGCTACCTTCCCGATCCTTATTCCCGCCGCCAGTTACAAACCTTGGGAAAACCTTCTCTGCTTTTTCGGTGGATCGCCCTATGCACTGAATGTCGCCGAATGTGCCATTGATCTCAGCGAGGCATCTCACCTGCCGCTCAAGCTTTTCACTGAGGGTGAAGGGAAGGGTCAGGAGTGGTATCAGAGTCAGATGAAAGGAACTCGTCTATCTCGAGGGATCCAAGAGGGTCGAGTTGAATGGATGTTCTTCGAAAAAGGAGATTTAAAAGAGCATCTCTACGACGTACCGCATGATGCGTTGATTGTCATAGGGTCCCATGGGCACAAGACAGCCAAAGAACTTTTTTTCGGTAGCAAGACGGAGCTTGTCCAGACCGTGCTTCCAAACCCGATGGTGGTCATCGGGCCGAATTTTAGGGCCGACTAAATGCTCGACCTTGACCTCGGGAAGGAGACCCCTCCGTTTATCTCAGAATCTTGTTCGAAGTCGTTCCCCCACTCTAGACTTGTCGGCTAAAATCGTCATTTTGTAGAAGCAACCCTAAGGGACCCATCACGGATGCGTTTTCAATTGCATATAACGAGGCGACAGGTACGGGGTAGCCGGCTCACAAGCCCCTTGACCACGTGACCCCGGAGCATGTGGTAAAAAGCGGATCGCCTGGTAGAGCCAACCAGGACCGCGTTCATCTCCAGCTGCTTTGCTGCCTTGGCGATCGCCTCGGCGGCGTTATAAGAGATGGACCAGATTGGGATGATCTCAATATTGTGGTCTCGCACAACTTGTAGAGTTTCCCGCAGCATCCCGATGCCTTCTTCGTTGGGCGCATGCGGCGTATGGCCGTAAAAAAGACCAGGCCATTCTTCCACATAGATACAATATAAGGCGGATTCCTGCTTGCCTCTCACGCGTACGATTCCCTCTTCCAGAAGGTGTGAATTTGTTCCCCTGATGGCGAGAAGGGTGGATGAGGGGTAGAGAGGTTTAAGGTTTACTGCCTCAGCCAAAGTCACAAGGCCCTTGAGCTCCTCCTCGATGATATGCTCTGACTCCCGGTAGGCTCTGGCCTGGAGGCGTTGGACTACAGGAATACGTTGAAGCAGTTCCATGAACCAACCTTCACGGACACCCAGCGCAATAATCATCCCAAGTGCTGTCAGACCGCCACCAAAAATTGTAGCCAAATTCTTTTCTACCAGGTTGATGGCCCAGGCAACGATGACTATCGTTGTGGTCAAAAGCCCGATCCAGAATCCGATATCTTTTCTTCCCAAGCGCCAACGAATCACATCCAGGCTCAGGGAGGAGAAGGTGAAGGCCCCCAGCAACCCGAAGGCGTACATCTCGCCAAGCAAATTAAGATGCCCTTGTGTCAAGACGATGACGATAACGGGGACAATGGTCGCGATGGAGACGGCGACGTGAGGTGTGTTGAATCTGCGGCTGCGCAATCCAATCACCTGCGGGAGAAATCCACGGTTCGACAGGGCCAGGAAGATATGGTAGGTCCCGATGATCGCCGTATTGGCTGCAAATATCAGCAAGGAGGAAGCGGTTAGGACGACGGCTAGTTTGAGGCTAAAGCCGCCGGAGATCGAAGCCAACTCCGATATAAAACGCTCGCTCTGTGTTGCTTTGAGTTCCGGGGAGAGAAGGGTGATGGCAAGGGTTGTGAGAATAGGTGAGGTAATAAGCATAGTGCCCACCACGACCGCCATGGCCACTCTCGTGGTACGCCGCAGGGGAAGGCGCATCGTCGGGCTGAGTTGGCTAATGCTTTCCAGGCCTGAAAAGGCGAGCCATGCGGCGCCAAATCCAATCAGAATCTCCCTAAGAGAAATCTCCTTGCCGGGTGAAACGGTCTGCAACGCCGCCCACCACTGAGAAAGAGACATGGAGTACATGGAAAAACCGATAACAGCGAGATCGGTGAAAAAGGCAAAGATCGCCATACCAAGGGCCACGGCGGCGCTTTCTCTTATGCCGATGATATTGAGGGCGGCAAGGGTGAGAAGTCCCAGACATGCCAGAGGCACAACGTTCGCGTCTATAGCGGGAAAGACACTACCAACATATTGAAGACCGGAAACCGCAGAGATTGCAGCGGTGAGGAAATAACTGGTGATGATCAGCATCCCTCCCATGCAGCCCCACATAGGACCAAAGGCCTTTGTCGTTATCGTGACGACACCCCCACCCTCAGGATTACGCCAGGTGATTTCGATATACTTTAAAGCGAGGAGAACGAACCCGACGGTGGTCAGGAGAACGAAGAAAGGAGTCTTGTTCTGAACACTGCCGTAAAGGATTCCCGGGACATAGTATACCGACGTCCCGATATCGCAGAAGACGACGGCCCAGGCCAGCAGCCAATTGAGTTGTCTTGTATCCGGTGTTGGTCGCATAAGGTGACGGAGAATGTGTATGATACGGTTTGAGCAAAAGGGGGTCAAGCGAATTCAGACTCTTGCATTCACAAAGGCATTGGAATTATCATGAAGTGATTAAGAAGGCTTCTGTATGTCTCTAACCCCGCAATACTTTCACAAGCTGGTCGAGAGCTGCCCTGACATCATCATTGCCGTTGATCAAAAAGGCACAGTTATTTTTTATAACGACGGAGCCAGGCAAAACCTCGGTTTTACTCCTGAAGAAGTTTTAGGGAAAAGCGTCCTAGAAATCTATTACAGCCGTGAAGAGGCCAAAAAAGTGATGGCCGCTATGCGGCACGGGAAACGCGGGGAAGTAGGAAACGTCAGCAATTGTGAGACCGTCTTCAAAACTAAAAAAGGAGAGCGGGTAGCGGTAGCCATTTCAGCATCGGTGATCTACAGCGAAGACGGGCAGGAAATCGGCTCCATCGGTTTTGCCAAGGATATCCGTGAGATTAGACGCCGGGATCAACTGGCTACCCTGTGTGAGATCGCCATCGGACTTTCCCATGAGATTAACAACTCGCTTGAGGTGCTCGTAAATCATCTGAACCTTGTCCAGCAATACGTAGGGCGGGTAGCCACCGACGAGGACTATATTGTGGAATCAGAGCGGCTAGAGGCGGTCGACAGACAGGTTCGAAATATCCAAGAGATTACGCGTCGTATAGGAGAAATGGCAGAGGGGGGAGACTACGGAACCCGGGAGTACATCGGTGGCAAGATGATGACGGACCTCGGGGGCAACGGCGCGGCAGGGGTGAAACGAGAGGAGGAAAGAGAAGACGGTTTTCCCCTGGAGGGGCTTCGATTACTGGTGGTTGATGATGATCTCGGTGTCTGTCATTCGTTGAGGGACCTCCTGCGAGAGGGAAGGTGTGTGGTTGAGACCGCTCCCTCTGGGAGAATAGCGATAAAGCTTTTGGAGCTGAAGGAATTTGATCTTATCCTCAGCGATGTGGTGATGCCTGATATGGACGGCTATGAGCTCTACAGGTTAGTGAAGGAGAAAATCCCAAACCTGCCGGTCATCCTTATGACAGCTTTCACCTATGATAAAGATCATATTATTAAAAGAAGTCGCTTGAATGGTCTTCAAGGGGCGATCTTTAAGAAGCCTATCAACCCTGCCCAGCTTAAAAAAATCATTTTGGAGCAATGTGGTAGTAAACCGGCCGGCTCTGTGTGATCATTGAAACACCTAGCGGTTTAAAAGATCAAACCTGAGGCTTGCCAATGACCAAAGAGGATTATTACAATCAGGGGATGGAATTTTTTAGCGAGGATAGGATGGATGAGGCCATCAAAGCGTATCAAAAGGCGCTGGACGAAGATCCGAATTACGCGGATGCCTTGCATGCCCTGGCGATGACTTATGCCGGCAGGGATCAGTTAGATGAAGCCGTCGAAGTCGGGAAGAGACTCATAAAGGTTAGCCCGGAAAATGAGTTGGCCTACACGAGCCTGTCGATCTTTTATCAGCGTAAGGGAATGATCGCAGAGGCTGAGCAAATCGGGGCCAAGGCACGGACCCTGGGATGGAAAAGACAACTTGAGGAAAAGAAAGAAGGCGAGAAACAGTAGAATCGAATCCCCGCCCTCAACTCGAACCCCTTGAGGCAACCCTACTGTGCCTCAACAGCCGTCGCAAATTCCCCCTTTAGTAATTGTGCGTGGTCACTTTATCGTTACTACGTTGATATCATCGTCTTTTCGGATGATGTTGATTGCGACATCGTTCTCATGGTGCTCATGGCGGCTAATAGCAAGGTCCACTGAACCTGTACCGATCCCAAGATTCTTAATCTGAATCGCTTCCAAGAATTTGGGTAGGCTAGGGTGAGAAAAGCGAAGCTCCGCCTTGGTTGCGTCAATAGAGAGGCCGAGGCAGGCCTGGAGCAACATGAAAACTGAGGCTGCGGCCCAGAATTGGGGAGCGCAGGCGACCGGGTAAAGCGTCGGCGCTTCGCCGGGCCGACGACTGAAGCCACAAACCAACTCAGGGAGTCGGTGAAGCTCCACAAAGATGCTAATGTCAAACAATCCACCCAGGACTCGATGGACCATGTCTTGGAAGCCATACCGCGCCAGGCCATAGGCGATGAGTGCGTTGTCGTGCGGCCAGACGGAGCCGTTATGGTAGGACATGGGATTATACCGTGCTTCTGAGGCCGCCACGGTACGAATCCCCCATCCGGAAAAGAATTCTTCGCTGAGCAGGCTATGGGCTAGGGCCGTGGCGTGGTCGGGACCTGCGATATCCGCAAGCAGGCAATGGCCTGCATTGGACGCTCGAACTTTGCAGGGTTGTTTGTCCCCATCCAGTGCCAGGACATACATAGACAACTCGTCAGACCAGAAACTGCTTTCGAAACGTTCCTGGAGGGCGTCGGCTTGACACTTGAGGTTTTTTGAACGGGCCGCGTACCCGAGAACAGAAGCCATTTTTGCCGCGGCCATTTTTGCCGCGTATACATATCCCTGTACCTCGCACAGGGCCAATGGTCCATAGGCCAGGGTTCCATCAGCATGAAAGACCGAGTCGTAAGAATCCTTCCAGCCCTGCTGGGCTAGACCCCTTGGTGAATGTCGCAGATATTCCACGAATCCGTCCCCATCGATATCCCCGAACCGATCGATCCACTCCAGCGCCTTTTCGATGTTGGGCCAAATAGAAGATAGGAATTGTCGGTCGCTGGTGCGCTCATAATAGCTGCCTGCTAGAACGACGAATAGGGGCGTAGCATCAACACTCCCATAGTATCGCGCGAAAGGGATTTCCTTTAGGGTTGCCATTTCACCCTTACGGGTTTCATGAAGGATCTTTCCCGGCTCCGCGTCTTGTTCTTCAATGGTAGTTTGTGCCTGGGTGTCGGCAAGGTAAGCGAGCACACCTCGGGCTAGGTAAGGATTGACCCACAGGCACAGTAGTGCGGAAATAATTCCATCCCTTCCAAAAGGGGTGCTGAACCAAGGTATCCCCGCATACGGATAAGGACCTTGTGCCGTCTCGGTGGTCATCATACACGCATCATCCACAGATCGGTTGAGCCAGTCGTTGAATTGTTCATTAGAAGTGTAAATGGAGCAATAGCGGCTCGCGGTTGTTTCGAGGGCACGTGTCGTCTTCTGCAGGGTCCTGTTAAATGCGAGGGGAGACGGGGCGGGTTCTCCGCTCTCGCAGGAGATAGTTATCGAGAAGTTCACGTCCTCTTTGGGCGCAAGTTGCATCTCAAAGGTGATAGAGGAATTGGTGGCCCTGGCGGATCGTGGCAAGTAGTGAATCCGGGTTCTTCGCGCGACACCATCGAGCCCTGTGTAAGTAAATAAAACCTCGGTCGCATTGGCAAGTTGACGTTCAAGATTGCCTCGCCGCACTCTCTTCATCCCCCGAACCTCAAAGATATCGGCAAAATCTGCTCCGAAATGAAAGGAAAGTGGCACAGCAACGTCAAGCAGACCATAGTTGGTCACCTTAGTCTGTTCAAAACAGCATCCTTGCCAGAGGAACACGGAGCGAGAAAGATGCAGGGTGCCACGCGGAATCAATGGTAAGTTGTCAAGGTAAAGATCGGGGTTAGTGAGGTCTACCGCGAGCAGCGCGTTATCCTGCTTTGTGGTGGAACTGAGTAGGAGAGGATGGGTGTCCCCAAGCGTCATCTCCAGGTCTGAAAGAAAGCGTGTCCCTTCATAGTAAATCCCTTGCTCCCCCAGACCTAAAGGCCGGATATCCCCGTGCCGATTAAAGACAGCAAACATTTCACCCTGTTTGAGTACCCGGGTGCGATCGTCGGCTAAAGCGGACTTCGCCAGGATATAGTACTCATCACTAACACGGATGATTTTTTGCTTGGCCGTCGGCACGCGCTTCAAAAAATGGCTTTCGAATTTTGATGCTTATCCGTTACAGGTAGGATCCAAGGAAACGGAAATTAACACACCTAGAGCGCTATGGCATCTCGTGTGCGTTTGGCTTAGCTCCCGTAGCGTTGGCTACGCTGGCGCGTAGCAATTCCCCCCCCCTTTTTCATATAGCACGAAACTGCCTTCTTGCCAAACGTAAGTTTGCCGGAGGTCTGCAGGAGTCACGCTACTTTCGGTTGACAGTGGGAATTCAAGAGATTTTCGTAAATGGTTAGATAGCTCTGGGCCATCCGCGTTGCCGAAAACCGCTCCTCGAAGACCTGGCGACAGCGTTTGCGGCTAAGGATTTCGATCTGCCGGACAGCCTTCACTGCGTCGTCAATCCCCTCTACGATAAAGCCGGTCACTCCATTCTCAAGGACTTCGGGTACCGATCCCCGCCGGTACGCTATGACCGGGGTACCGCAAGCCAAGGCCTCGATCATTGCCAGACCAAAGGGTTCAGGCCAGTCTACTGGAAAGAGAAGGGCATAGGCATTCCCGAGGAAATCGTTTTTCTCCCCGTCTCCGATCTCTCCGATATATTCCACATAAGGTTCTCTGAGCAGCGGCTTGATTCGTTCGTTAAAGTAGATCTGGTCCGCCTTATCCACCTTAGCCGCAATCTTAATGGACATACCCAGCCGTTTTGCAATCTCTATGGCCTTATCCACCCCCTTTTCCGGGCAGATCCGCCCAATCAAGGCCAGGTATCTTCCAGGAGTCCCTTGAAACGTGTACATGTCAAGCGGAAGCCCGTGATAGACAGTCCCCTGCCAGTTGATCTGGGAAAGAGGATTCCGTTGTGCATCGGAAATCGACACCACCGGCATGTTCGGGAACTGCTTATAGAGCGGGACAATATCAGGAAGATCTAATCGCCCATGCAAAGTGGTGATGATGTAGGTCTGCATCCGACTGAAAAGCGGAAAGTGCAGATAGTCGAGATGAAAATGAATAATATCGAATTTCAACGCCTGTAGGGCGACCATCTCAAGCATCGTCACGTGATGTGCAAGTTGGTCCACGCACCGGTCGTCTAGGCGCAATGCCTGGTGGCACGCAGCCACCAAACGTGCGCTGGTTACAGAATCCCCGCTTGCAAACAACGTGACCTTATGGCCTTGACGAACCAGCTCCTCAGTCAAATAGGAGACAATCCGCTCCGTCCCCCCATAGTACCTCGGAGGCACACTTTCAAATAAAGGCGCGACTTGAGCGATTCTCATGGTTAAAACTAGTTACAATCTAAGACAGGTTTAGCCGAAGTCAAGGTGTGCAGCAATTATTGTTTTCAAATGGTAGAGGAGCTCCCTGCCCGCCTGGTGACAGGGCAAACTCGACCCCTTTCCCTTTAGACGCGAGAGTTAGCGACGGACTGGTTTCTGGAAGGTATTACGACGTAAAAATACTCTTTCGCCCAGAAATCCTTTGTGAAAAAGTTCTCGGGGGTAAAAATCCCATGTACCCGACAGTCATCTTCGTCATTGCCGAGCCAGATTGAAAGTGCCCATCGCTATTCCATTGTTAGTACGATCTTTCCGAAGTGTTGCCGCCCTTCCAGATAGCGCTGGGCGGCCCGCGCCTCTTCCAAAGGGAAGCTGCGGTCGATCACCACCTGGAACTGCTTCTCCTGGACTAAGACAAAAAAGGCATCTACTTGGTTGAATGCCTCTGGATGAGAGGACAGATAAGACGTAACGGAAAAGCGGCTTGCCTTACGCCCCTCAGTTAAAAGAGGTAGCGAGCTGGCAGTAGGTGCGGCGCCGGCGGAACCACCGATAGAGACCAGGCGTCCATCGGGGCCCAAGACCTCCAGGCTCTTGGTATAGACTTCCCCTCCCACCATCTCCAGGACCACGTCCACACCTCGGCCATTGGTGAGCTGGAGAACTCGCGGTTTGAAATCCTGAGCTGTGTAGTTGATCGTCTCATCAGCTCCCAGATCGTGCAGGCGCTTGCACTTTTCGTCGGTCCCTGCCGTCGTGATGACCCTTGCCCCTTTATGCTTAGCGATTTGGATGGCTGCCATGCCCACACCGCTACCACCCGCTTGAACAAGTACCTGATCCCCGGACTTGAGCCCGGCATCTTCCGAAAGTGCAAACCAACCGGTGAGGAAAACAGTGGGTACGGCAGCAGCCACAACACTCCTTAGACTTTCCGGGAGCGGGCGGGTATGCGATGCCTTTGCTATCGCAAACTCTGCGTAGCCGCCCATCCCAGGTTGAGCCACAACCCGCTGGCCGACCCGAAAGTTCTGCACATCGGCACCTACTGCCGTTACGGTTCCGGCGAATTCCCTACCCGGTATAACGGGAAGCGATTCGGGGCCGATACGATAGCTACCACGGCGGAGAGAGAGGTCGGCCCGGTTGAGGGATGCAGCCTGCACCTTCACGAGCAACTCTTGGGGACCGGGCTCCGGCACCGGGATATCTTCGTATTGAAGGACTTCTTCCGTTGGACCGAACTCGTGGATACGAATAGCATTCATATTAAATTCTCCTGTCGCTTAGTCGATAGAAAGCTCTTTCTTTTGTAAACCGAGGGTTGGGTCTCGGACAAGGATAGCCTCTGTCCACCTTAAGGTAAAACTTGAGGAAGACGGAATCAACAGTTCTCTACCCTTTTACAGGTTCTCTTTCGGTTCGGGTACCCGACTCTTTCAGACGAGCCTAAGCAGCCGTAGAGTGAGCCCGAGTCCAGCCTGCACACATTTAGTTGGCAGGGCAGAAGCGATACCATAGGCAAGGAAAGATGAAGCGCAGTGCAGATCTCTCTTAACAGTGCTTAAATATTTTGCAGTAAAGTTTGGTATATTCACCGTAATTCGGGCCGATCTTTCTTGGGTCTACGACGAGATAGCTTGGAACAGTCAGCCTTGGAAATTTATCCTTGTAACCTGGACGAGGAGCGGTCCGGCCCAATTTTTCGGCATAGATCCTCATCCCGCCGTTTCGCGAAAGTGCCCAGTCGAGAAACAGCGCGGCGCTGTACGGGTGAGGTGCGTGTTTGGCTAGCAGCAAGTAAGTCGGGACCGACAGGACAGGTTTCAAGAGAACAACCTCCAGCGGGGCTCCTTGTTGCTTCATGGTCAAGGGGCGGTAACCGTACAACCAAGGGGCGACTTGGATCTCGCCGGCGGCCAGAATCTGTGCCTGAAAGGTGTGTCCACGCCGCATCGTCGGATCATTCTTGGCCAACTTTTCAAAATAGGCCACCCCTTTTTCTTTACCCCAGTACTCGATGAGGGTCCCCATCAGGTCCATATCCTGGTTATCCAGAGACATTTTGCCCTTCCATTTGGGATTGAGAAGGTCCTCGTAGCTCTTAGGGGCCTCTCCCTTTTTCACGTACTCCGTGTTGTACCCAAGGGCCACTGCGAGATGGAAGATCGTGGTCCAATAGCCCTCCCGGTCCATGAATTCCTTCCGGATTCCCTCCCTACTGGGAGAACGATAAGGATCCACTAGGCCCGTTCGCACCAAGGTATAGGACTCACCTGGGAGCAAATCGATGACATCCACGTCGTATCTTTTACCGCGGGCCTCGGCAGTGATCTTATTGTAAACATCCACGGCCCCACTCCGGTAATGTCCGGTGGTCATAAACGGATACCTCTTTTTGAACGCATCCAGTATGCGTTTACTATGATCGATGGCTGCGGTTCCGTAGTAGACCATCTTGCCTTCACGCTTAGCCCCCTCCATAAGTTTGGCCTCTCGCTCCTTGCCTCGAAGACCTTCGTACGCCTTAAGCACTTCTGCGGCACTCTTCCCATAAGAATGGCTGGGTACAAAGAAAAGAAATCCAAGAGGCCACAGCAGGAATAACCCGATCCAAATCTTTTTGGTTCCTGTCGCCATACTACCTTTTCTCTCCATGATACTCCTCCTTAGGTGAGGTTCGATGGAACTCTCTACGCTCGCGAGAACAGATCAGACCTGCTTATGCTCCCATAGCGGAAGCCTCCCTGTCAACTACGCCATGCAGGCATAGACAAGGAGTTTCCATCAAAAGGATAAGGTAATGGAAATGCGGCAAAAAAATAGCGGTTCGTTGCTAACGCTCAAATTCCTCAGGCTCATCCGCCACTGCTCGAGGCAACAATAACGGTATGGTCAAACCTTGAACCAAGATGGAAAAGATCACCACAGCATAAGTAACGGTGAGAAGTAGATTGCGCTCAGGACCGGTGGGTAGCGAAAGGGCCAAGGCCACGGAGATGCCTCCGCGCAGTCCGCCCCAGGTGAAGATCTTCACCGCATGGGGACTGAATTCACGTTTAATCCGAAGAATAGACACGGGAATAACGACACTTATAAAGCGGGCCGATAGGACCACCGGAACAGCCAACAATCCGCCCAACACATATTTTACATTCAAGGTCAACACCAGAATTTCCATGCCAATCAAGACAAAGAGAACGGCGTTTAGGATCTCATCGACTAGTTCCCAAAAGGTATCGAGGTGTTCTCGAGTTCTGTCGGACATGCCAAAGCGGCGTCCCTGATTACCGATCAACAATCCGGCGGCAACGATGGCCAACGGACCAGAGGTATGCAACCCAGCGGCGAGAGCGTATCCACCGGTTACCAAGGCCAGGGTGAGTAGAATTTCAACCTGGTAGTTGTCGATACTTTTGATCATCTGATAAATAATCCAGCCCAGAAGCAGGCCCAGTACAAGACCACCCAGTGCTTCCTGCAAAAGGAGCACACCGACATGGGAAAAGTCGAGCCCGCGCCCCCCGGCAAGCATCTCATAGATGACCAGGAATACCACTACGCCGACCCCATCGTTGAACAGCGATTCGCCGGCAATCTTTGTCTCGAGGGTTTTGGGAGCCTTGGCCTTTTTTAGAAGACCAAGGACAGCGATTGGGTCCGTAGGCGAGATAAGAGCCCCAAAAATAAGGCAGTAAAGGAATGGCAAAGACAGCCCAATCCAACTTAAGACCAGGTCCATCAAAACAGCAATCACTAGCGTCGAGCAGATCACTCCGAATGTGGCAAACGAGAGAATGGTCCACTTCTCTTGCATCAAATGATCCAGGTTCACATGCAGTGCCCCGGCAAAAAGAAGAAAACTCAACATTCCCTGCATCAGGGTTTTGTTAAAATCAATCTGTCCAATGATGGCTTCTGCCTTGGTTCCGAGAACTACTCCGAGATGCTTGCTTACTATGAGTCCCAGAGAGAAGACCAAGGCAATAAGCATCAATCCAATCGTTGTGGGGAGCTTAATGAAGCGGTGATTCAAGTAGCTAAACAAGGCTGCCAGTGTCAACAACAAGGCGATGGTCTCATAGACACTCATGGGCGGGTTACAGCCACGGGCTTTATTGGTGTGGTACGCATGGAACACATGCGCCGGGAGACTTTGGACAGAGAGCAATAGGCAGTCTTCATCTCAATCCCGGAAATTAAGCTGTGCGTTCGTCGATCAGCACCCTTATTTCCACTCTTAGCAGAGCGAAGAGGGGCCGTAATCTGTAAGAAAGACTACTTGATTTTTAACACTTATGTCAAAGTCGGCTTCGTGAGCCCGGTACGATTCACTAAAAGGAACTATTTGTGCTAGTGTTATGTGAAGCGCGGTATGAAGTATGTTCCTTTTTCGGATGAAGGTTCATGGGCAAACCGGTGTTAGGATTAGGGATCTCTTTCTCACCTCTTGTGCGACGCGCAACAGGTATCTGGACAGCAAACTAAACCAAGAAAGGGAATAAGGTGTGCAGAAGGGTTTAATAAACCATATTCGCATTCAGGCAAATCTTTTAAAAGTGCATTTCCTGATTGCCGGGATGCTGTTGGCCGGATTGGTAAATCCCATCTGGGCCCGGTCGATCCGGTTAATCACCTTTTCCGACATCAAACCTGCCGGGGAAACGCTGCACTGGTTTTGGCACGGCATCGGCATGGACCACAATCAAAGGATCTACGTAGCCATCGGGAATGGAAAAGAGCGGGAAGGTGGTCTAGGCGATGTCTTAATCTTTGAATATGATACCAGATCCGGCAAGAGACGATTTCTCAAATCAGTGCGTCAAATCCTTAAAAAAGAAGGGAACCTGGGTCCCAATCGGTACTGGCCTAAAGAGGAAGGTGTTGCAAAGGTTCATTCCGATATCTTCAAGTATAACGGGAAGATGTATTTTTCTACGCACGACCATCATTCATTTAAGCATATAGAAAAACATCGCGGAGGGCATTTCATCTCTTACGACCCGGCCACGGAAGAATTCGCCGATTTGAGTAAGTCGGATCCCCAAGGGGTTTCCGTGGTCCATGAGGGAATTATTGCCATAAACGTTCTTCCTCAGGAACATAAACTGGTGGGGTGGACCTTCCCCCTTGGCCACGTGCTACTGTTCGATTTAATGACGGGTAAGACAACAAGATACGATCGAGGCTTGCGGGAACCCCAAAAGTCAAACGTAGCTCGTGTAGTCATTGCTACCAAAAGGGGCAGTGTTTTTGCTGCGTACTCGAGCAGGAATTCACCCAAGTACTTGTTCAAATTGGATCGGCAACTGGGTCGGTTAATACCAACGACTAACTCGTTTCGCAGGGGTTTTTTCGAAGGACTGGCTATGACCTCAGATGGGAATACAGCTTACCTGGCGGACCTGGACGGGGAGTTGTATTCTCTTGATGTCAACAGCGAAAAATTGGAAGCTTTAGGTTCCATCCTTCCAAGCAAAAATGTGGCTCCGGGCGAGCGTGTTCGTTTATTGGAGAATTTAACTCTGTCACGGGACGAGCGAAAACTCTTCACCATTCCCCATAGGATGACCCAGGGGAAGGGGGCCTATCATTTGTACGAATACGACATCGAATCCGGTGATAAAAACGACCTTGGCGATCTGAGTTCAGTCTTGAAGGGTAGCACCCTTACCGGAAACGGTGTGATGGATGAAAAAGGGTTCATGTACATTTCCTTTTATAATGCTAGTGGAGGCATCAAAGACAGTCAACGTTCCGGCATCGTACAGGTTGATGTGCGCGATCGCGTTAAACCTACGGCGAATCCGCCGGTATTCAAACCCTATGGCGGCCTATTTTCAGGGTCAGTGGAAGTCAGTCTCACAACCTCAACCGCTGACTCGACCATTCACTATACGACTAATGGAAATGATCCGACTCTAACCTCAGCCGTATACACAAAGCCACTTCACATTACGAAAAGTACTTTCATCAAGGCTAGAGCGTTCACAAGCGGTCTTATTAGAAGCTCTGCAGCCAGTGCTACCTTCATCATAGACTTGGCCCTCCCCACCGGCTACGTGAGCAGCCTCGAATGAAAGAGGAGAACTTGGCTGTGCATCAATTCATGAGATTTTTTCTTTTCGTTCTTGGAACCTTGGTTTTCCCCGTCGTCTTTTCTCCTCCCGGTCATGGTGCTTCTCACAAACAAAAGGCTCGCTCAGTTAGTGGCGACTACCTCTTTAGAAAACTGGGGATTCATAGATACAAGCAACCTCCCGTGGCCGCCGACTTCGCCCTACCAGATTTGAAGGGAAATTCCGTCAGGCTGAAAAGCTTTCGAGGGAAGCTAGTCTTCCTGAATTTCTGGGCAACCTGGTGTCCCCCTTGTCGATCAGAAATGCCATCAATGGACCGCCTTTATAACGAGCTTCGAGGCAGGGGGCTTGTGATGCTAGCGGTGAACAAGCAGGAAAACAGAAGGCAGGTCGGAAAGTTCATGAAGGAGCTTCAACTAAATTTTCCTGCGTTGCTAGATAGCCATGGGACAGCCTCTTCTTCCTATTGGATACAGGCACTGCCGAGCACTTTCATTATCAGCGCTAGTGGAAAAATAATCGGCAGTAAAATAGGGCCAAGAGATTGGTCTACACGAGATGCTGTTGCTTTTTTTAAAAACCTGCTGGAGATTCATGCAGTGCCAGAATCAACTATCGTTTCTGTGCCTCCTGGTGCTCTGCCATCGCGGCTTTTCGCCAAATCAAGGGAGGTCTATGTCTATGCTCAGCAGGACAGACATTCTGAGAAAATTGATAAACTCGAGGCAGGGAAAAAATTATCACCCCTAGGCAAAGTGCATGGAGGCGGGGGGGCATGGTATAGGGTCAGGACTCCCGAAGGCGTTGTCGGATGGGTCAGTGCCTTCGACGTGACAGAGAATCTGCAGGATAGACACTAAGAGGCATAACAAACACCCGTGTCATGTCACTGAATGGGAACCATGATTTCTTCCTCCGTCTAAAGTAGGTTCCTTTGTTTACAGGGTAATGAATTCGGATGTTTGTGGCTCGTGGGAGCTACCTTCCACCTAGGCAAAAGGCTAAGTGTCAACAGAGAGTGATCCTGACGACGCACCTACGACGGATACCCCTAAAATCTAGAAGGTTTAATCGGATAGATAGACATTTCCTGTGCTATAGGGCAATTTGATGAATTCGAAGCTGCTTGAATTCTTTGGGTATCTACTTGTTACCCCACAGAATCGGGAACCGGGCAGTCAAATTCGTAAAGGGGGTGTGTCGAGTTTTATTGTCCATGGCACGATGAAACGATGCTACTGCCTGAGGCTAGGACTAGCCACTCTTCTTTTACTAGTGGGGTGCGTGACAACAGGTGCGCCAGAGTTAAGAAACTTAGAGACGGTGGCAGAAGTTTACGAGGAGACAATTCCCTCCGGGGTCACTACCGAATCAGGCAAACTGATCTATATTGGAGTTTACGGCGGCGAACTCCCTTCCTGGCCAGAAGCCGAAGGGTTTGACCCGCAACACTGGTCCGGGTATCGTAAAATCAATCCATACAGTGATGGAGATCTTAGCGACGTCGCATTCCACCAATCAAACCTCAATGTCATCGGGCTGAGAATAGGAAGACAGTTCCCAAACAGCGTTACGTTTGTTATCAGAGGCGATAGCACGGTTGTAGCTGGTACCGTTCAGCGTTTCTATACTCCCGGTGACAGAGTGTACTTGGCGGGATTCAGTAATGGGGGCGCCGCAGTGGTGGACGCTGCTTATATCCTTAAGCAGCAAAACATTCCCGTGCAGATGACTGCTCAAGTTGACGCCATCGGTACCCGTGACCTCATTCCCCGCAATGTGACTCGAGCATTTAACTTTTATTCCCTAAACGACCTTTTTTGCCGTGGCAAGAGGAAGATGAGCGCAGAGGATCCAAATTCCACACAAGTAACAAACAAACCGATCCCCGATCCTCAAGGGCCTTTTACTTGGGGGTTCTGTACAGTACATCGCAATATGGACAGCGACCGGCGAGTGTGGAAACCCATTGTTGACTATATCATCAAATCCGAGTCGGTTCAGGAAAGGTTACGCGGATCTATTAAAATCAGACAAAAGAAAGCAAAAAAAACCGATGACGAAGTGCACCCACTGTAACTGTGAAATTCTATGGCAGACCAAAAAGCAAAAAACATTAAACATCACGTTGGACCCTTAGGCAGGACAATTCCTAAAAGCCTAGAAGAACACGGGCACGTCCGGATAGATGAATATTACTGGATGAGACAGCGTGAGAATCATGAGGTGATCGATTACCTTGAAGCGGAAAACCGCTACGCCCGCGCGGCCATGGCCCATACGGAAGCCCTGAACAAGACCCTGTTCAAGGAGATCAGAGCCAGGATCAAGGAAACGGATATGTCCGTCCCCTATAAATTGGATGACTATTTTTACTACACACGCTACGAGCACGGGAAAGAATATCCGATTTTTGGTCGTAAAAGGGCATCACTGGATGCGCCGGAAGAAATCATGCTCGATGCCAACCCGTTGGCGGAGGGACAGGAATTTTTTTCAATCGGCGGTCGTGCAGTGAGTCCCGGCCAGGACATTCTTGCCTACGCCGTAGATACTCAGGGGCGAATGATTTATACGATCCATTTCAAAAACCTTACGACGGGTGAGTTCTTGAAGGATGAGATCGGGAATGTGACGGGTAACATGGCTTGGGCTAATGATAGAAGGACGATTTTTTATAGTCAGCAGGATCTGACCACTTTGCGAGCCTGTCGGATCTATCGGCATACCTTAGGAACAGACCCAACCAGAGATCAGCTCGTCTATGAAGAGGACGATGACACTTTCTCTACTTATGTTTTCAAAACTAAATCTAAAAAGTATATCATGATCATATCTTCTCAAACACTCAGCCAAGAGTTCCGTTATCTCCATGCGGACGATCCAAACGGGGTTTTCGACGTTTTCTTACCTCGGGAAAAAGATCATGAATATCACGTAGATCACTATGGGGATAAATTTTTTATCCGTACGAATGACCGGGCAAAAAATTTCCGCCTCATGGAAACCTCCGTAGAGAAAACGGCGAAGAAAGACTGGCAAGAAGTTATCGCTCATCGAAAAGAAGTTTTTCTGGAAGATTTTGAACTATTTCAAGATTACCTGGTTCTGCAAGAGCGCAAACGCGGACTGACGCAGATTCGAATAATCCCTTGGGCAGGGGGGAATGAGCATTGCCTGGCATTTGACGAGCCGGCTTACCAAGCCGATATCGATCGGAACCCTGAGTTCAACACCTCCATCCTTCGCTTTAACTATGCGTCCATGAAAACACCTTTGTCCATTTTTGACTATGACATGGTAACCCGTCGAAAGGTTTTGTTAAAGCAAGAGGAAGTTTTGGGCGGGTTCCATCAGGAAAACTACGTAACGGAGCGTTTATATGCCCCGGCTCAGGATGGGACGGAAATTCCCATTTCCATCGTCTATCGTAAAGGGTTTGAGAGGAACGGACAGAACCCCTTGCTTCTCTATGGATATGGCTCCTACGGGATCAGTATCGATGCAGGTTTCAGTTCTCCTCGCTTCAGCCTCATTGATCGTGGGTTTGTTTATGCCATCGCCCATATCCGTGGAGGACAAGAACTCGGCCGTCAATGGTATGACGATGGACGGCTGTTGAAAAAAAAGAATACTTTCACGGATTTTATTGCCTGTGGGGAACATCTCGTCCGGGAACGATATACTTGCCGGGAAAAGATGTTTGCCATGGGAAGAAGTGCCGGTGGCCTACTTGTGGGTTCGGTTGTCAATATGCGACCCGATCTCTTTAACGGCGTCGTTGCCGAGGTGCCCTTTGTTGATGTCGTCACCACCATGCTCGACGCGGCTATTCCTTTAACTACCGGGGAATACGATGAATGGGGAGATCCGAATGAGAAAGATTTTTATGATTATATGCTTTCTTACTCACCATATGACAACGTTGAGTCCAAAAATTATCCTCACCTCCTTGTCACGGCGAGCCTGCATGACTCCCAGGTACAGTACTGGGAACCTGCAAAATGGGTAGCCAAGCTGCGCGCCATGAAAACCGACCAAAACAGGCTCTTATTGAGGACTAATATGGATGCCGGCCATGGTGGTGCCTCCGGGCGCTTTAAGCGCCACCGAGATACGGCTTTCAATTATGCCTTTTTGCTGGATCTAGTTGGTATCAAAAGACACACACCTGATTGTTCAGGAGAACTCAAAGTGAATCCTTAACAACTAACACCCCGACATCCTGACAAACTCAACACGCATCGGCTACCGAAGCCACTTACTCTCTTGCCTGGATGGGCACCCAATCGAGATGTTCCGGGCCGGTATAATCGGCGCTCGGTCGGATAAGCACGTTCGCGGTACGTTGTTCCATGATATGGGCCGACCAGCCGGTAATCCTGGACAGTACGAAAATGGGAGTGAACAGGGAAGTGGGGAGCCCCATCAGATGGTAGGCTGAGGCACTGTAGAAATCTAGGTTGGCAAAAAGTCGTTTCTCATCCCACATCACAGCCTCGATAGCCTCTGATACAGGGTACAATCGAGTGTCGCCTGCGGCATCGGAAAGTCTTTTGGACCAGGCTTTGATCACAACGTTTCGTGGGTCCGATTCGCGGTATACCGCATGGCCAAAGCCCATTATTTTTTCCTTGCGGCCAAGCATCTCGTGGACGCCTTCGCGTGCCTGGTCCGGGGTCTCAAAACGCTGGATCAGCGCCATCGCTGCCTCGTTGGCCCCCCCATGCAGTGGCCCCCGAAGGGTGCCGATGCCCGCCGTTACTGCCGAGTAGAAGTCGGACAAGGTTGCGGCGCACACGCGACATGCGAAGGTTGAAGCATTGAATTCATGTTCTGCGTAGAGGATCAACGAGACATCCATGGCGCGCCGGTGTAACGCACTTGGCTCCCTATCGTGCAGCATGTGGAGGAAGTGCCCCGCAAGCGAGTCGTCGCCTGTCTCCACATCGATGCGTACGCCGTCGGTGACAAAGCGGTACCAATAGCAGATGACGGATGGAAAAACAGCAAGCAAACGGTCTGCGATGTCCTGCTGCTGCTCAAAATTCGTCTCCCGCTCCAGAACGCCTAGCATGGAACAGCCGGTTCGCATCACGTCCATTGGGTGGGCGTCCCCTGGGATTAGCTCCAGCACATCCTTCAGAGGCTGCGGAAGACCGCGCAAGCGCTTCAGCTTGGCCCCATGCGCTTTCAGTTCGGACTCGGTGGGCAACTTTCCGTAAAGCAGTAGGTAAGCCACCTCCTCGAAGCGCGCATGCTCCGCCAGATCTAGAATGTTGTAGCCGCGGTAGGTAAGCCCATGTCCTTCTTTGCCTACCGCGGTAATTTCCGTTTGGCCCGCGGATTGGCCCCGCAGGCCGGCCTGGGGTTTTTTCATACTACTGGCTCTGCCTTTCCCTCAGCAAAAAGTTAATCAAATCTCCCTTTAGATTCGTGGTAGCCAAGCACTCGCAGTGTGAAACATGGCCTCCTCCCTGCTATCGGTTTGGTGCACAGCAACGCTTTGTGAAATATGAACGGGGGGGAGTTACAAGCTCAAGTTAACAACGATTCTTCCTTTGATCTTTCCACCGAGTATCAGATCTATTTTTTTGTCCAGTTCTTCCAGCGAGCATTCCTGATATAGCGTGTCAAGGTTGCCCAGCTTCCATTCGTGGGAGATCTTTTCCCAGATAAGCAACCGAGTAACCATCGGACACTCCACCGAATCGATCCCTAAAAGGCGGACGGCTCTGAGGATAAAGGGATATACGGTTACTGACAGATCCGCAGAGGCAACCATGCCGCAGCAAGTTACTACTCCCCCGTACTTAGTCGATTTAAGAGCCGTAACCAGAAAATTACCGCCCACCGTGTCTACCACTCCGGCCCATCGACCCTTGAGCAGAGGCCTGCGCGAACTATCGGTTGCGGCGTCCCTAGAGATCACCTCCCTCGCACCAAGCCCCAGCAAAAAATCCTTTTCTTCTAGTTTTCCGGTAGCGGCAACCACCGAATAGCCGGCTTGCGCGAGAATTCCCACTGCCAAGCACCCTACCCCTCCGGTTGCCCCGGTCACTAATATCTCCCCCTGTTCCGGCTTCACCCCACTCTCCCACAGCCGAAGCACCGAAAGGGCTGCAGTAAACCCAGCCGTACCGTAGACCATACTTTCCTTTAGGGTGATACCCTGAGGACTCTTCACTACCCAGGCTGCCGGCACCCGAATATATTGCGCAAAACCACCCGACGTGTTGACCCCCAGGTCGTATCCGGTCACAATTACTGATTCCCCAACTACAAACTGCGGATCTTTACTCTCTACGACTATCCCTGCAGCGTCAATTCCCGGGGTGTGCGGGTAGCTCCGGGTGACCCCCTTGTGGCCGCTCGCCGAAAGCCCGTCCTTGTAGTTCAGAGATGAATACTGTACCTCGATTAAAACATCACCATGAGATAGATCCTCGACGGCTTTTCGAGTGATCTCCATCAAAAATCTTTTGTCGCCAGTCTCTTTCACGACCAACGCTTTGAAGTCTTTGGCAAGTGGCATAAAGTAAAAAGTCTCCTTCGATGAATCACTTACTCAAACACGGCAGCCTGCGCTCCAAGCAAAAGGGGTCGGGGTCGGCGCCTTTTTTGCACCGACCGCGCATTTTGATCTGCCTCTTTCCTCGGGGGAGTGCACGCCTCTCCATGCCGACACCACACTACTGACGAATTTTCAAGGTGTCAAGGAAAGCCTGAGGGAAAGCGCCCGTATAGTCATACCAGGTTGACGCATCCCTCGACGCAGTTTATGGTAAGTTCATTTTAACGTGGGAACGCATCAGGAGGTATCATATGTCTGCTCGGACAAACACCGATGGCGGTGAACCATCCGCCTTGGGTCACATCCGGATCATCGAACTGGGCGATATTCCGGCCTCCTACGCGACCCGTCTCCTTGCCGACCTGGGCGCCGATGTCATTAAGGTGGAACCGCCGGATGGAGATCCCAACCGCTGGCTTCCCCCGTTCGCCGGTGACATCGAGGGTCTAGAGCGCAGCCTAACTTTCATCAATGCCAACACTAACAAACGCAGTATCGTGCTGGACCTCGTCCACACTCCCGACGACCGGGCAACCCTTGCCAAACTCCTGGGCTCAGCGGATCTCTTCATTGAGGCTACCCCTTTGGGCTACCTGGAGGCTTTGAGTTATACCGACAAGCGATTTCGGGAGATTCACCCGGGCCTGGTAACCGTTTCCCTGACTCCCTTTGGGCGGACCGGACCTTATCGCAGCTACAAAGGGAGCGACGCCATTGCCAATGGCGCAGGAGGCTTTCTTTTCGGCCAGGGGGACGATACTCGTGGCCCCTGTACGGCGCCGTGCCATTTAGCCTACCAAGTCGCCGGCTGCGTTGCGGCTATGCTGGGGATTGCTGCGGTACGGCATAAGCGCCGGACTGGGGTGGGGCAAAGGATCGACGTCTCTCTCCAGGAGGCATTGACCTTCACTAATAGCAGCTCCGTCGCCCGGTACAGTCGTGAAAACGCCCTCCAGAGCCGACCTGGCAGTCGCCCTTACGGCGGGGCAGCAACCAATATCTATCGATGCAAGGATGGACGATACATTCACTTTACGGCAAATCTGCCGCACATGTGGCGCGAGGTTACGCGGAACTGGATGCCCGAGACCATTCTTGTTCAGCCTGCGTGGGAAGATACTAAATACCGGGATGCGAGGAGTGATCAGGTCTCTGCCATTTTCGCCGAGTTCATTGGCCAATTCACTGCTGACGAGTTCGTGAAGGAAGCTCAACGACGGCACCTCGCGGCCGCCCAACTCAACACGGTGGGCCAGTTCGTTGACAGTCAGCAGATTCGAGCCCGGGGGTGGCTCCAGGAGCTGGACCATCCCGTCATTGGTCACTACATTGCCCCAGGGTTCCCAATACGCCTCTCTGCAACCCCTATGCGAGTCCGGCGTCCGGCCCCGCTTTTGGGGCAGCACCAGAAGGAGGTGTTGGCGGAATTGGTGAGCACCCGGTCTGGTTCCACGACCGATGGCGGCCTCCGGGAAAAGGCACACGAACTAATGCTCGGTGGCATCCGAATAGCCGACTTGACCCAGCAATTCGCGGGACCTCTAGGAACTACCATGTTGGGCTACTACGGGATGGAGATTATTAAGATAGAGTCCCAGGAAGTAGCCAACCGGGGGAGAGCCAGAGCTCATCATGCGGACATGAACCGTGCCAAGCTTGGCTGCACCATCAATCTCCGCCATGACAAAGGCAAGGAGCTCTTCAAAAAAATTGTGGCTGTCTCTAACGTGGTTGTTGACAACTTTAGCGTGGGTGTCATGGACCGACTGGGCCTGGGTTTCGAAATGCTCAAGGAGGTGAATCCCCAACTCATCAGGGTGGTCATGCCTGGCTGGGGCCTGACAGGACCACTGAAGTCTTGGGTCGCTTGGGGATGGCAACTCCTCGCCTACACCGGCCTCATGGCCCTCTGGGGCTACCCCGACTCTCCGATGGAAGCCCATTGCAAAATCGCCTGGCCTGACCGTGTTGGCGCCATTACAATGGCCCTGGGATTGGTCGCGGCCGTCGAACATCAAGAGAGAACCGGAGAAGGGCAATTCATTGAGGCTGGGATGCTTGAAGCTCAGGGTTCCATGATGGGACCCGCAATCCTTGACTACACCGTTAACGGCCGGGCGTGGAAAGCCCTGGGCTATCAAGAAGTCCTCGGCGCCCCGTATGCCCCATACGGCTGCTACCCGTGCCGAGGTGAAGACAGCTGGATTATCATAGCCTGCCAGACCGAAGAGGAGTGGCACAGCATCGTTCGCCTCATCGGAAATCCCTCTTGGGCCAGTGACCCCGGCTTTGCCACGAAGGCGGCTCGCAAAAAACATCGGGAGGAGTTGGACCAGCACCTCACAGAGTGGACGCGGACAATGACGTCTCGGCTCGCGTTTAGGCTTTTGCAGGAGGCAGGCATTCCCGCGGGTATCCCAATGTCCGGCGAGGAGCTGTACCACGACTTCCATCTCCGCGAGCGGGGCCACATCATTGATTTAGAAGAGCCTCCCTGGGGGCACATCACCCACCATGGCCTTCCGGGAATACCTTCGCTTTCAGAGGCAAGCGCGGCCCGCCCAGCACCATGGATCGGTGCCGACAACACGCGTGTCTTTGGCAAAATCCTCGGCATGAGCAAGGCTGAGATCGAAGAGTTAAAAGAGGCCGGCGCGATCCGATAGTGACTGTCCAGAAAAACTTTCAGTCCGAAGGAAACAGGTAGAGGTCCGGCGTTAGTTTTCCTTATGCGAACGAGAATGCGGTCCGAAGGGTTCGGGCTGGAAGGGATCGTCCCTGGCCTGGAGGAAGGCACGCACACCCCCTTGTTTCCGCGCCTCTTCCAGGTGCCGGATAAACTCCTCCCGTTTGGACAGGCGCGCCATAGCAGAGAGCTCAGCGTTCATGACCCATGCCTTACGAAGCCCCATCATTTCCAAGCCCTGTGTTGCGATGGCGAGGTTGATCTTAACTGTCTCCGGCGGTACCAGCGCAATTCGCTCAACTAATTTAAAACACTCGTCGAGGAGTTTTGCCTTAGGGACAACGCTGTTTACAACGCCGATGCGTAGCGCTTCCTGGGCATCGATATGGTCGCCCGTAAGGGAATAGCGGAGAGCATTTTTGAAGCCGGCGAGATGGACCCAGATGAAATCGGTGGTAGAGCCATGGCGTACCTGGGGCTGGCCGAAAACGGCATCATCGGCTGCGATTGTCAGATGACAGGTTAGGGCAAGCCACGAGGCGGCGCCCAAACACCAACCACTAACGGCACCGATGATTGGTTTCGGGTATTCCCATCGGTAAAGCTGGTTGCCCAGAGTCCGGCTCCGGTCCCCATCGCGTAACTTGTTAAACTCTTCTCCCAGAGACTTTCCCTCAGGAAGCCCGTAGGGCCATACCGTGTCCCGCTCACTTTGATCGCCCAGGTCGTCACCTACAGAGAAGGCCCCGGCTGCTCCGGCAAGAACGATGCCGCGTATCTCCGGGTCTTCCTTAGCCTCTTTAAGGGCGGTGTCGAGTTCCTCACAAAGTCCCTCACTCAGAGCATTGAGCATCCGGGGACGGTTAAGAGTTATCAAAACACCACGACGTTGCTTATCGTAGAGAATATCCTTGTAAGTCGGCATGTGTGTCTCCTTTTCCGGCTGTCCGCTTACCGAAATCCTTCCAATGGCTATTCTGTAGTTCTCTGTCGACTTGCCCGGCTGCCACGGCCTATTCTCTCTTACGGGAGCGGGGCCCGAAGGGTTCCGGCTGAAACGGGCCGTCCCGGAGCTTAAGATAAGCTCGAATGCCCTGGTTTTGTCGCGCATCGTCCAAAGGCCGTCGAAACTCCTCTCGTAGTATCGCGTGTGCCGGAGCCGAAAGCTGGGAGTCTAGCAAAAAGGCCTCTCGGAAACCCATCATCTCCAGGCCCATGGTCGCAATCGCAAGATTGATCTTCACCGTCTCCGGCGGCACCAAGGCGATCCGCTCCACTAGCCGGAAGCATTCCTCCAGAAGGGCATCTGGCGGGACCACCTGATTCACAAGGCCGATGCGTAATGCCTCCTGGGAGTCGATATGGTCCCCGGTAAGGGCGTACCGGAGCGAGTTTTTGAAGCCCGCCAATAAGGTCCACATGAAGCCGGTGTTGGAGCCGTGACGGACCTCCGGCTGGCCGAAGACGGCATTTTCCGAGGCGATGGTTATATGGGTGGTGAGGGCCAGCCAGGAACCAGCCCCGAGGGCCCAGCCGTTGATAGCACCAATAACGGGTTTGCCCAGTTCCCAGATGTACAGAAACCTGTTGGTCCCTCTGCCGCGCCATGAGTCAATCACCTCGGCTGCACTCATCCCAGTGGGAATGCCATAGGGCCAATCAAGGTCTCGCCGACGTCCCGGCCGGGGGCCTTGGTCCGCGCCGGCCGAGAAGGCACGCCCGCTACCGGTGAGAACCACGGCACGGATTTCCGGATCGGTTTCAGCTTCTCCCAGCGCTTGGTGGAGTTCCTGTTCTACCGTACGGCTAATGGCATTCATTGCCTCCGGACGGTTGAGTGTAATAAGAACACCGCTCCGTTTTTTCTCGTAAAGAATCTCCGTAAAGTCGCTCATATTTTCTCCCTCCAACCTAATTGATCACAGAGAAAAACTTTTCCGAAAAGCTTATTTTTTCCACACGCCTTTGAGCTCTTTAGTCCCAGGCTTTTAATGTATGACCCCGCTTAACAATGTGGCTCACTTTAGGACCTTCCCGGAATTGCGTGGCTCGGTGGTTCAAACCTAAACAGAGAGCCCACCCATATCAATACAGAAAAAGGCGGTCAAGCCAACGTTCGGGTGTGGCGGAGACGGAATGCAATAATGCCAGACTCTTTGGTCCGGAATACGCTAGTTTAGATGCGACACTGCGTCGTTCCATTGAAGCTGTTTTCAATTGGGCCTGGGGGGGTTATCTCGCCTCCAAGGCGGTCCGAGTGTTGACACGAATGCCCCGTATCGAATAGGCTCCCCTCGAAACTGGAGATGGTTGGCTATTTCGCCCTTCTTGCAGCTGTTTGGTTGAATGCAACCATCCAAAATGCCTGCGAGTGGCAGGCGGTTGATGAGAGAAACTCCTTGGTCACTCTAAGTAGGATTATTCGTCCAAGGGATCAAGGCAGGGATTATCTCCTTTGGTTGTTTGTACCTGTCGCACTGGCACTTGCCTATCTGGTGATCCCTCCCTTATTTTTCATTGCCTATTCCAGTCTGACGGCAGGGCCAGACGCGGAAGTGGAAGGTTTGACCCTCGCCAACTTCGGCAATATTTTTGAGTCTATTTCAGAGTTCAAGACCCTACTCTGGAACTCTCTTATTTTTTCGGTTGGCAGCGCTGTGTGGGCTCTGCTGTTTGGGACACTGTTGGCTTGGTTGGCGGAACGAACCAACGCCCGGTTTCGAACCCTGGCCTATGTGTCTGCGTTTGTCTCGTTTGCTGTCCCGGGTCTTATAAAGGTCATTGGATGGATACTCCTGTTAGGACCCGAGGCTGGGTTCTTGAACGTGGCCGTACGTTCTCTTACCGGTGTTTTCCCTTTATTCAATATCTTTTCCATGGCCGGGATGGTCCTGGTGGAAGGTTTTCTCTGGGTACCCGTCGTTTTTCTGCTCATGGCGACCCCCTTTCGATCCATGGACCCCTCACTCGAAGAAGCGGCTGTAATTTCGGGCAGCAGCGAATGGCAGGTCTTTAGAAAGATCACCTTGCCCATGGCAGCACCCAGCGTTCTAGCGGTACTCGTTCTGACCTTCATACGGAGTCTAGAGGCCTTTGAGATTCCAGCGCTCATTGGCATCCCCGGCGGCATTGAGGTTTTTACGACACAGATCTATCTCCAGTTAACAGAGGGTTATATTCCCGAGTACGGCAATGCCAGTGCCTATTCGGTGCTTCTCATAGCGCTGGTGACGCTATCGCTGGTTCCCTATTACCGGGTAACCCAGCACGCCCACAGATTCACAACGGTGACCGGCAAAGGATTCCAGCCGCGGCGAAAAGATCTAGGGAAACTGCGTTGGCCGGGAGGGCTGTTGCTCCTCTTCTTGCCGCTCATTCAAATGTTTCCCCTGGTCACTTTATTCTGGTCCTCCCTCACCCCGTACCTGCAAGATCCATCCTGGGAAGTGCTGGGCCAGATCTCTTTTAATAACTACGTGACAGCCTTCAATGACAGCAAAATCTTGAGTTCTATTATTAATAGCTTGACGATAAGTATCACGTCCGCTTCCGCCGCTGTTTTCGTGGCCTTCCTTGCCGCTTGGATCGTTGTAAGAACTAGAATTCGAATGCGCTGGACGTTAGATCGACTTACCATGTTGCCCCTTGTTTTTCCCGGCATCGTCATGGGGGTTGCCGTTCTCAAGACGTATCTGACGATCCCCTTTCCTATTTACGGGACCATCTGGATCCTGGTTATTGCCTTTACAGCCCGTTATCTGCCCTACGCCATGAGGTTCAGTCACGCTGGCTTGCTCGGTATCCACCGTGAGCTCGAGGAGAGTGCGACGGCGAGTGGCGCGACATGGGGACAAATGGCCCGAAACATAGTGGTGCCGTTGATGATGCCCGCACTGTTTGCGGGTTGGATTTTCATATTTCTTATCACGATTAGAGAGCTGTCTGTTGCCCTTATACTTTACAGTCCCGGTTCACAAGTAATTTCAGTTACCATCTGGGAACTCTGGGAAAACGGAGCCGTGGGTACGCTATCGGCTTTCAGCCTTGGTATCACAGCGGGGACGGTACTGATTGCCAGCCTGTTTCACCGACTAACCCGCCGCTATGGTCTGCAAGTATGAAAGCTACAATACAGTGTGAACGTTCCCGCACGGAGTTGCTTAAAACGCTCAACCGCCTCGGCTAAGAGCCGTTGCCCTGAAGAGGGCAGCTTGGCCGGGAGGGCACTGTCGCTTGACACTGTTGCATGTTTTCGAATAGCCTCGGGGCAAGTCGACTGATAGCCTAAGAAAGGAGAACCATTATGAAGTTCTTGATTCTGACTGTGTTCATGGTTTTCTCAATGCTCTCCTCCGGTTGGGCTCAGGGCAAGCCTAAATCTATAGCCGAACTGGCGAAATACAAGGGCCCGGATCGCGAGAAGATTATTCTCAGGGGCGCCAAGGCCGAAGGTAAGGTTGTCTGGTACACCTCACTAGGGGGCAAATCATTTAAGGCCATAAGGAAGGCCTTTGCGAAGAAATATCCGGAAATCAAAATTGAAGTTTACCGCGCAGGGAGTAAATCTCTGTCCCAAAGGATATTACCGGAGGCCCAATCCAAACGTTACATTGCGGACGCCATCGAAAGTACCCCTCCCATTCTGATGCTCATGCGTGACAAGGGCATTACCATGCCCTACACCTCACCTCTACATAAGAAATTTCCGGAAGAACACACCTATAGGGCCGCCGGGGGGGGTGTTTGGTGGGTTACGGATCGAGCGTCTTTTATAGGCTTGGGATACAACACGAACCTCATCCCGAAAGGTCGTGTCCCAAAGAACTGGGAAGATCTTCTGAAGCCTGAATTCACAGGCAAGGTTGCGATGACCTTAAGTAGTACCGGAGATCGCGTTGTGGGCATGATGCTTAAATATAAGGGCATGGAGTATCTGAACAAACTAAAGAAACAGAAGATCAAGCTTTTTAAGCTCTCCGGCAGCGCCACGCGGGATCTCATCATCAAGGGGGAGATACCCTTGGCGCCCGTGATCTTCCGCAATCACGCTCTTGTGAAGATTCATAAGGGAGCCCCATTAGGCTGGGTGCCCATGGATGTTGTTCCCACCAACGCTGGTGGGTCGGGGCTATTTGCCCATGCACCGCATCCGCATGCCGCGCTTTTGCTGATCGACTTTATTATCGGTAAAGAAGGCCAGGATATACTCCAGAGTTTCTACTACGGGGTAGCATGGAAAAACTATCCGTTCAAGCGAGTGTTACCTGAGAAAGGCATGACAACTAAGCAGTACAACAAAAGTCTGAAGAAATGGGATAAGATACTGCGCTCTCTGGGGCGCAAACAATAGCCGACACGCTAGCCCGTTATCTTCGGCTGTTCGATCCTACGTTGCTTCGCTTGGGGAGAGTGGGGGTCGGCGTCGCTTGCGGCACTGACTCCCCCTATGGGCAATTCTGGATCGTTGTGAGGTGACTCACGGCCGCCGGTTAGTCCACATGGCCCTTTTCTCAATTCCTAAGCTCTTACCGACTCAAATCGCGTAGGTGAATTCCAAAGCCTACCGCATCACCGACTCGGATCTCTCCGTTAAGAATTTCCAAGCCTTCAGATGGGTCCTCTAGCAGCCGGTCGAACTCGGCTAACTCGCATGCATACCAGATTCCTGGGGTTGCCACCGCGAAATGGAGACACGCTGCTGCAAGCAACCGCGGGCCCACGGCGGCTCCTACCCGGAATTTAACTCCGGTCGTCGAGCAAATGTCAGCGGCGATTCGGGCACGACGCAGGCCCCCGAGCTTCGAAATTTTAATGCTGACGGCGTCAACGATTCGATTGGATGCCAGGATCATCACGTCATTGAGCGACCGGGCGCTCTCATCCGCTTCGATGACCGTTTCCACTGAGCGGGTAACCAGCTCCAGGCCTTTAAAATCATCAATGTGGACCGGCTGCTCGACCAGGTCGATGCCGAATTCTTCCATCCGGCGGATTGCCTGGATCGCGCTCTTCGGATCATAGGACTGATTCGCATCTATAGTCAGATGAACACCGGAGCCCACCTGTTGGCGAATGGTCCGGATACGTTCCACGTCCTGGTTAACATCCCCGTGTACCTTGACCTTGATATAGCGGTAACCCTGGTCGACCAATTTCTGTGCGCCGACCGCCATTTTCTGGGGTGTTTTAATCGGTAGGATCCGGAGCTGTGGAACCGAGTCGCATACCTTTCCACCCAGTAGCTCATACACAGGAATACCCAGCGCACGCGCCTTCAGATCGTGCAGGGCACAGTCTATACCGGCCTTGGCCTGGTTGTTACCGAACAGGGCCCGGTCCAGATCGAGTAGTCGGGCTTCAATGGCAAAGGGATCACGCCTCACAAGAAGCGGGCTGAAGGTTTCAAGTGCTGCCTTGACCGCTTCGTGGCTAGCTCCCAAGTGCGGAACCGCCGAAGCATAACCGTGGCCCATCTGCCCGTGGTCGGAGACGATGCGAACGATCCACCCGGTGGTCTCGCTGGTGGCAGCAAGGGCAAACCGCCAGTTCTTATCCTCCTTAGGCATGATGCAGGGAAGAATCTCAACACGTTCGATCTTCAAAAAATTTTCTCCTCTGGTGGCTGCAAGCTTTTGCTGCCTTTACTCTCAGATTTCTGTCCCGATGCCAGCCTGCAGGGCCTTATCGTAGGCCAGCTTTGCAAGTGCCATCGCTCTTACCCCCGTTTTATGATGACTCTGCAGGCTTTAATGGGCATGCCCCGGCACGCGTATCACTCAGAGGAACCTTGAAATAAGCCTCGCTACCGGTTTTGTAAAGCTGTTATCGGTCCAGTATCTTATGTGGGACAGGGGGTTCCAACTGCTCAGGATCCCACCAACGTTGATCGTCTTGTCCGCGCTGACGGTGCGACGGTATGCTTGATTGATAGGCTTTAGTGGATATCCTAAAACGTCGTCCGGATCAAAATAATTCATCCATTTCGCGCCGGGGGGCAGCCTTATCGGTACGATCTGCTGGTAGGCAAAGGTGAATAGAGGGATGTTGCAACCAAACGTGATGATAAGCGCCAACGTTCGCATGCGCTCAAACCGATTATTCCCTGGAGGAACAATGGGACGATTCTTCTGGATATCCCAAATGTAGTTCGACATAATGTGGCCCCCCAGTGAATGGGCCAGAATGATGAGTGGTTTGGCTTGTGAGTCTAGTTTATCGTTCTCTTCGTAGAGTTTCTTAATGCTGTCACGGACCACTGTGTGTATCTGCCCGTAAGTGTCACCGGGATCGTTGTCAATGCGCCGGTAAGCAGCTGCATCGCCCACAGAGCCGACGACAAATTTCCTGAGCGAAAAGAAATCGAGATCATTCTTAGAGTTTGCCCGCCTGAGATAAGCGTTCTGCTTGGGTTGTAAGACGTCCGCCCAGAAAATAGTCTGCCAAGCGATCCGATCCGATTCGTCGATGCGGTCGTTTAGCTCGTCCATCATATCTTCTGCAAAGTCCGAATGTTGCGTACCCATCCCATGGATGACAGCAACCGCTAAGTCTTTAGCCATAGGAATATCTCCCTTATCTTTAAGCTGCCCGCAGGTCGCAAGACAAAAACCGTCGCTCCAATCTCCCCCTTTTCCCTATGCATGCCGGCGAGGAGATGACTGTGACCCGACTCAGATGTTTAACATCTCCCTATCTTCTTTCGGTATACGTGCTTTCAATTCCCCGCAGAGGGGGCGCAAAAGGTTCTCAATTGGTACTGCTTAACACACAGCACAAGATACCGACCATTGCTGAGAGTGCCTTCCCGGTGTCACCCCTTTCTCTTTCAGAACACAGAGGCAGTAAAGGGCCTCCGCTAACCATGGCATCAGGATTCGGGGTCATCTTGGTCTTTACCCACAAACATTTGCTAGTGAGTAAATCCGTTTTGCGTATGAGGCAAAGCCGGCGTGAACTCAGTGCGATAGCCGTCAGCGTTCAGCTCCTGACTTCCGATCTCTTTTCTCTACCTGCGGTCGTAAGGAATTCTTTTATCACCGCAATTGCTCGAATGACATCCGTTGAAGCTACCTGGTGATGGAGCACGAATCTGAATCGCTCCTTGTTGGCTCGTACCGAGATGCCCCGTTTGTAGCAGTGTTGTTCGAACGCGGATGGGTCAAAATCCGGGCTAGTGACACGGACATAGACCATATTGGTCTGAACCGCCCTTAGATCAATCTTGAATGCAGGTAGATCGGCCAGACCTTCGGCAAGACGGCGCGCATTTGCATGATCGGTAGGAAAACGTGCAACATAATCGCTTAACCCGACGAGACCGGCCGCTGCTATTACACCGGACTGGCGCATCGCACCGCCACACCATTGTCGCACTGTCTTCGCTCGGGTGATGAAATCTGCCTTCCCACAAAGCACGGACCCCACGGGTGCACCCATTCCCTTGGAGACGCAAAACATGGCCGACTCCACGCCCTCGACCAACTTGGCTGCCGGCGTGCCGAGGGCAACGGAAGCATTGAAAATTCGCGCGCCATCCAGGTGAACGGCTGAACCTCGTTCTCGAGCTATTGTGATTAACCGCTTCATATCAGATTCAGGAACGACGGTGCCGCCTGAGTTGTTATGGGTGTTTTCAAGACAGAGCAAGCCGATGGGGACTCCTTCCGCCGCCGCCCGGCGAAAAGCGGTGGCAATATCGGCACTGGCCATCACACCGTACTGACCCTTCAATGGATACGGCTTCGCCGGTGTTAGCGCGGCGATGCCGGCAGCCTCAACGGTGGCGAGGTGAGAGGTAGATTCCAATACCATGCCGGGTCGCTCCCTGGTGTGGATCAGCACGGCAATCAAATTCGCCATAGTGCCTGAGGGGACGTAGAGGCCTCCATCCATACCAAGCAACTCTGCTGCCATTCGCTCCAACTGGTGCGTTGTTGGATCGCCCTCACGTTGGTCGTCACCCACCTTGGCTTGTGAGATCGCCGCACGCATGGCCGGAGTGGGTTTGGTTACCGTATCGCTTCTTAAGTCAATCATTTACAGTGAGTTTCCTCTTTGGCTGGACGATGTTACCAATGGCTAACCAAACAAGTTTTCAGAGGGCCTGTACACCAGCCCCGCTGTGTCGATCCGGAGCATAGCAGTTGAATGTTTCAAATCAAGTTATATCAACCGCACGGTCTCCTGAGAAGTTTTTTCAGGGCGATTTAGTTTTTTCTCTCTTTGTTTCTGTTCCACGTCTTAATCCTCTCCTTGATCGTTTTTTCATGACCTGAGTCAGAAGGGGAATAGTATCTCTTCCCTTCCAGCTCCTCTGGAAGGTGTTGCTGCTCAACAACGTGGCCGGGGAAGTTGTGAGCGTAGCGGTAGCCTTTTCCATAGCCTAGTTCTTCCATAAGTGCGGTGGGTGCGTTACGGAGGTGGTAGGGCACGGGTAGGGCGCCTTTACTCTTAACATCTTTCGCGGCTGCCAACATCGCCTTATAAGAGGCATTGGATTTGGGCGCTGTTGCTAGGTAGGTGGTTGCCTGCGACAAGGGGATTTTACCTTCAGGGAGGCCTACAAAATGAAATGCATCCTTTGCCGCGACAGCAACCTGGAGCGCCTGTGGGTCAGCGTTACCGATATCTTCTGCAGCAAATATGATCATACGGCGTGCAATGAAAAGCGGATCTTCGCCAGCTTCCAGCATTCTCATGAGCCAATAAATGGCAGCATCCGGATCACTGCCCCGCAAGCTTTTGATAAAGGCCGAGATGACATTGTAATGTTCCTCTCCGGATTTATCGTAAAGCAAGGCCCTTTTCTGCAGCGCCTCCTGAAGCGTCGAAAGGTTAATCTGCTTTGTTCTTTTCTCCCTCCGGATTAGGGCTGCTCCGGTCTCTAGGGCATTGAGGGCAATCCGGGCATCTCCTTGAGATTGTCCTACCAGGAAATCACGTCCCTCAGGTGTGATGTCCAATCCCCATGCACCTAGCCCTCTTTTACGATCATGGAGTGCGCGATCGACGATCTGAGCGACCTCCTCAGCTGAAAGGGGATACAAAACCAATACTTGGCAACGAGACAAGAGCGGCGCAATCACTTCAAAAGATGGATTCTCGGTGGTTGCGCCAATGAGGACAAGAACACCATTCTCTACATAAGGAAGAAAAGTGTCTTGCTGTGTCTTGTTGAGGTGGTGGATCTCATCGACGAAGAGGACCGTGGTTTTTCCCAGGCGATGGAGACGAGTTGCCTCATCGATGACTCTCTTGATTTCCTTGACTCCAGAAGAAACGGCAGAGAAATGGACGCAATGAGCTCCACCGGACCTAGCAATGATCTGAGCCAGGGTGGTTTTTCCACTCCCCGGTGGTCCCCAGAGAACAAGGGAGAGGAGTTTGTTAGCTTCCACCATCCCTCGAACTAATTTTCCAGGACCGAGCAGGTGCTGTTGCCCGACAAATTCGTCTAACTTTAGCGGCCGCATTTTTTCGGCCAGTGGGGTCATTGCCTGGTGCTGCTTTGAGGGAGGAGACTCAAATAGCTCCATGGTGGGATCTTATCCTAATCGGTCCATTAGAGCGTAGAGAAAACGCATCGGCCGTTTAGAACGATAAAGGGTACTGACGGGAAGGACCTTCCAAGTAAGCCTTTGAAATGAACTTTTGGAACTCCTGAGTTGGTGTTGTTGTCATCAGTTTAAGTAGGGGAGTCCTTTTCAGCAATCCGGTTCCCCTGCCTTTCTCGTGCATAGAGTCTAGCGGCCTTCCCAGACCTCTCCCTCAAGTAGTAGAGTTTGGCGCGTCGCACTTTACCCGTGGAGACCACCTGGATCTTTTCGATACGCGGAGAATGGAAAGGAAAGATTCGTTCTACCCCAATTCCATAAGAAATTTTACGAACGGTGAACGTAGAACGAAACCCTTCTCCTGACATGCCGATAACAATTCCCTCGAATACCTGAGTCCTCTCTTTTTCGCCTTCAACCACTTTGACATGGACGCGAACCGTTTCACCGGGTCTAAGGGCCGGCACCTTCTTTTTGGCTTGTTGGGCCTCTATTTGGTCTATGATGTTCATGACCTTCTCCTTGTTATTCTAATTTTTTCCCAACAGGCGATCCAAAATAATGGCTGCGGCTGAGCGAACAGATAGATGGTTATAATCGGTTCCGCCTTCAATCGCCTCAAGAATATAATCGGATTGGGCCACCACCGCGTCGGTCAAGCCCCATCCTGTTCCCAATAGGAGCAAAAAGGGTTTGGTGTCTTTTTTTAGAGTTTCTCGCAGCTTCCGAAAGGAGGTCCTTCCTGCATTTGCCCTGGCTGAGGTTACTACCTTTCGGGGAATGCTCCCGGATTCCTTTTCCACATCTATGATGACATTATCCAACGTATCTTTCAAACGAACCAACGCAAGGGCCTCTTTCCGGGTCTGGTTGTACTGACTGCCGTAACCTTTCTCCCAGTGGTTAATAATTTTAAGCGCCAGTTTTTGCAAGGCCTTGACTTGGGTGACGACATAGAATCTTCTAATTCCATAAGTCCTGCCTGACCTTGCGATGTCGTGGATATCCATGTTGGTTATCGCCGAAGTGACCACTTGGCCATTTTTGTCGTACACCGGATAGTGCAGTAGGGCCAGGTAGAGGCGGTTAGAAACGTCGCCTAAGATGTTTTGGTCCTCCGGAGTCAACGGTGCCGTGTTTAGAAGATCAGGCCGCCGTTCCTGTGTTGTTTTTAGGCTCGCCTCTCGGCGCCAATTCATTATTCGATTATGGTCTCCCGAGAGAAGAACCTTGGGAACTTTCAGGTCTCGAAATTCTTCGGGGCGCGTGTATTGAGGGTATTCCAAGAGGCCGTTGGAAAACGAATCCTCTTGAGAAGATTGCCGATTCCCCAAGACACCGGGGATCAGACGGGCTACCGTATCGATAACGACCATAGCCGGCACCTCCCCACCGCTAAGGGTGTAATCTCCGATTGAGAGCTCCTCATCGACGAAATTTTTGACCCTTTCGTCAATCCCTTCGTAACGCCCGCAGATCAAAACCAGCTCCTGTGCCTGGGCGAGTCTATGGGCCTCCCTCTGATTGAAGACCTTACCCTGCGGGCTAAGGAGAATCACGCGAGGATTTTTCAAACTTCTTCTCGCATCTTCGATCGCCGCCACTAAAGGCTCTGGTTTCATCACCATCCCCTGACCGCCACCGTAGGGATAATCGTCGGTTATCCGGTGGCGATCCGTTGCGTAGCCCCTAAGATCAACCAACCGGATAGAGATCATTCCCTTTTCCTGAGCCTTGCTCAAGATGCTGTGGCTCATGGGAGAGGAAAACATTGCCGGAAAGAGCGTAATAAGTGTGAAATTCAACATGAGTCTTACAAGGCAAGCATCCAGGATTCAGACACTACAACTCCAGAAGTCCTGGAGGCGGATTGATGATCATTTTGCCTTCAGGTAGGTCAACCTTTTCAACAATCTCCTTGGCTGCAGGAATGAGGTATTCTTTGGACGTCCCTGTCACAACATAGAGATCGCCCCCCTCTTTTGACCAGATCCGGGTGAGCATCCCGATCCATTTACCTTGGGTGTCAAAGACATCCAAGCCGATGACCTGATAGTAATAATACTCGCCGGGTTTCAAGGGTTGAAGCCTTTCTTCAGCTACAGAAAGGACGGAGCCAATCCACCTCTGCGCCTCATTGATCCCGTTGATTCCCTGGAGCTTCACCAGAAAGTGCCTCTTGTAAGCCCTGCTCATCTCAAGAAGTTGGAGTGAACATTCCCCACTTTTCTCGAGAAAAATTTTTTGGGACGGAAATAGGAGGGTGGTCTTGGGGTTGTATGGGTTACACTTTAACCACCCATCGAGCCCATGGGTAGTCACGATCTCGCCTAGGGGGACAAGTCGTTCCGACACTGTTTAAGATACCGTCTAACTATTGTTCTTCCAGAATCTCAAGAACTACCTTCCGGTTTGTCCTGGAGGCAGCCGCATTTAAAATCGTACGAATCGACTTCGCAGTTCTCCCTTGCTTTCCGATAATTCGACCAAGATCTTCTTTTGCCACTTTAAGCTCCAAGACCGAGGCGGTATCCCCTTGGGTCTCCTTGACTTCCACAGCATCGGGATTGTTGACCAAGGATCTTGCCAGGTATTGAACCAGCTCTTTCATGGACGAGGTTACCTCCTGCCTATGAATTTAATTATTGCTCGTATCCTTCTCGATCAACTCTGAAACGGTTTGAGTCGGTTTGGCCCCCTGTTTGAGCCAGTGACTCACCTTATCCTGATCCAATTTAATACCCCCGGAGATGGCTCGGGGATCGTAGGTCCCAACCTGCTCGATGTATCTACCGTCCCGCGGTGAATGAGAATCACTCACGACAATCCTGTAAAAAGGTCTCTTTTTCGCCCCATGTCTGCTCAGACGTATTTTTACGCTCATGCTCTTCCATCCTTCTCTAGCGGAAAAAATTAGGCATTCGGTTGAATGGGCCTCGCCCACCCATTTTATTGACCCTCTGCATCATCTTTTTTATTTCTGTAAACTGTTTAATAAGGCGATTAATGTCCGTGACGGTTGTTCCGCTCCCTCGGGATATTCTACGGCGACGGCTCCCGTTCAAGATGGTAGGATTGCGCCGTTCTTTGATGGTCATGGAGTTGATAATGGCCTCCACTCGTTTAAGCTCGTTATCCGCTTGGCCAAAGTTTGCCTTACCAGTCAGCTTTCTGGCTCCAGGAATAAGCTCCAGCAAGTCCCCTATGGAGCCCATTTTTTTTATCTGGCGTAGCTGCGCTTGAAAGTCCTCAAGAGTGAACTGGTTCTTCTGCCCTAGTTTTTCTAACCGTTTGACCTCTTTTTGTTCATACGTCTGCTTCGCCTTTTCGATGAGAGAGAGGACATCTCCCATACCTAGAATCCTTGAGGCTAGCCGATCCGGGTAAAATGGCTCCAGGGCATTCAGTTTCTCGCCTATACCAGAATACAGGATGGGTTTCCCAACCATCTCACGCATGGACAGCGCAGCCCCCCCTCGGGCATCACCATCCATTTTCGTGAGGATAATACCGGTCAAGTCGAGCCATTTGCTAAATCCTTCTGCCTGATTGACCGCATCTTGCCCCGTCATAGCATCCGCCACCAAGAGAATATGGTGGGGCTGTATAGCCTCTTTGATGGCTTTTAGTTCCTGCATGAGTTCGTCGTCTATATGGAATCTTCCTGCGGTGTCGATAAGGAGAAGGTCGTAGAAATGCCTCTTGGCTGCCGTGAGGGAATCCTGACAGATGCCCACAGGGGCCATCTCCAGCCTAGAGCTATGGACCGGTATTCCAAGCTCTTGACCTAGAATCTCAAGTTGCTCTATGGCTGCCGGCCGGTAGATGTCGGCAGAAACCAAATAAGGGTTCCGTTTCTTCTCCCTTTTTAAGTATTGAGCCAGCTTGGCGAGTGTTGTTGTCTTACCTACACCCTGCAAACCGACGAGCATAACGATAAGTGGGGGTGTACCCCTAAGATCTAGGTCCTGGTGTTCTCCTCCTAAAAGAGAGGTCAGTTCCTCCTTGACAATGTTAATAAAGTGTTGTTCTGGGGTTAAACTGCGGAGGACCTCTTGATCCAGAGCCTTAGTTTTAGCCGCTTCCAGAAAGCTTTTGACTACCCTGAAGTGGACATCGGCTTCTAGAAGGGCCAAGCGAACTTCACGCAGGGCATCTTCAATATTTTTCTCGGTGATTTTCCCCTGACCCCTAAGTTTTTTAAAGGTCAGTTCCAGTTTCTCAGTTAAGGTTTCAAACATGCGCAGGAGCAGGCTAAGGTATTATATTTTCAGGGAAAAATTAACTCCACTAGATAATATGAAATTAGTCGTTTTGTCAAGGAGAGAAAAAACAGGCCCGCTAAGTTTCGCGCTCCTTACTCGTGTACGTTCCCTGGCAACGTTCACGGAGTACAGGCACCAAACCAGCGGGCCGGAGAATTAGGTAGGAAATTTACATCATGCCGCCCATACCGCCCATACCACCCATACCACCGCCCGGAGGCATAGGAGGCATAGCTGACTTTTCTTCCGGTTTCTCAGCAACCATCGCTTCAGTGGTCAGTAGAAGCCCTGAGATTGAAGACGCATTGAGCAAAGCAGTGCGGACCACCTTGGTAGGATCGATAATGCCAGCTTTCATCAGGTCCTCATAATCTTCCTTGGACGCGTTAAAACCGAAGGCTCCCTTGCCTTCTTTAACTTTTTGAAGGGCAATAGAACCATCTACGCCTGCGTTAGTGGAGATTTTCCGTAGGGGCTCCTCCAACGCACGCCGCACGATATTAACCCCCCATCGTTCGCTCTCTGGGACCTTGAGCTTATCCAGCACAACTGCGGCCCTAAGAAGGGCGACTCCACCCCCGGACACAATCCCCTCTTCGACTGCGGCCCGAGTTGCATGAAGCGCATCCTCCACACGAGCCTTCTTTTCTTTCATCTCCACTTCAGTCGCTGCCCCCACATTAATAACGGCGACGCCCCCAACGAGCTTGGCGAGGCGTTCCTGCAACTTCTCGCGGTCATAATCGGAGGTCGTTTCATCGATCTGGGCACGAATCTGCTTGATTCTACCTTCAAGATCAGCCTTCTTGCCGGCCCCATCAACAATGGTCGTGTTATCTTTGTCTACCACAAGCCTTTTTGCGTGTCCCAGATCCTGTAAGGTAATATTCTCAAGCTTAAGACCTAGCTCTTCAGCAATAACTTTGCCTCCAGTGAGAACGGCGATATCCTCCAGCATAGCTTTTCGCCGATCACCAAAGCCCGGTGCCTTCACGGCGACGCAGTGAAGCGTGCCGCGGATCTTGTTAACGACCAGGGTGGCTAGAGCTTCACCGTCGATATCTTCGGCGATAATGAGAAAGGGTTTTCCTGCCTTCGCCACTTGTTCCAAGATGGGTAAGAGGTCTTTCATCGAGCTGATCTTCTTCTCGTTAAGGAGAATATAGGCGTCCTGAATAATACACTCCATCCTTTCCGGATCGGTAACGAAGTAAGGGGAAAGATAACCCCTGTCAAACTGCATCCCTTCCACCACATCAAGCGTTGTCTCCAAACCTTTGGCCTCTTCTACGGTAATGACCCCCTCTTTGCCGACCTTGTTCATTGCCTCCGCGATAACTTCACCTATGGTACGGTCATTATTGGCTGCAATGGTTCCGACCTGGGAGATTTCTTTAGGGTCTTTAGTTGCCTTGGAGAAGTTTTTCAACTCCTCCACCACGGCCGCGGCGGCCTTTTCAATGCCCCGCTTCAGGGACATGGGATCGTGGCCAGCCACGACCATCTTGACACCCTCGGCAAAGATCTGCCTAGCTAGAACCGTGGCAGTGGTAGTCCCGTCTCCTGCGACGTCTGACGTCTTGCTCGCAACCTCCTTGACCATCTGAGCTCCCATGTTCTCGAACTTGTCTTCCAGCTCAATTTCTTTGGCTACGCTCACTCCGTCTTTAGTCACAGTTGGTGCTCCAAAGGACTTATCTAGGATGACATTGCGCCCCTTTGGTCCCAACGTGACAGTGACCGCATCCGCAAGGATATTGACTCCCTTGAGGATCAAATCCCGCGCTTCTTGGTTGAATTTTACTATCTTGGCTGCCATTTTACTTCCTCCTAAACTTTCCTCGTGATTATTTTTCGACAACACCGAGGATATCATCCTCGCGCATAATTAAGTGTTCCTCTCCGTCGATGTTAACCTCTGAACCCGAATATTTTCCGAAAAGTACCCGATCATTCACTTTGACATCTAGCGGAGTTATTTTTCCGTCTTCGCTGACCTTGCCCTTACCGACGGCAACGATTCGCCCTTCTTGGGGTTTCTCCTTAGCCGTGTCAGGGATGATGATCCCTCCCTTGGTCTTTTCTTCTTCTGCAATTCTCTTAACGATGACACGGTCTTGCAATGGCCTAATTTTCACTTCCTCCCTCCTTTCAAGTTCACAGATCTAAGCAGTTAAATTTAAAGAATAACTCTCAGGTAGCCAGTCCTTATGCCAAAAAACCGTTTAAACGGTTCATATTTAAACACTAAAATTACTCTGTCAAGGGGTTCGCCCGTACTTTTAACTGTCGGTACGGTACCAGCCTTTTAGATCTCATATTATAACCTTACGGGAAAAGCAAGGGGCGTTACTTTTTCTGTTTTCTGAACTCTTCATCGAGATATTTCCGGTAAAGTATGTCCCACTCTCGACCCCCCGGAGGTACAGGGCGTGATAGCGATAAGATCTTCTTGCGAACAACGTCGTCGAGCCGATCTTCCAGGTTGAAAAACTCCTGGACGACGTTCTTGGTCTCCACCAACGCACGAGCCTCGCTAGGCAGATCCACTAGATCCTCTTTCCAGAGCCCATCCAGAATGAGATGGGCGAGATGAGAGATCCGGTTGTCCGAGAGACGGCTCACAGGATAAACCCTCGCTTTTGTGCCAGCTTCTGCTTGACGAGAATAAACATCTTATAGTGATCCATCTCTTTGACGTCGCCGGCGTGGGAAGCCAACAGTTTCCGTGCCTCTTGCTCGATAGCCTCTTCCTCGCGAAAATTTTGTGCTATAATTTCTTTTATCTTAGCCCTTATCTCCACCTCCGTTGCTTTCAGGACGATGAGATCCTTGGATTCGTAGTTCTTAAGCAGGTGGTCCACCAATCGATCGATCTGCTCCGGTTTTAACTTCATGGGTTGTGGAAAAGTCTGTGGACAATCTGTGGAGACCCGGTTGCCAGAACCTGGCTAAAATCTGCGGGTCCCTCTCATTTTCTACCGATCTTGTGGCTTCAAGTCAACTGCGAAGTGGGTGGGTTGTTAAGCGGTTCACCGCTCGGGAAAAATCAAAAAAACGCTTGTGCCAAAAAGGCTTTTTTGAGAAGATACGGTTGTTAGGTTTTGGCCTGATGGTGGGGTTGTGTAAGGAAACTTCGAGAGTTTATCCACAGGCCGAGACATTCCTGTCCATGCTGTTTTTAGCTCAAGCTGTGGAGGATGCGGTTGGAGTTGCTTAAACCTTCACCACTAAACAAAGATCAAAAGATCGGTGTCGTGGCGCCCGCGGGCTCTGTCGAGAATGAGGAGCTCAACGCCGGGATCCGTGCCCTAGGTCGTGCGGGGTTCGTTGTTGAATTGGCCCAAGGCATTCATGAGCGCAAGGGCTACCTGGCGGGAGAGAAAGAGAAGAGAGCAGCTGCTTTACAGGCTTTTTTTCAGCGTGCGGATATCGGAGCCATCATTTGTGCCCGCGGAGGATTTGGTTCTATCCAGATCTTACCCTATCTAGATCCGGAAACTATACGTTGTCATCCGAAGATCTTTGTCGGTTACAGTGACGTGAGTATCCTTCTTAATTGGATCCTTCAGAAATGCGGCGTGGTTACCTTTCATGGTCCCATGGTGGCTATGGGCTTAGCCCGTGGCCTGGAAAGACGCAGTAAAGATTTTTTTTGGGGAACCCTTTTGGGAAAGAAAAGGCAGTGGGAGCTTAATGTAATGGAAACGTTTCGGCCTGGAGCCACAGAGGCCGAGATGATGGGAGGATGTCTCTCCACCGTCGTTACAACCCTTGGAACTCCCTACGAGGTGAAGCCTAAGGGCAAGATTCTTTTTCTTGAAGATGTTGGGGAAAGGCCCTATCGGATCGAACGAATGCTCACTCACCTCTACATGGCCGGTAAACTGGATGGGCTTGCCGGCCTGGTCTTCGGCGGCTTTACCGACTGTGAAGGAGAGGGGGAACGCGGTATTAAAGAGATCATCCAGGATCTTTTTCATAATGCTCCCTATCCGGTGGTTGCAGGATTAGCGGCTGGACACGGGGCGGTAAATTTACTTCTTCCCTTTGGAGTCAAAATGGGGTTGGATGCAGAATCAAGGCGCCTATCCTTGTTAGAATCTCCCGTAGCATAGCCTAGTGCCAGCAGTGAAGATGAATTTTCATCCCGTAGAAGAAGCCTTCGAACAGGCTGTTGCGCAGGATAACTTTCCAGGGGCGGTCGTACTCGTCAGCAAAGGAGATGAGGTCGTTTTCGAACGTGCGTTTGGTTTTCGTTCTCTGGTACCGGGAAAGACCCCGATGCGGTCCGATATGATATTCGATCTGGCATCTCTAACCAAACCTCTGGCAACTACCATGGCCATCATGCTGCTGGTTCGGGAACAGAAGATCCGCCTTGAGGATCGAGTGACCCGTTTTTTTTCCAATTTTGGAGTTTTTGGTAAGACCCATATTACTTTTCACCATCTCTTAGCACATTGCTCTGGCCTGCCTGACTGGAAGCCCTTTTACGAAGATATTATCAAGAAGGAAAAAGCAGGAAGGATAAACTTTGTTGGGAGTCGCGCTGCCAAGAGTTTTGTTTTCGAACTGATCCATCGGGAGAGACCCATAAGCCCTCCGGGCACCCGAAGTCTCTACAGCGACCTTGGATTCATGCTTCTCGGTGAGGTCATCGAGGAGATCACCGGCTCAACCTTAGATCGCTACTGCCAGGATAAGATTTTCAGGCCACTAGGACTTCGGTCTACCTCTTTTATTGATCTCACCCAGCTCAGGACGCGCCGCCTCCAGCCGGTACAAGAGATGATTGCCCCAACAGAGGACTGCCCATGGCGCAGGAGGATCCTCTGTGGCGAGGTCCACGATAACAACGCCTATGCCATGGGGGGAGTGGCCGGCCATGCGGGGCTATTCTCTTCTGCACGAGATGTTTATCTTTTATTAATGCATCTGAGACGCTGTTTACGGGGTGAAGAGGGTTTTTTGCCTGCCCCGTTGCTGGAAGAGTTTTTGACGCGCGATGAAACGGTGCATGACTCCACTTATGCCTTAGGCTGGGACACTCCCTCATCGGCTCATTCCTCCAGCGGGAATCTTTTTTCCCCCCATGCCGTCGGCCATCTAGGATTCACCGGGACCTCGGTCTGGTGGGACCTGGAGAAAGATTGTCAGGTCATTCTGCTAACGAACCGAGTTCATCCCTCACAAAGTAATGAAAAGATCAACCAGTTTCGGCCTGCCATTCACGACCTCATTCTGAAAGCCCTCTTCCCATGAACGATCTCCCTCGCCAAGGCGATCACATACACCTCATTGCAATCTGTGGCGTGGGGATGGCTTCGCTAGCCGGCCTTCTCCAATCTCAGGGCTATCGGGTAACAGGCTCGGACCAAAATGTCTATCCTCCCATGAGCACCTATCTTGCAGGGTTAGGCATGGCCGTGCTCTCCGGTTACAATGAAGAGCATTTTAGGGACCGTCCCGACTTGGTTGTGGTCGGTAATGCAATCTCACGGGACAATCCTGAGGCCCAGGCCATGCTCCGATTGGGAGTTCCCTATATCTCTTTTCCTCAGGCCTTGGGTAGATTCCTGATCGGCCAAAAGAGATCCGTTGTGATTGCCGGTACGCATGGCAAGACGACGACGACCGCCCTCATGGCTTGGATTTTAACCAGGGCAGGGCGTGACCCGAGTTTCTTCGTTGGCGGTATTCCCATCGACTTCGATAGTGGATTCAAAAAAGGGGACGGAGACTGGGTGGTCCTTGAGGGGGATGAGTATGATAGCGCCTTTTTTGATAAGGGGCCAAAGTTTCTACATTACAAGCCTGAGAAAGTCATCTTGACCAGCCTGGAGTTTGACCATGGAGATATTTACAAGGACTTGGAACATCTGAAAGGGGCCTTTCGACGCCTCATGGAGATTATCCCGCCTGATGGGAGCCTGCTGGTTTGCAATGAGTATAAAGCAGCCAGGGAGGTTTCGGCGACCGCGCGCTGTCCGGTGACTTTCTACGGAGATGGAGAGCCAAAACACTGGGAAGCAAAAAATATCCGTGTGAATGACGGTAGGAGTTTGTTTGAGCCGTTTTTCCAGAGGAGATCTGAAGGGCTGCTGTCAACTCCACTGATCGGCCGACACAACGTGAGTAATGTGCTTGCGATCTATGCCCTGACCAAGGAGCTAGGGATAGATCAGGAGGTGGTGCGGGAAGCTCTAGGATCCTTTTCCGGGGTCAAGAGACGGCAAGAAGTAAAAGGTGAGGTTGGGACAGTAACTGTGATTGATGACTTCGCCCATCATCCTACAGCGGTCAGCAAGACCGTTGAAGCAATAAAAGCTGCTTACCCAGGCCGTCGCCTCTGGGCCATCTTCGAACCCAGAAGTAATACCAGCAGGAGAAGGATTTTCCAACACGAGTTCTCCAAGGCGCTGGGGCGTGCGGATCGGATCGTGATCGCTGGTCTCTACCAGCCGGAGAAGATCCCTGAACAGGATCGGCTCTCTCCTGAGGAAGTTGTGCGACAAATCAACCACCGCTTCAGCAATAGGCATGCTGTGTTTATAGAGAGTACGCATGATATTCCAGCCTATGTTGCGGAGGAGGCCAAAGCTGGCGACGTCATTCTGATTATGTCCAACGGTGCCTTCGACGGGGTGCAGGAGAAAATTTTGCATGCGCTGGAGGAGAGACCTTCTTCATGATGTCGGCCAACTTTTCTGCTCACTTCCGATTGTCGGGGACATGGTATCCTGGCCGGCCCCGTACGCCTTAACTCGGGAGGGGTTTTACCGAGACAGATACAGTTTTGCGCACTCTTCGCTACAGAAGTAATGCCCATCTCGGTGGAGGGCATCACCCTTGGGTAGATAACTCTGGCACTGGGGATCGAGGACCATTTCTTCCGCTTCCCTCGTCCCGTCTTGGGGACGAAAGCTACGTTTCCGCTTGCGTCCGGAAAAGAGGGAATCGAGGAGTCGAAAAAACAGATAAGCCAAGACAAGAAAAAGTAAAAACCGGAGCATCAACGGACTTACCTTTCAAGCCCTACCCTAAACAAGAGTGCCGCTACAGCGGCCTGAGACTCACTTTCTTATTGTCCTGAACGCCTACAAGAAGCTCGGAGATAGTCATTCCGAGAACCGGGTGGACCACCTGAGGGGCGATCTCGCTGAGAGGAATGAGGACAAACTTGCGATTGCCCATCTCCGGATGGGGTATCTTGAGGTTTTTTTGGTCTAGGATCACCGAATTATACAAAAGAATATCTAGGTCGATGATGCGTGACGCCCAGCGTTTGCGGACCCTTTTTCGCCCCATAACCCGCTCGATATATTTGCATTTTTTAAGGAGCAACTCCGGCTTCAAATCTGTCTCTATCTCGATTACACCGTTGACGTACCATTCCTTGGACTCGCCCAGAGGTTCACTTTCATAGAGGGAGGATTCTTTAATGATCTTCGTGTTGGGGATCCTGGCCACTCGCGTTAAGGCCTCCCGGTAGTTCTCTTTTTTCTTTCCAAGGTTAGAACCAATTCCTATGTATATTTGAGAGAGCACAGTCCTTTAGGATGAATCCAATAGGCTGCAGGTTACAGTTTTACCTGTCGGATTCTCTCCGAAACCTCCTTAAGGCGTTTTTTATCCACGCAGAGGGTGAAACGGACAAAGCCCTCTCCCGCCACCCCAAATCCGTTTCCCGGGGTAGCGATGACTCCGACCTCGTCTAGCAGCTTGGCGGTCAACTGGGCTGACGTCAATCCCTTTGGGACCGACACCCAAACATAGAACGTCGCACGCGGTTTTTCACACCCCAAGCCGACCGCCTGGAGGCCTGTTACCAGGATGTCTCGCCTTTCCTGATAGACTTTTCTTGAGGGTTCGACAATCTCATTACCAAGGCGCAAGGCTTCGATAGCCGCTTCCTGGACCGCCTGAAAGATGCCGGAGTCCACATTGGACTTGACCTGGGCCAAGCCACTCACCAGCTCCTTGTTACCAACAGCCATCCCAACACGCCAGCCTGTCATATTGAAGGTCTTGGAAAGCGAATGGAATTCTATTCCAATCTCCTTTGCCCCATCGACCTCAAGGAAGCTGGGTGCACGATAGCCGTCAAAACCCATCTCTGTATAGGCCGCATCGTGACAGACAATGATGTTGTAGCGATGGGCAAACTCGACTAACTCGGTAAAGAAGTCCTTCTCCGCAACCGCAGCCGTCGGGTTATTGGGATAGTTGACCCAGAGCAACTTCGCCTGCCGTGCCACTTCCTCGGGGATAGCTTTCAGATCGGGAAGAAACCGATTTTCTTTGGTAAGGGGGAGGAAATAATTTGTTCCTCCGCTAAATAGGGTCCCAATGTAGTAGACTGGGTAACACGGGCTTGCGACCAGCACAAGATCTCCGGGGTCAACGAATGCTGTGGCCATGTTAGCGATGCCCTCTTTGGAGCCGATGAGGGAGACCACCTCCTGTCCCGGATCGAGCTTGACGCTGAAACGCCGTTGATACCAAGCCGCAACTGCCTGACGAAACCTAAAGAGACCGGCACTATTGGGGTAGCGGTGGTTGACTGGTTCGCTTGCGGCCTGTACGAGTTTTTCAACGACTCTGGGCGATGTTGGGAGATCTGGATCCCCCACTCCAAGATCGATCAGATCGACCCCCCGGGCTAAAGCTTCTTTTTTTTTTCGGTCGATCTCGGCAAAAAGATAGGGAGGTAACTCTTTGATTCTTCTAGCCTTTTCAAGTTTTATTGCGATTGTTCCTAATCCTTCCTCTGATGTCAAATGTCACCCTTCTACCTGTTTTTTTCCATTTTGACAACTACCTTGTAATATACGTAATGTTGTTACCAGCTTCCGCTCAGTGGAGAAAATAAATGGCGATTCACATTATCGTAGATGGTTATAACCTTATCGGAAGCGAAAAGGGACTAACCGGTAACCTCGAAGCCAAGAGAAATCGATTGATTCAACAGCTGCGGCTGTACCAGGAAAGAAAGGACTATCCGATTACTGTGGTCTTTGACGGATGGCGCTCGGGATGGTTTGAGGAAGTGGAAGAAAGAATTGGAGAGGTTATCGTAATCTACTCCCGACGGGGCGAAACCGCGGATAGTGTCATCAAAAGATTAGCGCGGCAGAAAGGAAGCGGTTGTATTGTTGTGACTTCGGATCGAGAGGTCCGTGTTGCTGCGGAGACCAACGGCGCCGTCGCTATCTATGCAGGAGAGTTCGGCGCCAAACTTAGAAATCTCGACAAGGACTTCATCAACGAAGCAATGCAACCGGCAGCTAACAGATTCCGGGATCCGCGAAAGAAAGGCAACCCGAGAAAACTCTCAAAGGCGGAAAGAAAAAGAAGAGAAAGACTCAAAAAACTTTAGAAAGAACTTGTTCCAACTTTGGTTGACATAAGGCTTTTAGGGCTATACAAGAGGGCCATCATGGCAAACATAACAGATCGTATGATTCGGGCAGCTAGGTTGGATGTGACTCTGTACGAAGAGGTGGAGGCTGATAAGGGAGCTCTGAGCCAAGCCATGAGTGTTGTGATCCTATCCAGTGTGGCCGCGGGCATCGGTACCGGCCTCCATGGCGGGATTGGACGAATGGTCCTAGGAGCCATTGCCGCACTCGTCGGTTGGTATGTATGGGCTTATATTACTTATCTTATTGGTACGAAACTTCTCCCCGAGCCACAAACTGAGGCGGATATTGGACAGCTTCTCCGCACCACCGGTTTTTCCAGCTCCCCAGGCTTGATTCGGGTGTTGGGTTTTATTCCAGGGCTTTCGGGGCTTATTTTGGCGATTGCCAATATCTGGATGCTGGTGGCGATGGTGATTGCGGTGCGGCAGGCGCTTGATTACCATGGGACCCTTCGGGCTGTGGGAGTCTGCCTGATCGGTTGGGTTCTCCAGGCGCTTATCGCCGTTCTGCTTCTTGCCGTAGTGGGTGGTGCCGCTGTCGGAGCCTGAGTTTGATTCCGCTGCGGGACAACAATCCTACAGTCCTATGGCCGGTTGTTACAGTTGCCTTCATCATTGCTAATAGCAGCGTCTTCCTCTATGAGTTATCTCTCGGGCCAAGGGCGTTGGACACGTTCATCTTTCAGATGGGTATGGTGCCCGCCCATGTTCTGCATGCCCAACTTCCTGGAACGGGCGGCTATGTTTCCTTGGTCAGCTCGATGTTTTTGCACGGCGGCTGGATGCATCTAATAGGGAACATGCTCTACCTATGGATCTTCGGCAACAACGTCGAGGATAGCATGGGTCACCTGCGGTTCATTGGTTTTTATTTATTATCCGGGCTCTCGGCTGCGGGTACTCACCTCGCGTTTAATGCCACGTCGACGGTTCCAACCATTGGGGCCTCTGGGGCCGTTTCGGGGGTGCTCGGGGCTTACCTCTTTCTTTTTCCTCATGCCCGAGTACAAACGCTGATCACCCTTGGATGGTTCATCCGAATCATCTATCTCCCTGCCTGGGTTTTACTCTTCTTCTGGATCCTGTTGCAGGTTTTAAGCCAGGCCTTAGATCCGATGAATCCAAGGGGTGGTGGTGTTGCCTATGCCGCCCATATTGGCGGCTTTGTAACGGGTCTGGCGCTCATTCCACTGTTTCGCAAATACCGGCGTGGGACGCATCACGGTTATGCCTGACCCGATGAGCGGGAACTTTAATGGTTACGGAACCGTTATTCACCTATTGACAGACCCCTAGCTAAAGGAATAAAGCGAGTTTATAAGCTACAGTTGTTGTTTGCTGGAACCGGAAAGGAGGTGAAAGAGCCCAATAGGTTTCTAGCTATAAGAAACGGGTCTCTCTAAGAGACAGCTATTATTTAAGGAGGTGAAAGTATGGTTGAGTCACATAGATCTGTCGTAAAATTTGGATTTATTTCAGCTCTGGTTCTTGGCCTTTCCGTCTCCCCGCTCTTTGTCGGGAAAGGTTTGGCCTGGAAACCAAAAAAACCCATCGAATTTATCATCATGGCGGGTAAAGGCGGAGGCGCGGATAAGATGGCTCGCTTGATGCAAACCGTTGTGGCAAAGCACAAGTTTTCCTCCAAGCCTTTGATTCCCATCAACAAGCCCGGCGGGTCAGGCGCCGAGTCGTTGATTTATCTGAAGCAACATAAGGGAGATAATCATGTTATCATGGTTACCCTTAATAGTTTTTATACGACACCGTTGCGTCAGCCGAAACTTAAGGTCGATATCTCGAAGTTCACTCCGATCGGACGGATGGCCGAGGATACCTTTCTCTTGTGGGTGAATAAAGACAGCGGCATCAAGAACGTTAAGCAGTTCGTCAAAGCAGCCAAGGCCAAGGGTAGTAATTGGATCATGGCCGGTACAGGCAAAGGACAGGAAGACCAGTTACTGACGAGCTTTCTTAATTCGGCTTACGGCCTCAAAATGAAGTATGTTCCCTTCAAAGGTGGGGGAAGAGTAGCTAAAGAGCTGGCGGGGAACCAGGCCAACTCAACTGTGAACAATCCTTCGGAGCAACTCGGTTTCTACCAAGCCGGCAAAACGGTGCCGCTAGCGGCCTTCACCCCGACTCGCCTTCCGATGTTTAAAGATGCCCCGACCTTTAAAGAGCTCGGAAAAAACTTTGTCTACTTCATGCAGCGCAGCGTTGTTGGAGCGCCTGGGATGAGCAAGGGAGCAGAGAAGTTTTACAGAGGCCTCTTCAAAAAGGTCTACGCTTCCGCCGAGTGGCAGAAGTACATGAAGAAAAAGAGCCTGCAGGGTGAATTCTTAACCGGCAAGGCGCTCAAGAAATACTGGGCGAGGGAGAAGAAGAACCACCGGAAGATGTTAAAGAACATCGGGGAAATCAAGTAGTTGTGTTTAAGCTGCAGGGTTCGAAAAGAGGGAGAGGATCAATGGCATGCGATGGGCAGAGTTAATCATGGCTGCCGTTATGGCGATCTTTTCCCTTGACTTGATGTGGAAAAGCATGGAACTCCCCATCGGCTGGATTCCTGGTGAGGGTCCAGGTGGTGGGGCGTTTCCTTTCTGGTTATCTACGGGGATGCTCATCTGCTCGGGGTGGGTAATCCTGCGTTGGTTCAGACAGACAAGCCCGCCATCCCAATCCACCGAGCCCTATATGGACAAGCGGGCCTTCAAATTCTTTCTCATCAGCGCGGGTTCGCTAACGGTGATGATCGGATCGATCCGGTTCATCGGAATCTATGGGGTGCTCCCGCTTTTTCTCATCTTTTATATGAGGTTCGTGGGTCGGCACGCATGGTTGCCTACTGTGGCACTGGCGGTCACCACGCCCATTGCCATCTTCTTATTCTTTGAAATTGCCTTGAATATCACCTTGCCCAAAGGTCTAACCGAACCGCTGTTTTATCCGTTGTACGACTTCTTCTTTTGATGTCTGCCTCGATTGGCGGTTACGCTTAGTTCGGTCTTTATCGAATGTGGTGGATTTATATGCTTGAATATAGGGCTAATCCGTGATGGATACATTCCAACATCTCATTAGTGGATTCCTGATTGCCTTTCAGCCGTTAAATTTAACGCTCGTCATATTTGGTTGCACGGTTGGTCTTTTTGTCGGTGCCATGCCGGGCTTGGGTTCGGTGAATGGAGTGGCGATCCTATTACCCATGACATTTCTCGTCCCGCCGACATCGGCCATTATTTTTTTAGCGGCGCTTTACTATGGCGCCATGTACGGTGGTGCTATCAGCTCCATCATGCTGGGTATCCCGGGGGCGTCGACGGCGGTTGCAACTACCTTCGACGGGCGGCCGCTGGCGTTGCAAGGACTTGCGGACAGAGCCTTGGTAGCGGCTGCTACGGCCTCATTTATTGGTGGGACCATCTCGATAATCCTGTTTACCCTGTTTGCGCCTCCACTCGCTGAGATGGCCCTGGCCTTTGGGTCACCTGAGGAATTTGCGCTCATGTTTTTGGCATTCGCGACTTTTATTGGGTTAGGCGGTGAGGAGGTTCCAAAGACACTCTTCTCGATCTTCATTGGGCTGGTTATGAGTGCCGTGGGACTGGACATCATAAGTGGACAACCGCGGCTGATCTTCATGGACCTTCCCGGTTTTTACCACGGGATCAACTTCCTCGTGTTGGCAATCGGCATCTATGGGATCGGGGAAATTTTGTGGACCATTGAGACCAGTAAGGGGGACGTGCAAATGTCTCAGGCCACGATCTCGGTCCGCCGCATCTTTGAGAGCCTGATGCAGCTGAGACACAGTCTCAAGACCTTGGTCATGGGCTCCTTCTTGGGCTACTTCGTCGGAGTTTTACCCGCTGCCGGCGCCACCCCGGGGTCGCTGATGGCTTACGGAGTCGCCAAGTCCATGTCGAAGAGCCCGGAGAGTTTCGGAAAGGGCAATGTGGAGGGAGTCGTTGCGCCGGAATCGGCCAATAACGCGGCCAGCACAGGGGCTATGTTACCGATGCTGACCCTCGGCATCCCCGGCTCACCCACCACCGCGATCCTCTTGGGTGGGATGGTAATCTGGGGGCTTGAGCCCGGGCCCATGCTGTTTGTCGATCATACGAATTTTGTCTGGGGACTCATTGCGAGTCTTTACGCAGCTAATCTTTTCGCATTATTGATCAACATCGCCTTTATACCGATGTTTATATGGGTGTTGAAGCTGCCCTTTACCATCCTCGCGCCGATTATCTTCATCCTTTGTGTCGTGGGGGGCTACGCGCCGACTCAGGACATGCACGATGTCTGGTTGATGCTGATCTTTGGCGTTGTCGGCTATCTGATGCGCAAGCTCGACTATCCTATGGCGCCGGCAGTTCTAGCCATTGTACTGGGCCCGCTGGCGGAGGCATCGATGCGCCAGTCTCTGATCATTTCGAGTGGCTCATTCTCTATTTTCTTTGTGCGGCCCATTGCGGGGACAATCACGGCCATTGCAATAACTTTGTTTGTCTTCCCGCTTGTCAAAATCGTAATCAACTCCATCAGGCGGCGGTTGTGAGAGCATCGTTTATTGATAAGGAAATACGCAACATGTCTTCCTCAAACATCCCGTAGCTGAAGATAAAGGGGCAAATAAAAATCCGGGGAGTGGTTAAAAAAAAGACTTTCTGTAGGCTTTCGGTTTGGCTTATCTCTGATTTTTCGTTTTTTTCTTCTGTATGCCCTTAACTTGTCTGCCTGTATCTTTGCCAACGGCAGAAGACGCGACCCATCCGACAGCGCCCTTGCGTGTCTTGACCATATACCACGCCTCACCACTGCCGAAGGCCTGGCCAAGTGGTATAAGTTTTTCCCCGTCCTCAAGTTTGGTCACTGCCTCGGAATGTTTATCTTGGCGCGTATAAAGATAAATTGGTTTTCCTTTAACAGAAAGCATGGGGGGAAGAGCATGTATAGGAAGCTGCTCGGCTCCTTCCGAACGATTCACCGTCCCAAACATTTTTACCCCACGATGATGCCCCTTTGGTCTCTTTAACGTCCCTAACTGTTTGCCGTATTCGAATATGCCTTGAGCCTTTGTTTCTTGCTGAGCAAAAAAGAACGACATCGAAACCAAAACTCCAACTAAAATCCATCTCGTGCACATCATTCTACTCCTCTTGGTTAATTGCTCATTGAACCGGTTTTATGGAAAGACACTCATAAAGTTTTTTGAAATGGGCTTCCTGGTGGTTACTTCCTGCGCCTCTTCTTGCTTACTTTTCGCTTGCTCTTTCCGTGTAAGACTGCCGGGACGGCTATGAGCGCTACTATAAGCAGAACGCACAGAAACCCAAACTTAGGTGTCTTCATTAGATTGAAACATCCCTAATCGGTCGTTTCATTGAATTGTGCCGTGATATGGCTACGCAAGATTTGTACCAATAAGAACAAAACAGGCCTGCTCAATCGAAGAGTCTGTTTTTACTGGGGGATTCAATTTTCCCGGCAGTGCAGAAGAGGTATCCGGTGACAAGTTCGCCCTACCCAATGACGAAGTCGTCACCGGCGAACCGAGGCTTGCGAGCTGCATCAAGGTTTTGTGTTTTTGTCAACTCTAATCATATGCTCGTGCCATTCCCGTTCTCGGTAGGTTATTCGCAGGCCGTCATAGACTTTCTCTCTCAAAAACGCTTCGACCCTGCTTTTTATCTTTTTTTCTGCCTTTTTCCGGTGTCTTTTATTCAACGAAGGATTCCTTTTGAATCGCCAATGGCACGGGGGTTTCTGCTAATCAGCCGAGCTTTGTGGCACCGCCGGCTTGTCCTGGGCAGGATGTGTGAGCTCTCGTAATAACACTTACCCTTTGTTTACAATGACCACCAGCCGTCTCCGCTTGCAGCTCCTAGTTCCGACCCCTTTACTATCACTCCTGGTCACTCGCTCGAACCATTAAGGATATCTCGCCGCCTATAAGTAAAGGACACTGATGTCGTACACCTTATTATTGACTTTTCGGTTAAACTTCACGCCGACTGTTTTTTTAATAACTCCTCAATAGCAGCCCCCAATTCATACAAGGTAAAAGGCTTCGCGATATAACTATCACAGCCGCTTGCCAAACATTTTTCCTTATGTCCTGACCCAGCCATAGCTGTTGCGGCAAGTATAGGAATCGCTTGAGTTTTTGGATTCTTCCGTATCTTAGTAGCCAATTGGAATCCATCCATCACAGGCATCTTCATGTCCATAACAATAACGTCAGGCAATCGTGAGGTAGCTATCTCAATGCCCTCCAATCCATTCGTTGCAGTTGTGACGTTATAACCGAGAGACCTCAGTTTTTTTTGCATCGCTTCGAGAAGTAATAAGTTATCATCCACTAAAAGGAGCCGTTTCTTCATCATCCGTCAAAGTTATGAGTCGCTAATTCGTCTGCTAAAAACATGTTTTCTATTCGGTTTATATCTGCAGGTAAAGCAAGTAGCGCCAATTTGGGTCTCCTTCTCGGCTTCTCGGGCTTAGGATGAGGATACCGACGTTGCCGTTGTGATCGAGACAGACGCGATAGGGTAATATAGCCCTTAACACACGGCGTTGTCTCAACTAAGGGGTTCGTATCGTCGAAGTCGAAAGATGGTTGGTGGCAGCTGTGCCCATTTCCCTTTTTGGCTACTTTTCCATGGGTGGTCAAGATACCTCCCGTCGGTGGAACTACGCACCCGAACCGAAATGCGCCTCGAAAGCTGGAGATACCATTGGCAGTTGTCATTGAGCCAACCTACAGCGGACCCACTTTTTAGGTTCACGGCTCTGATCTCTATCCGACACCTTGCCTGCCAAGCAGGTACATTTTCCCCGACCGAATCAGAGTTGTCAACCAGGGATTTGTTTCGGCTTTTTCTACAATCGATTATGCATTGAACCTGTTATTATTTAAGGGGGTAGCGAACTAAAAGAAATTGAAAGGTGAAAAGGAGAGAATAATGCAAAGACTCAAATGGAAACAATTGTTTACGGTCATTTTCATGACTGAAGTGTTATGGGTCATCCATCTGGACCCTCAGACTTTGATGCTTCTCCTGATTGTATAGGATTTGAGGTGTGCTTTTGATTATTGAAAATAGGATCGCAGAGATCAGGGGGCACATTAGGGTCACGACCAGAAGGGTTGCTTGAGCGGTTGACCGCTTACACGACACGGTGGTAACAAAAAAGCGTGCTTTTGTGAAGATTACTAGTAAAACCACTGCAGAGAGCTTATGAGCGGGCGAGGTGTGGTATCTAGTTTATAAAAAGGTTGGTTGCGGGGCCGGGATTTGAACCCGGGACCTCAAGGTTATGAGCCTTGCGAGCTACCAGACTGCTCCACCCCGCGGTAAGTCGATCTGCTATCTCTTTTACCTTGACATTTCTCAAGAGTCAAGGTGTGGTGAATAAATGGATGCTCCATTGTTGACGGTTGATATCATTATTGAGTTCAAAGACGAGAGTGGTATCGTCCTGATCAATAGAAAGAATCCGCCTTTTGGATGGGCGCTGCCGGGCGGCTTTGTCGACTACGGAGAGAGCGTGGAAATGGCCGCGGTGAGAGAGGCAAGGGAAGAGACCTCCCTGAATGTCCTTTTGATCGAGCAGTTTTACACTTACTCCGATCCCAGCCGTGATCCCCGCCACCACACGGTTTCCACGGTGTTCATAGCCACGGCTGGTGGTATTCCCAAGGGGGGTGATGATGCTCAAGAGGCGCGAATATATACTGAGGAGCATCTGCCCAATCCCCTTGTGTTTGATCATGCCCAGATCCTCAGGGACTATTTCCGTTACAGAGAAACCGGCAAGAGACCTGAAATTTTTCCGAAGGCAAGGGTGGATACTTTTTAAGAGGAGCAACAGTTCCCCCTTTCAACTGAAAAGTTAATCGAGGTAAATCGGACCATTGCCATAGCGCCACTTAGCTAAAACGGGATAAAAGGGAGACAAAAGATGGCAAATAGAGTCGCAGTGGGCGGACTAAGAGTAGATAAGACATTGTATGATCTGGTGCGAAACGAGATCGGGCCCGGTACAGGTGTGGAACCAGATGCCTTTTGGGCCTCACTCGGTGGGATCGTTAGAGATTTAGCCCCTAAAAACAGGAAACTTTTGGAAAAACGGGATGCATTGCAGAGAGAAATTGACGCATGGTGTCTGGCCAGAAAAGGCCAGCTTATCAACAGGGAAGAATACAAGAAATTTCTGTTGGAAATAGGTTACCTGGTTCCTGAAGGTGAAGATTTTCAGGTGAGCACGGCAAACGTGGATCCCGAGATAGCGAAGGTATCCGGGCCCCAGTTGGTGGTGCCACTGGACAATGCCCGTTATGCGCTCAACGCAGCCAATGCGCGATGGGGTAGTCTGTATGATGCGCTGTATGGCACGAATGTCATTCCGGAGGAAGACAGAGCCGAGAAAGGGGAGACCTATAATCCCATACGCGGCGCAAAGGTGATAGCAGAAACGGAGGTATTCCTAGATGAGGTGGTCGGCCTTGAGCAGGGAAAGTTTTCCGAAGTCACCCAATTCACGCTCAAAGATGTTGCGGGGAGAAAACAGTTGTTTGCGATCCTCAAGAGCGGTCAGAATGTGGGCTTGGCAGACCCAGGCCGGTTTGTTGGCTTCAATGAGAAGGAGAAAAAACTCAGCGGTCTTTTGCTCAAAAACAATGGATTGCACATAGAGATCCAGACTGATCGAGATCATCCTATTGGTAAAGCCCATCCCGCGGGGGTGAAAGACGTGGTGCTGGAGGCAGCCATCACCACCATTCAAGATTGCGAAGACTCTGTCGCCACGGTAGATGCAGCTGACAAGACAAAAGTTTACAGGCATTGGACGGGCATCATGAAAGGCACGCTTGAAGCGACCTTTGAAAAGAACGGGGAGCCAATGACCCGGAGGCTTAATCAGGATAAAACTTTCACATCCCCTGACGGAAAAACCATCACCCTATACGGTAGAAGTATGCTGCTTGTCCGCAATGTGGGTGTTCACATGTACACCGATTCAGTGACCACGGCAGACGGCCGGGAAATTCCGGAGGGATTCCTCGACGCCATGGTCACCACGCTGGCGGCCATGCACGACCTCAAAAGAACCGGAAAATACACGAACAGCCGTACCGGCAGCGTTTATATCGTAAAGCCCAAATTGCATAGCCCGGAAGAAGTGGCAGCTACGGTAGAGTTGTTTGAAAGAGTAGAGGATGCCCTCGGTCTTGAGAGGAAAACGCTAAAAATCGGTATCATGGATGAGGAACGACGCCTCACGGTTAATCTGAAAGAAGCCATACGTATGGCAAAAGACCGAGTCGTGTTTATTAACACAGGCTTCCTTGATAGGACTGGCGATGAGATTCATACCAGCATGAACTTGGGCCCTATGCTGCCTAAGCCAGAGATCAAAATCCAGCCCTGGATGAACGCATATGAGGACTGGAATGTCGATATCGGTATTACAACGGGTCTGATCGGGAAGGCCCAGATCGGCAAAGGGATGTGGACCATGCCAGATGAAATGCGACGGATGGTAGAAACTAAGATTGCCCATCCTGAGGCTGGTGCCAATACGGCCTGGGTACCTTCGCCCACGGCCGCCACACTCCACGTTTTGCACTATCACAAGGTCAATGTCGCAAAAAGGCTGAAAGAACTTTCAAAAAGAGATCGCGCAAGTCTGGGTGATATCCTTTCACCTCCCCTGTTAGACAGAAAGTTGACGCCGAAGGAGATACAACAAGAGCTGGATAACAATACTCAGGGAATCCTTGGGTATGTTGTGCGCTGGGTCGACCAGGGGATCGGCTGTTCTAAAGTACCGGACATCCATGACATTGGGTTGATGGAAGACCGGGCGACGCTGCGTATATCCAGTCAGCACATCGCCAACTGGCTGTATCACGGGATTGTGACCGAGCAGCAGGTCCGAGAGACCTTTAAGAGGATGGCCGAGGTTGTTGACAGGCAAAACAAGTCCGATCCGAATTATCGAAACATGGCACCCCAATTTGACAAAAGCATGGGATTTCAAGCCGCGCTAGATCTTGTCTTCAAGGGGAGAGAGGTGGCCAACGGCTATACCGAACCTGTACTTCATGCACGCCGCCGAGAAGTCAAAGCAGCACGATAGACACGCTACTATAAAATGGTACTCTCGGTTGCGAGCAATGGAGAATTTCGATCCCGGTGCCAAAGTTTGAAGGTTTTTGCCCTGATCGCAAGCCTAATCCTACGACATTCTATTGTAGCGTCGCTCAGTTGAATCCTAAGAGAAAATTTTCGTCCTCGCAGGTTTAAAGTATTTGGTTTTCGAGCATCTTAGGCCCTTGCCGGTGCCTTGCGAGCTGGAGTAAATGTGGCTGAGTAGTGGGGCCAATAAACTACAGAGGCGTCTCGTGATCCGGTCACATCTTTGACCCCACACCATCGCTCGGACTGGCTCTCTCCAGCCAGGCCTTCTTGTTCTGTTGGTAAAAGGGAGGGTAGAAAGAGAAAACAAGGCAGCAAGCTGCACTCGAAAGATTGAACCCTGCTGTTTAAAAGCCAACAGAGACCCCTTTGACTGAAGGTGACGGTTTGGGACTTTAAAGGAGGAAAGCGAATGACAAGAAGCGATCTGGTTCCTGCCGAGCCGGTCGAGCAACGTATTCTCCTGCTGCGAGGATGTAGAGTGATGCTTGATAGCGACTTGGCACGGCTCTACCGGGTAACGACAAAGAGACTGAACGAGCAGGTCCGACGGAATATTGCCAGATTTCCTGGTGATTTTATGTTCCAATTGACCCTTGAAGAAGTTAATTCTTTTAGGTCGCAATTTGCGACCTCAAACAAAGGGCGTGGTGGTCGTCGGTATGCTCCCCTTGTCTTTACAGAACAGGGCATTGCCATGCTGTCGACCGTTCTTAACAGTGAGCGTGCTATTCATGTGAATATCGAACTCATGAGGGCGTTCGTGCGGTTGAGGGAGATGCTGGCGACTCATAAAGATCTCGCAACAAAGCTTGATGCGATGGAGAAAAAGTACGATGCTCAGTTCAAGGTGGTTTTTGATGTTATCCGCCAGCTCATGTCCTCGGCGGAGCCGAGGAAGCGGAAGATTGGCTTTATCGTCAAAGAAAGGGCCGCAAAATACGGAAGCTCAGCGATCAGTCCGAGGCGTTAAGATCTCGATTCCTTTCCTCCTTCTTCCTGTTGCCTTCCCTATCAATTTGCCTTATTTTCCACGAAACTGACTTCGGCTGGGTTGTTCGATCCGGTCACTCTTTAATCCCACATTATTGCCCGGACTGACCTCCCCAGCCAGAGTTTTTTGCCTTGTGGAAAAACGGTGGAATGTTTTGCGGATGCGGTGAAATCCAAAGAAGGATGACCAAAAAGGCAATTGGGCATGCCAGACCCCCGTACTTGATTGTGGACAGAGTTGAGAGGCGGGTTCAGAGGTTAGAGCCGGTATTTTCTATTCGGATGAAAGTCGAGCAGATTGTCGATGGGATCAGCAGAGAGTATGAGAGGCCAGCGCGTGAGATTCTGGGAAAAGGGAGAGGAAGGAGACAGGCTGAATTGCGGGCGATTGTGGGTTATGTGGGCAGGGAAATTGGGGGCTTAAAGTTGGCCCAGGCAGCCAAAATTTTTGCCCGTGACATATCCGCTCTATCAATAGGGGTGAAAAGTTTAGAGGGAAAGATGCTGAAGGACAGACGCTTTCGAGAGCGCGTTCAAAGACTATGCGCTAGCCTGGTAAGGGAACGAACACGAAAATACTCAACAACTCAAGCCTGACACCTTTGATGCTCAAGACGACCAGCATTATGAGCTGCGTTGCTGATTGCGATATTCATGTACAAGTCGATCCACG